>NZ_SGSX01000006.1:0-193065 GCF_004209355.1 Acinetobacter sp. WCHAc060025 | reverse complement strand
CATAATAAGTATACTGGTATACCGTGATGTGCCGATAATATATCGGTATACCAGTATACGCAAGGATATTTGTATAGAAATGTATACAATGATGAACTTTAGTAAATTTTTGGATTTCGAGATGGCTGAAACTGTAAAACTAAATAAATGGGAACAAGAAGCTTTAGAAGCTAGACTTAATTATTTAAACAAAAAACTAGTTATGAATGGTTTCAAAACACTAAAATCAGAAAGCCAAATAATTCATAAACTTATAGAAATGACAATCAATAAAATTGATATTGATGAAGATGGAAACCTTAAATTAAAAAACTAATAATCTACATTGATCCTGATTACTAACAAAAAAAGAGCCTGAATAAGGCTCTTTTTTAGTTGATAGCTTGGAAGTCGCATAACGAAACTATTATGTTAAATAGCATTTACATATAAATAGAACACTATTATACTTAACCTAAGATTATTCTAAGCTTAATACCAATGCTCATCATCATTTCTTACTTATAGGTTTTGCTTTAGGCTCTCCATATACCGGCTCACAAACTTAAAGTTGCTCAACCTACGAAACACGTCATATCTATCTCAGCTTGAATGAAAAACATCGTGGCAAACTTAGTGCTCAATCAGATTCAGATCATATACGTGAGTTAAATCTACTCTCACCCAATAAAAGCAAATTTATGCGTTTATTGCAGCACCAATTTACTGAACATCAACTATTAACAATCGACGTTTTTATGTTGTTGATTGGGATAATTACCCTATTGTTATCTTTGAATACCGAGATGGTACGCAAGCGATGAAATTGCAAGACCAAGAAGATGGTTTGCCATTATTTTTTGTACAAAGCCATTCTTTCGAGTGAATCTATTGAAAGTGACAAAAACAAGCCTATAAATTAGTGCTTAAGCATTGATTATGTTAAATAAACTAACACTCAATATTTAACTCATTAATATTGATAATAAGCTCTACTACACCAAAACATTTAAAAACCTTAAACCAATACCAGGCTCGGTCACAATATATTTAGGATGTACAGCATTATCATTCAATTTAGCTCTTAGTTTAGCAACTAGAATTCGTAAATAATGCGTGTCTTCCTGATGTGTCGGCCCCCATAACTCCTTTAGAATTTGAGGCTGAGTCAATAATTGACCTTTATGTTGAGCCAATAGACTGAGTAATTGATATTCCTTTCGGGTTAAAGTCACTAAATTCTGTTCTAAAAATACCTGACGTTGAGCAAAATCAATTTTGAGTACACCATCATCAAAAATAGCTGATTCAACTGCAACATGTTGATATTGCCGCAGTAAGACACGTATTCTTGCCATTAACTCTTGTACACTAAATGGTTTAGTCACATAGTCATTCGCACCAGCATCAAGTAGTTTTACTTTTTCAACTTCATCCGCACGTACAGAAAGTACAATCACTGGAGTTTTTGACCATATTCGTAATTCTTTAAGAACATCAAACCCATCTAAATCAGGTAATCCAAGATCAAGTATAATTAAATCAGCACCTTGCAATGCCAATAATTCTAAGCCTTTTTGCCCATTTTCAGCCAATAAAGTTTTATAGCCCTGTGCTCTAAGTGCTATATCTAAAAATTTACGAATCTGTGTTTCATCATCAATAATTAAAATATGCGTCGTTGAACTGACTGTAGCATTTTTCTCAGACATCATTATTCCTCACAAACACATATAACTAATTAAAATCAATAATTTAGACAGGTTTAAATTTATGTAATCTGTTGAATTGGCAATATAATTCGGATACAAGTTCCATGATTATTCTTTGCTGATGATGCACTAATTTTCCCCATATGTGCACCAATAATCGCTTTAACAATGGTTAAACCCAATCCTGTACCATATTGCCCACGATCGCCTCGTTCCATAGTATAAAACATATCAAAAATCCGATCTCGCTCATCCTCAGGAATCCCCTGTCCTTGATCGCTAATCGCTATTTCAATTTCATTATCACCGACTCGCATTACATCAACAATCACAGCTTGCTGTTCAGGTGAAAATTTTGCTGCATTTTCTAAAACATTAAAAATTGCTTGCTCGATTAATGCCGCATGCACAAATAGACTTAAACTTTGCTCAGGTAAATGCACTTCAATCACGGCGTGTGGCATATAGCGTTGTAATCGTCTAACAGCAGAACCAACTAATTCATCCACACCAATCCAATCGCGCTTTAAACTTAAACCCTCATGACCTAAACGTGTCATATCAAGTAAATTTTGGATATAACGGTCTAAACGCTCACCTTCCAAACGAATCGCTTCCAAAAGACTAGCTTGATCTTGTTCATCCATGGCATGCCGATAATGCGTCAATGTATCCGCAGCACCAATCATTGACGCGAGTGGTGAACGTAGATCATGTGAAACTGAGGATAAGAGTGCTGAACGCAATTTCTCA
Source organism: Acinetobacter sp. WCHAc060025 (assembly GCF_004209355.1). Taxonomy (NCBI): domain Bacteria; kingdom Pseudomonadati; phylum Pseudomonadota; class Gammaproteobacteria; order Moraxellales; family Moraxellaceae; genus Acinetobacter; species Acinetobacter sp. WCHAc060025. The sequence goes on along the minus strand of NZ_SGSX01000006.1, from coordinate 190,621 downwards.
GTTTCTGAACTGACATTGGCTACCTCTAAAGCTTTGGTTAATTGCGTCCTATAGATGGCTTGTGCAATATATTCGACCATTGCTTCAGCTAAACGCTTTTGTTCATTTCCGAGATGCGCTGATGTATGTAAAAACTGAATACCGATCACCCCTAAACATTGTTTTGATGCAAGTAGAGGTAAAAACCACCACGCATTTTCAGTCAACGTCTGGGTAAAACGACCTGAAGGTTGTAAATTTTTAAATGTCCATTCAGCTGAAATCCGCTCTTTATCACTGAGTTGTTTTAAGATATCTTTACCATCTGAAGCTTCTGGACAATATAACCATACTTGCGCTTTTAAATTTTTACTTAAACTACTACTTGCAATTTCTTGTACTTGCTTGAGATCCACAGCAACCGAAAGCTTTTGCCCTAAATCTTGCATGATACTGTTATAGCTATTGGCTGCTTTCAACGCTGTTACTTGTTCACGGAGGCGCGATGCTAAACGACTGGCAATCAGAGCCGCACCAAGAAAAGCCACGACCGTGATCACACCTTGATGTGCTGAAATTTGCAAAGTAAATTTAGGTGAAATAAAGAAAAAATTATAGGCTAAGAAAAATAAAAGCGCTGAAAATACTGCAGCCACCATTCGAGTTTTAGAAGCAACAAATACCACAGCGGTTATAAAAATAACTGAAAGCTCTTCAATACCAAGATATTTTTCTCCTAAACTTGCGATGATAATACTAATTGCTGTAGTCAGTACCACATACAGACTTTCTCTGAAGGTTAAGAAAGCCCCTTGTCGTTGAAAAAAATGTCGCGGTCTTGGCTCTGATGTAATAGGTACAATACTCAGTTCAAAACTTGGTTGATACTTTAAAATCTGTTCAAGCAAATTAAGTTTAAAATTAAACCATGTGTTAGGTGGTTTAATTTGTGCTAATACAAGTGTGGAAATTCCGTGATCCATAACATAATCAAATAATGTACGAGCATGTTGTTGACCATATAAAATTTCTGTCATCCCCCCCATTTGACGAGTCAAATTGAAAGCATTTTCAATCTCTCGGCTTTGTACATTTTCTGATTGTTGTATATTGGATTCTGGGGAAAATGTCACCACAGTCCAATTTGCCAAACGATTTTCAGCAATACGGCAGCCTATCCGAACCAATGCCTCCGCATGACCATTACCTTCAATCAGCACCAAAATATGATTTTTTAATGGAATTGGTGCAATCCCCTGAACCGCAAAACTTTCCCGCACATCACTATCCACATGACTAGCGACGGTTTGCATCGCCAATTCACGTAAAGCAGTAAGATTGGAATGATTAAAAAAACGTTGTAATGCCTGTTCTGCTTGTTCAGGAACATAAATCTTACCTTGATTTAACCGTTCCAATAATTCATTTACAGGTAAATCAATCAAGCGAATATCACGAATCCGTTCGAATACACGATCGGGTACGGTTTCTGATACACGAATTCCTGTAATTTGATACACCACATCATTCAAGCTTTCTAAATGCTGAATATTCATTGTGGTGAAAACATCAATACCAGCATCTAATAATTCATTGATGTCTTGCCAACGCTTTTCATGCCGACTACTCGGCATATTGGTATGAGCAAACTCATCGACAAGTACAATACTGGGCTTTTTCTCCAATACGGCGTCCAAATCCATTTCTTCCAAAGAATGCCCTTGATATTCAATGACCTTTCGAGGAATAACCGTTAAACCCGCTATTAAGTTTTCAGTTTCACTCCGACCATGTGTTTCCACATAACCAATAACAATATTACTTCCTTGTAATGCCAACTCATGTGCACGAACCAACATCGCAAAAGTTTTACCCACACCCGGCGCTGCACCTAAAAAAATCGTCAATCGCCCAGATTGGTAACGCTGGGTATGTTGTAATAAGACATCCGCTTTGTTGCTTCGTTGGTCATTCATAGATTTCTGCTATATGTGTTGAATTTTAAAACAACGTTAATCTTTTTATTCGCACAACTTCTCCCTCTCCAAAGGCTGAGAAGTATTACTTCGGAAAGAGGACTTTTACTCAAATAAAAGCCCAATCCCTATTTTAAAACTGTGATTAAATAATCTTTTTTAATTATCCATCACTTCCCTACACGATCCAAAGCCAAATTCAACTCAAGTACATTCACGCGTGACTGACCCAAAACTCCAAAAGTCGGCTGCACCGCTTGTTCCTGTACTAGTTTTATCACATCTTGATCTGCAAGATGTCGCGCTTGAGCAATACGTTTCACTTGAATCATTGCCGATTGCACACTAATTTCAGGATCAATCCCACTACCTGAAGCAGTGACTAGATCTGCAGGAATTTTTGATGGATCAATCTGCTCCTGTGTAGAGATTTTATTCAACCGTTCATTGATGATTTTATTCAATTCTGGATTCGTTCTCGCCATATTACTACCAGCCATCGCCATTGGATCATAATTGGCAGCAGATGGCCGAGGGTGGAAATATTGCGCTTGGGTAAATGGTTGAGCCACCAAACGTGAACCGACAATTTGATTATTTTCAATCATCATACTGCCATTGGCCTGATCGGGAAATATCACCTGTCCAAACCCTGTAGCTACACTACTATAAATGAAGCCACATAAACCCAATGCAATAACGGTTAACCCGAGAGAACCACGTACTAACTCAGCCATTGATGAATCAATGAGTTGATTATTTTCAATATTCATTTTTATCATCCTCAATAATTAAAGTGACAAGAGTGGACTAATCAGAAGATCAATCGCTTTGATCACTACGAATGGTAATACGACCCCACCAACCCCATAAATCAACATATTACGGCGCAATAATTGTGTAGATGTTGAAGGTTTAAATTTCACACCACGCAGTGCAATTGGAATAAGCATCGGGATAATAATCGCGTTAAAAATCAATGCTGAAAGAATCGCACTTTCTGGACTTCCCAATTGCATAACATTCAACACATGCATTTGAGGAATCGCAGCTACGAATAAAGCAGGCAGAATCGCGAAGTACTTAGATACATCATTGGCCAAAGAGAATGTGGTTAATGCACCACGTGTAATCAATTGTTGTTTGCCGATTTCAACCATAGCCAATAATTTGGTTGGATCAGAATCCAAATCCACCATATTGCCTGCTTCTTTGGCTGCTTGCGTACCTGAGTTCATCGCTAAACCAATATCTGCTTGTGCCAAAGCAGGTGCATCATTGGTACCATCACCCACCATTGCCACCAAATGCCCTTTATTCTGTTCAGTACGTATACAGCTTAATTTATCTTCAGGTTTTGCTTCGGCAATATAATCATCCACACCTGCTTCAGCTGCAATTGCAGCCGCAGTCAAAGGATTATCGCCTGTCACCATGACCGTTTTAATCCCCATTTCACGTAAGCGAGCAAACTTTTCTTTGATGCCTTGTTTAATTACATCTGAAAGTTCAATCACACCGAGAATATTTTGATCTTTTGCAACCACAAGCGGTGTCGCACCTTTAGAGGCCACTTGTTCAACACGGGTTTTTAATTCAGCATGATGTTCAATATGTTGTGATGTAAATTTTAAAATGGCATCCAAAGCACCTTTACGGATCTGATGCCCATCTGACAAATTCACGCCTGAAATTCGCGTTGCTGCATTAAACGCAATAAACTCAGCTTGTGTAGGTTCAATAATCCGTTCACCTTGATCTTTTGCCAAAGCCACGACTGACTTACCTTCTGGTGTTGGATCTGCCAATGATGTCAATACAGCGGCCTGACGTAATTCTGCCTCAGTTACACCTGTCACTGGATAAAATGCGGTTGCTTGACGATCGCCATAAGTAATTGTTCCTGTTTTATCGAGCAGTAATACATCGACATCGCCTGCAACTTCCACAGCCTTACCTGATTTAGCAATCACATTGGCTTTTAAAGCACGGTTCATCCCTGCAATACCAATCGCAGGTAATAAACCACCAATCGTGGTTGGAATTAAACACACCAATAGCGCCACCAATAGAATTGGATTGATTTCAATATCTAAGAAATAACCAATAAAAGGCAAACTCACGACAACAACAATAAAAGTCACAGTCATCACGGTGAGTAAAATCCCCAAAGCAATTTCATTGGGTGTTTTTTGGCGATTTGAGCCTTCAACCAAGGCAATCATACGATCTAGGAAACTATTGCCTGATTCAGCAGTCACTTGCACGATGATGCGATCTGTCAGTACTTTTGTACCACCAATCACCCCAGATTTATCCGTTCCAGCTTCACGAAGTACGGGGGCGGACTCACCTGTTACTGCTGCTTCATTGATTGTGGCAAAACCTTGAATAATTTCACCATCGGCAGGAATCAATTCTCCTGCACGAACTTCAATCAAATCATTCATTTTTAAAGAAGCTGCAGGAATTTGAGTACCTTCAGCATCATTTTGAGAAGTTAAACGTCGTGCTGTTAAATTTTGACGTGCCTGACGTAAGGACGATGCCTGTCCACGACCTTTCGCCTCTGCAACCGCTTCTGCATAGTTAGCGAATAAAACGGTGATAAACAAAACTAAGGTCACTAACAAGCCAAATACCAAACTTGCATAGCCCATCAAAGTACTGACCAAAGTAATGATTGTTCCCAACCACACGATAGCCATGACTGGGTTTTTCATCACATGTTGTGGTAACAATTTGATGAAGGCATTTTTCCATGCTTCACTTTGCAATAAAGTTGAAGCGATGCTGTTTTGAGAAGATTGATTTGAATGATTCATTGTATTCACCCTTAACCTTGTACCAATAACAACTGATCAGCAATTGGTCCCAAGACAAGCACTGGCATAAATTGTAATGAAGTCAACATCACCACGATTGCGATCAAGGTCAGTGCAAATGTTGGTGTTTCGACTTTTAAACTCCCACTACTTTCAGGTGCTTGGCGTTTGGCTGCCAAACGTGTTGCGATCCATAATGGAATAATGAGCGTCGGGAAACGTCCAAGGAGTAAAGCAATTGCACAGCTGACATTCCACCATACGGTATTGTCAGATAAGCCCTCAAAACCTGAACCATTGTTGGCAAATGCAGAAACATATTCATATAAAATTTGCGAAATACCGTGATATTGCGGATTACTATTTCCTGTCAATTCAGGAAAAAACAATGCAATCGAACTTAATCCAAGAATAGTGATGGGCTGAATCAAAATCACCACAGCCAGTAATTTGATTTCCCCTGCTTCGATTTTTCGCCCAAATAACTCAGGAGTACGACCAGTCATTAAGCCTGCAATGAAAACGGCTAAAAATAGATAGATCATAAATTGCTGTAAACCGCAGCCAATCCCGCCCCAAATTGCATTGATCAACATATTTGACAATTCAATCAATCCAGTCAGTGGCGCAGAAGAATCATGCATCATATTAACTGAACCATTATTCACTTGTGTGGTGATGGCTGCCCAAATCGCAGAAGATGTTTCACCCAGACGAACTTCTTTCCCTTCCATTGCTGAAAGTAAGGTTGAGGTTGAAGATAAACTTTCTGACCAAATCGCACTGCTTGCAGAAATAACTGACATCAACAGCATCGAAGCAAAGACAAAACCTGCAAATTTGGCACGTTGGGTAAAAAAACCCAACATGAATATGACTGAAACAGGAATCAACAGAATTGCCATCATTTCTAAGAAATTTGACAATGGTGTTGGATTTTCTAAAGGCACTGTGCTGTTTGGTCCATACCAACCGCCACCATTGCTCCCCAATTGCTTAATTGCCACCATTGGTGCAACTGGGCCTAAAGGAATTTTTTGTGTTTTTAATTCACTGGTTTGGTCGATAACTTGAACTTCTGGTCCAGCTTGAAAGGTAGATGGTACACCTTGACTTGTGAGCAATAATGACCAAATCATGCATAACGGAATGAGAAAACGAAATGTCGGACGAATCACATCTGCCCAGTAATTCCCTACATTGATCTGTTGCACTTTATTATTAAAACTTGCTTGTTGGTCATTTTCAGATAATGCATTCGATTGTTTATAAAATAATGCTCTAACTGTAGCAACGACCATTGCCAACCCCATCATCGGAGTAATGATCTGCAAACCAACAATACCTACCATTTGAGATAAATAGGACAATTGTGCCTGTCCTGAATAGTGTTGTTGGTTGGTATTGGTTAAAAATGAAATCATGGTATGTAATGCCAAATCCCATGACATATTTGGTGCATGGTTTGGGTTCAGTGGTAAACTGGCTTGAACCATAAACAGCACCCAAGTGATCAACCCAATCACCATACAACTCATCACAAAACTCAAAGTATAGGTTTTGACATTCATACCTCGTTTTGGATTTGTACCTAAAACAGCATAAATGGGTTTTTCAATCCAATTAAACAGTGGATCAATTTTCATCTGTTCATTGCGCATCACTGCGGCAAGATATTTACCCAAGGGATAAGCCAAAATGATCACAATGGCTAAAAGTAAAATAAACTCTAGCATGATATTTCTCCTGATTTTGTATGATCTAAAGGAGAAAATCTGCAATCGCTATGATTTTTAAATTGTGGTACAAAGCATAATTTTGGATGCTGTACTAGTAGATGCACTATGGATTTAGCGCTCATCTTTTTCATCCTAAACATTGGGATATTCCATGTCTAAGTATGTGAAAGATACCCGTAAACTCTCTATTCTCACCTGAGTATTTAGCGTAAAATTTGCGTAAAATTTATTGAATATTATAATTTTGGAAATGATCTAAAATGTGATTGATCAGTTCAAGAAGCGATTGAATTATGATTTTATTCATATATAAAAATAACGAATGCATTGCTTCACGTATATAATACGATACGACTGATGTTTTAATCTTTTGATATGGCAAATACAATTTCTAGCAACAAACAAGTGAGTGTGGTTTCAACATTTTCACAACTTATAAATTCAAAATTTCATGACGAAATGAATGCAATTTGTTGGTCTAGAAATTTACAGGGTGATTTTAAAGAAATTGTGAATAAACTAGAATTAAAAGAAAATATTACAGAGGTTTCTACAGAAAATTTATTGGCACTTAATCTTTCAGAACATGGACAATTAGCTAGAGCAACTATTTTAAACGATATACAACAACTATCTAATTTTGGTGCTTCACCTAGCCTAAATTTATTGAAATGCTATGAGCGTGATGATGAATTTGACTTTATTTCAACGGATGTTTATTCATATCACGTTGACCGATCACCCATTGAAACAGATACCTTCTTATGTACTTATCACGGCGCTGCGAGTGATATTTTGCCCAACGATCAGGTTATGCAAAAAATTTTAATCCCTGAAATTAGAGCAAAATTAAAAGAACTCTATGATGGTGTTGAAGCAGGTTTTGAAAATTTCTTGGCAGAATATTTTTTTGATTTACATTATCAAGCAATGCCAAAAGCTACCCCAACCAATTTAGGTTTAGGACATCTTTGGAAATTGGCAGTTGATCATCCAACCCAACAAGTTTTACCTTGTGTACATCGTGCCCCAATTGAAAATGAGGGTGAATATCGGTTGTTATTAATTTGCTAAAAATTTTATATTTTAAAGAATTAACTTCAATGCTTTAACCATTAAAAAAACCTACATGATGTAGGTTTTATTTTAAAGTTGATTTTATTCTGTCTATTTAGAGAAAGCCTTTTACAAGGAAAAAACTGCCTACACACAATAATAAAACGGCAAAACATTTTTTCAGCATCGCAGGTGATAAAGCATGCGCAGCTTTTGCACCGAACTTTGCTGTAAAAAAGCTCATGATACTAATGCCTAAAAAAGCATAAACATGAATATAACCAATGGTATTTGGCACATTCACTTGCGCATTCATTCCAAAAAGCATGAATCCTAAAGCACCTGCAATCGCAATCGGCAATCCACATGCAGCCGATGTTCCGACTGCTTTTTGCATGACCACGCCATAATGCGTGAGATATGGCACAGTGATACTCCCGCCACCAATACCAAAGATTGCAGAAGCAATACCAATCCCCGCTCCTGCACCAATTTGTGCCGAAGTTGATGGTAATGTTTTAGTATTGTCCACGACCTTTTTCGAGCCCATGAACATGGTGTACGCCACCCAAAGTAAGAATACACCAACGATCATTTGCAAATGAAGTCCAGATAACCAACCTGCAATCCCCGCCCCAAAGAAACAGCCCAATGCCATACCTGGTGCCAGATTTCTAAATACCGACCAGATAATGCTATCTTTCTTTTGATGTGCCATAAACGAGCTGATTGAAGTGACAATGATCGTTGCAAGTGAAGTACCCAATGCCAGATGCATGACAACATTCGGGTCATAGCCCATCTGGCTAAAGACGATATATAGAAGTGGGACAATGATGGTACCACCACCCACGCCAAACAGCCCAGCTGCAAATCCTGCAAATGCGCCGATGATTAAAAAAATGATGAGTTCCACGGATTACTGACTTTATAAATTGAGGGGATAAAATTTTGAAGCGCTAGGTCTGCACACACAGCGTATATGATTTGAAAATACACGGACGAATGACAAACCCTGGATTTAAGCGATTTCTGTTTCACCAACCTGATGATAAGCACGGTTAAAATAAACCAAAGCTTGATCTTCTTGGTTCTTTTGGATCGCAACAATTGGACAGATAAAAATGGTATGTGTTCCCACTTCCTGAATATCTGAAATTTTACAATCAAAACTCACCAAAGCATCAGCCAACACAGGTGAACCTGTTTCAAGTTCAGACCATTTTCCAAGTGCAAAACGCTCATCTGAGCTGAGTTTTGAAGATGCAAATGCATTGGAAAGTTGCTCATGTTGAGCACCTAAGACATTTACAGTCAGAACTTTATTTTCAACAAAATGCGTATGAGAACGTGATGATTTATTCATACAGACCAATAATGTCGGTGGTGTATCAGTTACACTGCATACAGCAGAGGCTGTAAAGCCATGAAAACCTGATTCGCCAACGGTGGTCACAACATTGACCGCACTTGTTAACGAAGACATTGCATTTTTAAAGTCTGTTGCATCAACCATGACCGTGTTCCTATTCGCCTAAAACATTGTATTTGAATTAAATTCTGAAATACTGTGCTGTTTAGATCTAACTGTGTATCGGAAGTTCCCTCCTCTTTGTAGAAAAAAGAACTTTGAATGTAATTTCAATAAATGATTTAAATGTCGGATTAACGCGTTAATTCCTGACGGATAATTTCTGCGCCTGCACTGAGGGCTTTCAATTTACCACGTGCAACTTCACGACCAAGTGGCGCCATACCACAGTTGGTTGAAGGATAAAGTTTATCAGCATCGACGAACTGTAAAGCTTTGCGCAATGTATCTGCAACCTGTTCAGGTGTTTCAATCACATTGGTCGCTACATCAATCGCACCCACCATGACTTTTTTACCACGAATCAGTTCAATCAAATCCATTGGTACACGTGAGTTTTGACATTCAAGTGATACGATATCGATTTTAGACTGTTGCAGTTTAGGGAATGCCTCTTCGTATTGACGCCATTCTGAACCTAAAGTCTTTTTCCAATCGGTATTGGCTTTGATACCATAACCGTAGCAAATGTGTACCGCAGTTTCACATTTCAGACCTTCAAGCGCACGTTCTAAAGTTGCAACACCCCAGTCATTCACTTCATCGAAGAACACGTTAAATGCAGGCTCATCAAATTGGATAATGTCTACACCCGCAGCTTCAAGTTCACGAGCTTCTTGGTTTAAGATTTTAGCAAATTCCCAAGCCAATTTTTCACGACTTTTATAATGACCGTCATATAAAGTATCGATCATGGTCATTGGACCAGGCAATGCCCATTTAATTGGTTGATCAGTCAACGAACGTAAAAATTTAGCATCTTCAACAAATACAGGCTTTTGACGAGATACAGCACCAACAACTGATGGAACGCTTGCGTCATAACGATCACGAATTTTCACCGTTTCACGTTTTTCAAAATCCACACCGTCTAAATGCTCAATAAATGTGGTGACGAAATGCTGACGGGTTTGTTCACCATCACTAACAATATCAATGCCCGCTTGTTGTTGTTCATGTAATGACAAACGCAGTGCATCCAATTTACCATCTACGAGTTCTTGATCTTGCAATTTCCACGGCGACCAAAGTTTTTCAGGCTCTGCAAGCCATGAAGGTTTCGGTAAGCTGCCTGCTGTAGATGTAGGTAATATACGTCGAGTCATCTTTAATCTTCTATCTTTAAATTCATCTAAAAAACGTAGGATTCATGCATAAGCTCAAAAGAACTAAATATTTAAACAACCACGATTATTGAAAATATACCTATAGTTCCCTCTCTTACGCCATATATGGCTCAGGGATGAGGAGGTAACTCCGCACAAGAGGATGAGGGTTATCTTCATATAAATCCTCTCCTTTTAAAGGAGAGGGAACTTCCAATACAAATCAAAAAGTTGAAATAAATAAAATGCAAGAAATCCAATATTAAAACTAAGCTGTGGTTACGCTGCAGCGCTTTCTTGCTGTGCTGTTTTTGCAACAAAGTGAGCAGCCCATTCATTCAGAATGTCTTTATAAGGCTGAATGAAGTTTTCTTCAGTCCATTTGCCCTGTTTTACTGCCAATTGACCACGTTCAACACGGTCATACACAACGCGAGTCAACGAGAAATCTTGATAATTCAAACTCGGTTGATAGACCAAACCTGCGACTGAATTAGTATTGTAAATTTCAGGACGATAGATTTTCTGGAAACTTTCCATGGTGCTGATCGCACTGATTAATTCAAAATCGGTATAGTCAGTAAGCAAGTTATTTGCAGAATAGAATGCTAAAGGTGCAGTCGCATTTTCAGGTTTGAAATAACGAACGCTTAAACCCATTTTTGCAAAATAATCATCTGTACGTGAATATTCATCATTTTTATATTCCACACCAAGTACAGAATGTACATTGGCAGTGCGGTAATATGTTTTAGATGTTGAAACACTTAGGCAAATTACAGGTTGTTTTTTAAACTCAGCTGTAAATACATCTGAAGTCACTAAATGCTGATATAGTTTTCCGTGTAAGTCACCAAAATCTTCTGGTTTTTCATTGGTTTTACAACCTAAATTAGGTAATACCACACTAAAGTCATAATCACGGACATAAGAAGAAAAACTGTTGCCAATCATACCTTCAAAACGTTCATTGGTTTTATGATCGGTAATGGTGCTTTTCAACATTTCAATAAATGGGAAAGTTTGACCATTACCCTCTACATCTAATTCCGCAGAGATAATATCAATTTCAAGTGAATAACGATCTGCATTTGGATTATCGCAGCTTGCTAAAGTGTTAAAGCGGTTATTAATCATCGCCAAAGTTCTACGCAAGTTTTCTTCACGATGTTCGCCACGTGCTAAATTGGCAAAGTTAGTTGTTAGACGTGTGCTGTCTGCTGGGAGATAGTTTTCATCAAAACGGATACGTTTAAGAGAACATGCAAATTTTTGGCTCATGGGAAATACCACCTAATTTCTAAAATAAATCTAAATTCTTTCAATGCAGATATTTATACTTGAAACCTAACATGAATAAAAATGATTTAATCTAAGGTGAAACTGAGTGAAATTCACTTTATATTTATGAACACCGAAATTGAAACATATAATTTTAAAAATATTAAATAAAAACAATGCAATATACTTAGCGGAATAAATTATACATAGATATAGCGAATTAGACTGGATTGATTCATTTTGGCTTAATCGACAAGTTTATGTACTTAGAAAATGTAAAAACAAGTTGAATAATGATAATAGACAGGCTCAAGCGTGGTGATGTTAGATGATTTTTTTATTTATTAGGTTCAAAACTTATTCATTTTAAAGGTAAAAATATGAATGGAAAAAATTCGACTGTATATAAAGTGAATTGAAATCAAAAAATCTGAAGTAAAATGCTTCAGATTTTTTAAATATGTAGAAAAAACATAGGACAAAAATACTCTAGCTTAACTTTTTTCTACACTACCCAACTCAATATTTTTTAAAATCGCACAATCCGCCTGATCATTACCAGAACAACAGTTCGCAGAATGTTGTAGCAAATCAACCATTGCTTGTAATTGTGCAATTTTATCATTCAAGACTTGAATATGCTGTAAGGTCAGTTGTTTTACTTCAGCACTTTGACGTTCGTTATTTTTCCACAAAGACAGCAATTCTTTCATCTGCTCAGAAGAAAAACCTAGATCACGTGCATGACGAATAAAATTTAAAGTTTTTAAATCTTGCTCTGAATAAACTCGATAACCTGAAGTCGCACGTTTTGCAGCATCCAACAAACCGATTTGCTCATAATAGCGAATCATTTTATTGGAAATGCCAGACTGCTTAGACACTTGACCGATATTCATATTCAGCTCCTGATTGATTTCCAAGGTTTAAATCAGATGACTTAAACCCTGAAAATACGACTTTTTATGCGTCAAATTTGATTGCATGAAAATATTTTAAACGTAAAGCATTACCCAAGACAAATACTGAAGATAATGCCATCGCACCTGCGGCAAAGATTGGTGACAGTAAAATACCAAAGCTTGGATATAAAATCCCTGCGGCAATCGGAATCAACGCAATATTATAAATAAATGCCCAAAATAGATTCTGGTGAATATTACGAATCGTCGCTTTACTGAGTGCAATTGCATTTGGAACACCTTGCATATTGCCTGACATCAGCACCACTTCAGCAGCTTCCATTGCAACATCAGTACCTGTACCGATGGCAATACCAACATCTGCTTGTGCCAATGCAGGTGCATCATTGATCCCATCACCCACAAATGCCACACGACCATATTTTTGCTGTAATTGTTTAACCACATCGACTTTGCCATCAGGCAGAATTTCAGCCTCGACTTGATCAATCTTTAACTTTTTGGCAATCGCTTGCGCAGTATGGCGATTATCACCTGTAATCATTGCCACTTTTAAACCAAGTTGATGTAGTGCTTCGATCGCAGCATAGGTTGATTCTTTAATCGGGTCAGCGACAGCAACAATAGCCGCAAGTTTTTGGCCAATTGCCACATAAATGGGAGATTTACCATCATTCCCCAAGCGTGCTGCTTCAGCTTCAAATGCACTAACATTTACACCAATCTCATGCATATAACGGTCTGCACCGATTTGTACCGCTTGCCCTTCAACTTCAGCTTGAATTCCTGAACCTGTTACTGAATCAAAAGCTGTGACAGGCAAGAAACTGATATTTTCCTGTTGCGCTGCTTCTACAATCGCCAATGCAATTGGATGCTCAGACTTAGCTTCAACTGATGCGACAATTTGCAAAACTTGCTCGCGTTCAAAGCCATTCATCACCTGAAAATCAGTTAAAGTTGGCTTACCTTCGGTTAATGTTCCTGTTTTATCCACAGCAACGACTTGTACATCTTGTAAAAGTTGTAATGCTTCGCCTTTACGGAACAGCACGCCCATTTCCGCACCACGACCTGTACCCACCATGATCGAAGTTGGTGTTGCTAAACCCATTGCACACGGACAGGCAATAATCAATACCGCAACTGCATTCACCAAACCAAAGGTTAACGCAGGATCAGGACCAAAAAATAGCCAAACAAAGAACGTTAGCAGTGCCAAGCCCATCACCACAGGAACAAACCACATGGTGACTTTATCCACTACGGCTTGTATGGGTAGTTTTGAACCTTGCGCTTGCTCAACCATGCGAATGATTTGTGCTAAAACAGATGATTCACCTATCGCAGTCGCACGGATATTCAATGTGCCATTTTGGTTAATCGTGCCACCAACCACGGATTGACCTACGACTTTTTCAACAGGAATCGGTTCACCCGTAATCATAGACTCATCAATATAACTATGCCCTTCGACCACTTCACCATCTACTGGTACACGCTCACCTGGACGAATTTCGACAATGGTATCACTTGTCACATCTGAAATTGGGACTTCTAAAATCTGTCCGTTCTGGTGAATACGGGCAGTTTTGGGTTGCATACCGATGAGATGTTGAATGGCTTGGGAAGTACGTCCTTTGGCTTTGGCTTCAAAATAACGCCCAAGCAAAATTAAACTAACAATAACCGCAGCCGCTTCATAATAAACATGCACTGTACCTTTCGGTAAAACTTGCGGTAAAAAGGTTGCGACTAATGAGAAGCTATATGCTGCAAATGTCCCTACTGCCACCAACGAGTTCATATCAGGTGCAAAACGTAACAGTGCAGGAATACCTTTTTGATAAAATCTGCGCCCAGGGAAGATCAATACTAAAGTTGTCAGTACAAACTGAATCAACCAACTTTGATATTGCCCGATATTATGCATAACCCACATGTGAAATGCAGGAATCATGTGAGAACCCATTTCCAATATAAAAACAGGTAAAGCCAAAACCAGTGAAATGATTAAGTCACGTTTTAACTCTTGTAATTCATTGGCTTTTTTATCTTGTTGTTCCGTTTTATTGCTGGAAACAAGTTTGGCATCATAACCCGCTTTTTGAACCGCTTGGATTAAGCGTTCACTACTGACATTGGCATCTGCTTGAATCCATGCTTGCTCAGTCGCCAAGTTGACATTGGCTTGTTGTACACCTTCAACTTTTTTAAGTGCTTTTTCCACACGTGCTACACATGAAGCACACGTCATCCCTTCAATTGTCAGTTCAATGACGGGGCTTGCAGCTACATCATAACCTGCACGTTCAACAGCTTTAATCAGATCTTCACGATTTAAGGGTTTTGATGAGCTGATCACTGCTTTTTCAGTTGCAAGATTCACATTTGCAGTTTCTACACCCTCAACTTTTTTCAAAGCTTTTTCAACACGCCCAACACATGAAGCACATGTCATCCCCTCAATCGACAATGTTTCCTGATATTGTGATGCTGTAGTCTGTTGCGAGCTCATATTCGACCTCCCATTTAAAATTCTGTTTTAAGCATACAGATTGACATCATGGTAAGGTCAAGCGATTTTTTAAATAGATTTTAAGTCTTGACCTTACCACCATGTTAAGGTTTAGACTTGCTCTAAACGATACTTCTCTTGGAGAATGAAAATGAAATTATTGATCGAAAATATGACCTGTGGTGGTTGCGCACGTGGTGTAACTGCAACCATTCAAGATGTAGATGCCAATGCTAAGGTTGAAGTAGATTTGGCAAGTAAAATTGTCACTGTAGATACCACTGCAAGTGCAGATCAAATTACTGTAGCTTTAGCAGAAGATGGTTTCCCTGCCAAAGTTCAGTAATTCATAACCAATACATTTTGAATTAAGAATACAAAAAGCCAAATGTTAATTTCATTTGGCTTTTTAGATTGAGATATAGACAAAGTATTCTCTTGCTCATTCCGTTGACTCTAATTTGTACTCATTTAAATACTTTTAACATCCCGCCCAAATGATCGCATTCAGTTTATATTTCAATCTCCAGTACATCTTAATTTTGATGTTGTGATTGTAGAACGCAAACCCTATCTATTTTTATATTAGAGCGTTAGCGTCCTATTTCGATATATTTGCTTCCACTACCGCTAAAGTATTAGTATCAATGAAGAGCAAACTCAACTTAGAAAACAAACAAAGGGATTAAGCAGAATGGGACTTCCTCTACAAGACCATGGGAATGGTCAAGAAAATAGCATCTCATCCAATCACTTACAGCAGATATTTAATCAGCAACGCATTGCATTTGATTCATTTCCCTACCCAGATGCAAGCTACCGTCAAAATAAGTTAAAGCAACTCAAACAGCAGATTATCCGATATCAAGATGTTATTGCGATAGCGATTAATCAAGATTTTGGGATGCGTTCTGTTGATGAATCCAAAATCACCGATCTGATGGGCTCACTCTTAGAAACATCGCATGCAATCAGCCATGTCAAACGTTGGATGAAACCAAGTAAACGTCATACTGAATTATTGTTTATGACCAATAGTCTACAAGTTCAGTATCAACCCAAAGGGATTGTTGGCGTGATTGTGCCATGGAACTTCCCTGTTTATTTGGCTCTAGGGCCTCTAGCCGCTGCATTAGCCGCGGGTAATCGTGTGATGATGAAGCTTTCTGAATTTACACCAAAAACCAATGCTGTTGTTCGTAAGATGCTCGCTGAAATTTTTGATGAAAATGAAGTAGCTGTATTTGGCGAAGAAATTAGCAATCCATCGGAATTTACCTCATTACCGTTTAACCATATCGTGTTTACAGGTTCGCCCGCTGTCGGACATATTGTGATGCGTACAGCAGCTGAAAACCTCACCCCTGTAACTTTGGAATTGGGTGGCAAATCTCCTGCACTTGTTACGCAAAATTACCCAATCGCTGAGGCAGCGAAACGAATTATTCATGGTAAAACGACCAATGCAGGGCAAATTTGTGTATCACCAGACTATGCTTTAGTGCCGAAACAGCATGTCGATGAATTTGTCAGTGCATGTAAAGCCAATTTTCAGGCAATGTTTGGTGATAATATTCAGGAAAATACTGATTATACCTCGATCATCAATGAACGCCATTTTCAAAGGATTCAATCTATTCTTGCTGATGCCAAAGACAAAGGTGCTCAAATCATCAGTTGTGCAGAATATGATTCAACTCAAACTGGACGTAGAGTTCCTGTTCAAATGGTACTGAATTGCACCGCAGATATGCGAATCTTACAAGAAGAGCTGTTTGGGCCAGTCTTACCAATTATTGCCTATGATTCTCTGGATGATGCGATTCAATATATCAAAGCGCATGAAAGACCTTTAGCACTGTATTGCTTTAGCCATGATTCAAGCGAATTAGATTTTATTTTAAAAAATACCCATTCAGGTGGTGTGACTGTCAATGATTGGGGGGGGCATGTGGTGAATCATGATGCGCCGTTTGGTGGCATTGGAAATTCAGGCATGGGCTCTTATCACGGCATTGAAGGGTTTAAAGAACTTTCACATGCGAAAACCGTACTCAAACGTCATCGTTTCTTCCCTACGCAACTGTTCTATCCGCCGTATGGCACTTGGATTCAAAAATTGATGATTGGTTATTTTCTTAAAAAAGGCGATCCGAATTTAAAAGAATGACATGATCTTGGAAACGGTACGTTATTAAAATAAAGAAACCTAATCAATTGATTAGGTTTCTTTATTTCTAAGATGAGCATTTGAATGAACAATGCTCATTCAAAATCTTAGCCAGCTAAACCTACAGCTTTGGCTCTTGCATGATGTAATTTCTTATAGCTATCAATTAAACGTAAATGGCGGTCTAAGCCTTCGAGCTTCATACTGGTTTCAGTCAAACCATAGAAACGAATACTACCTTCCAATGAACCAATCACAGCATCCATACGCTCATCACCGAACATACGACGGAAATTGATTTCATAATCATCCAAATCCATATCATCATCAAGTTCAACTTCAAGCATGACATTCATACATTGATAAAACAAACCACGTTCAACCGTATTGGTATTGTATTGCAAGAATTGCTCAACCAAATCTTTAGCTTCTTCAAATTGCTGTAATGCAATATAAATTAACAATTTCAATTCAAGAATGGTTAATTGTCCCCAAACGGTATTGTCATCAAATTCAATCCCGATCAAGGTCACGATATCGGTGTAATCATCGACTTCAACTTCTTCCAGACGTTCGACCAATGCCTCTAATTGTTCATCATCCAAACGATGGATATTTAAAATATCTTCGCGGAATAACAAAGCTTTATTGGTATTGTCCCAAATCAAATCTTCAACTAAATAAATTTCAGAATAATCAGGCACGATGATACGACAAGCAGTTGCACCTAAATGCTGATACACCGCCATATACACTTCTTTGCCCATTTCTTCCAAAATGCCGAATAGCGTCGCTGCTTCAGCTTCATTATCACCATTGCCAGTGAAATCCCACTCAACAAATTCATAATCAGATTTTGAACTAAAGAAACGCCAAGACACCACACCACTTGAATCAATAAAGTGTTCTACATAGTTATTCGGTTCAGTGACCGCATTTGAACTAAATGTCGGTTTTGGTAAGTCATTCAAACCTTCAAAACTACGACCTTGTAACAACTCAGTTAAACTACGTTCAAGTGCAACTTCCAGTTTTGGATGTGCACCAAAAGATGCAAATACACCACCTGTACGTGGATTCATCAAAGTCACACACATTACAGGGAATTCACCGCCCAATGATGCATCTTTGACCAATACAGGAAAGCCTTGCTCTTCTAAGCCTTTAATGCCTTCGACAATTTTAGGGTATTTGGCCAATACATGCTCAGGCACATCAGGTAGCGCAATTTCACCTTCTAAAATTTCACGTTTTACAGCACGTTCAAAAATTTCAGATAGGCACTGAACTTGAGCTTCTGCCAAAGTATTGCCTGCACTCATACCATTAGAAAGATATAAATTTTCAATCAAGTTTGAAGGGAAATAAACCGTTTCACCATCCGATTGACGAACAAATGGTAATGAGCAAATACCACGTTCAGTATTGCCTGAGTTGGTATCGTATAAATGCGTACCGAGTAACTCATTGTCAGGGTTATAAATTTCTAAAGTATATTCATCTAAAATTTCTTTCGGTAAAGCCCCTTTTTTACCAGGCTTAAACCATTTCTCATCGGGATAATGCACAAATTCAGCATTGGCAATCTCTTCACCCCAAAACTGATCGTTATAGAAGAAATTACAGTTTAAACGCTCAATGAACTCACCCAGAGCTGAAGCTAAAGCACTTTCTTTAGTCGAGCCCTTACCATTGGTAAAACACATCGGCGATTGTGCGTCACGAATATGTAAAGACCAAACATTCGGCACGATATTACGCCATGACGCAATTTCAATCTTCATACCCAAACCTGCCAAGATCCCAGACATATTGGCAATGGTTTCTTCTAAAGGCAGATCTTTACCTGGAATATAAGTCGTATTTTCTTTTGCAAGATCAGGCATGAGCAAAGCTTGTGCATCTGCATCAATGCTTTCAACCTGTTCAATCACAAATTCAGGCTGATTTTGAATGACTTTTTTAACCGTGCAACGGTCAATTGAACGCAAAATGCCTTGACGATCTTTTTCTGAAATATCAGACGGTAATTCAACTTGAATTTTAAAAATTTGTTTATAGCGGTTTTCAGGATCAACAATATTATTTTGTGATAAACGGATATTATCTGTCGGAATATCACGTGCAGCACAATACACTTTGACAAAGTACGCAGCGCATAGAGCTGAAGATGCAAGAAAATAGTCAAATGGACCAGGTGCAGAACCATCGCCTTTATAACGAATCGGTTGATCGGCGATGACGGTAAAATCATCGAACTTGGCTTCTTGACGAAGATTGTCGAGATAATTAACCTTGATTTCCATGTGGGCACCTAAAAATTGCTATGTGTGGTCATGGACACATAAAATTTAAATATAAAACTGAAATACTAAACTAAGTCGAATCACAGAGAAGAATTGACTTAAAAAAGAGACTAGCATCAACTGACGTTAGTAATAATGGGCGCTATTATAGAATGATTCTGTAGAATTGATAATCTTTGTCGAATATTTAAATTTTTCACTTCAAAATATAACCATTTTTTATCGAATTTCTCATTTTCATTCGCTCTTTTTCATAGAATAAAATGCTTATTTGAAACACAATTTCAGCTATAATTACGCCTGAAATATCTCGCCCCCCTAAGTCAGTACTGCTCTTGTCCTAGAGCAAAGATACGCTTCGTATGATGTCAAAAAATCTTGCTACATTGATCGGCTTCAGTGCAATTTTGCAATGGTCATCGATTGTAGGCTTATTGAAAAAAATCAGTTTCAGTATTGGTGCTGATCTTGCTGTTATGCTGATGTATACACTCAGTACCATCATTTTATTGGTTTTTTTTAAAATTCCAGATTTAAAACTTATTTCAAAGAAATATTTAATTTTTTCAACACTACTTTTTGTAGTTTATGAATTATGCTTCTCGTATGCGATTGCGCTTGCACAGACGGCACAGCAAGCAATTGAAGTCAGTCTAGTCAATTATCTTTGGCCAAGTTTAACAGTTGTCATGTTGATTTTATTTAAAGAAATTAAATTCAACATCTTCGTTATTATCGGTTTAATGATTAGTTTAAGTGGAATTATCGTCATACAAACTGGGCAAGGTGATCTGAGTTGGGGAAATATTCTCTCCAATGTTCAAGCCAATCCGATCAGTTATATCTTGGCATTTCTAGGTGCGAGCTTATGGGCGCTGTATTGTGTTGTCACCAAAAAATATAGCGATGGACACAATCCGATCTCATTCTATTTTATTGCCATTTCATTATTGCTTTGGGTGAAGTATTTACTTAGCCACGAATTGAGTCTAAATGCGCTACCAGATTTTGATTTGATAACTCTGACTTATATGGCAATCGTATCATTGGCTGTTGCACTTGGCTATGCTGCATGGAATATTGGAATTATCAAAGGAAACATTACCATACTGGTGACGTTGTCTTATTTTAGTCCAGTCATTTCTACTGTTATTTCGATGTTTATTCTACAGACTACACTCTCAACTGAGTTTTGGTATGGCGTCATTTTGGTGACAATGGGTTCATTTGTTTGTTGGATTTCGACCAATTGGCAACTCCTTAAAAGCAAAATATTGAAAAGCGCTTAATTATTCAAAATACGAATTTAGCAATAATATTTATATTTTGATTAAGCCCAAATCACCAATATTGCTGCGATTACAACCAAAACTAAGCCAAGGTGTTCTGTTTTAGCAAGTTTTTCTTTAAAGAAATACATTGAAATGAGTAAGCTGAATAGTATTTCAATCTGCCCTAAAGTTTTAACAATTGCGACGGATTGCATACTCATGGCTGTAAACCATCCAAGTGAAGCCAAGAAGCTACAGACACTTACTTTAAATGTCAGCCCTATTTTATTCCACATTGCTATTAATGTTTTCCGGCTAAATAAGATCAAATAAACCAACATGCCAATGCATTGAAATCCAATAATACTTAAAAGTACCCATGAAGCACGATGTATATAAGGCAAATTTGTTAATTCTAAACTCGCTTCACGAACCAATAATGATGTAATGGCAAAACACAATCCACTCCCCATTCCGATTGCTAAAGTAGAGAGTGAAATAGGTTCTTTATTTTTGCCTTTACTCAATAGAAATACAGCTAAGCCACCTAAACCAACACCGAACCATCCATAAGCTGTGAGGTGATCACTTAATAAAGTCGTGGCGATAATTGCAGCAAAAATCGCTTCACTTTTTGCTAGACCGACACCAATCGCGTAATTTTTTTGTTTAAATAGTTGTACCATTAGTGCCGTTGCAGCAATTTGGCTCAGTCCTGCAATGACAATATAAATCCAAAAATATGTGGTGAATTTAACCTGTGTTTGAATGGGTTGAAAATGATATAGCAATGAAATATATAAAATTGCGAAAGGAAAACCAAATATAAATCGCGCTAAAGTTACGCCGTAAACATCAACTGATTGACTGAGTTGTTTTTGAAATGCATTTCGCCAAGCCTGCATAAATGCAGCCATAAGCGTAAACAAAATCCAGATTGAAGTCATGATGGAAAGGTGTAACTTTAAAGTGCTTCAATATACACCTTGTAACTCCTCAAATCGAATCAATGTTTAATATTTTTAGGATGTTAGCCTTGAAAATTAAAAATTTATTTTCTTACTACTTCTATTAATTTTGCTAACTGTTCCATCCCATCAAAAGTTGTCGGAATTTTATCATCAGATGCAACAATAGGAGAAAAAATGATATTTTCAAATTTTTCAAACCCCTCTTTATTCTTCTTATGTAATTCTTCTGAATCATTTGCATAGTTATGAATAAATTGGCATAGCGCCATACGTAATTCAAGTTGCATCATTTGTGATTGAACAGACCTGACATGTTGTAAACCAACTCTAGTAAAATAGAAAACAATTAACATTAAAGTTGTAATAGGAAAAGCTAGATACCAAAATGAAGTCAGTTTAGTTTCATGTCCAGTTAAAATTAGGATAATTACTGCAACAATTACAGTGAATGGAATACAGACTAATATAGCTCCGAATTGTGAATAGCCATCTCGTCTTTCTTTTAATTCACTTTGTTTTTTTTCATAAAGTTGTTGAAAGCCTTTGCTTAATAACACGAAATCATAAGTTAGTTTGTTTTCTTCTAATTTTTTTTCTAATTCAACTACTATCTCTTTTTTTCTATCAAAATTAGTCTCCCAAGTATTTATAGTCATTAAACATTCACTGACTTTGTCTTGAATTAATTCAATTTTTTGTAAATTTGATTGGTGGTATTTTTCTTTTATTACTTCGTAAGGTAATAAATTATTCGAATAATTTATTAGGTCACGGGCAAACTTGAAGTTATGCAAATTCCAAAGCCCAAAATCACAGTATCCCTTTAACTGCTTATCTAAATGCACATTTCTTAGTCTGATTTCCTGAAAATATCCATACGGAATAGCATAAACATACTCTAGGAGTTTTTGAAATTCATTTTCATTTTCAACAAATTCTCTAGGACTTGCTTTCGCATAAAGCTCATCTATTTCAACCTCAAAGTTAAAGACAGGTATTTCAGCTATTATTTTTACATCTTCTAAATCAATAGATGAAATGATTCTTTCAATTTTTAGAATCTGATCACAAAGTCTTTTTAAATATGCACCATCTTCAACAGTTTTTGTATCTAGATAATTTATTAAAATACTTTTAGTCGAATCCAATAATTGAAAAGTTTTTGAAGAATTTAGTGCCATAATATAGTCATAAATTATATTGTTTAGTCATACTAGCAAATTTTATATTAAGTCATTAATTATATTTCAAAAAATACACCTTTTCTACAGCTCTGCGATTCACCAATCCCTGTACAGTCTGCCCACCTGCTTTCACCCAAACATCAAACTGATTACTCGCCCCTACATAATCCAAAGCATTTAATAACTTTAACAATGTCGAATTCCGAAATGCACCAATTCCAATGTTATAAGTCAGCGAAACCAATGCATCAAATTGATGCTGATTTAAAGGTACTTTAACTGCTGTACTAACAGCCTGCTCAAAACGTTTAAGATCATGTTGCATAAAGCTTTGAGCTTGTTCAATTGTACAAAGATCACCATATTGAACCGTTTTACCATTTGGGTAAATTGTTGTCCCATAACCAATCGTACAAACTCCAGTACCATCATCATAAGCTTGTAGTTCCAAACCCTCAAAACCACAAATCAGCGCAATCCCTTTAGGGCTGACATATTTGAAATGATGAGTTTCTAAATCTTGCGCAAAGCCTATATCTTCATTTGTACTATGATCAATAGCTAGCGCTATATCATCTGAATGTTTAGATTTATTTTTCTTATTCTGTAATTCATGCAATACCGTATTTGCGACAGTCGAAATTAATTTAGACCAAAATGATTTCATGGTACTTGCTCAAACAGATCAAAGTTGAATATTGATAGCAATAAATTGAATCCTGAATGATTCAATAAAGATAGTGTATTTTAGTTTCTTGAATGGCGACCTAAAATTTAGCCAAATGGTATATCTACATCCTGTTCAAAT
This sequence comes from Acinetobacter sp. WCHAc060025, assembly GCF_004209355.1. Classification (NCBI taxonomy): domain Bacteria; kingdom Pseudomonadati; phylum Pseudomonadota; class Gammaproteobacteria; order Moraxellales; family Moraxellaceae; genus Acinetobacter; species Acinetobacter sp. WCHAc060025. The sequence goes on along the minus strand of NZ_SGSX01000006.1, from coordinate 166,917 downwards.
ATTTGCTCCTCTTCATTGATCATTAACCCTAAGCGCATCAACTTTTCCGCAAGAATATAATCAGGCTCAAAATACAGTGCTGTGGGTGTGAACATAAGTGGTACATTTAGATGTCCCAAGTAATAAGCCGCTCTCAAAAGATCGAAATTATTTTTAGACAAAACTTTCATTAATTGCTTTGGTTTAGCTTCTATAGATAAATTATCAATGCGTCTAACCAATTTAAAAGAACTTGCACATAAATCGTCTAGATATTGAAAAAATGCACCATGATTATGCTTGATATTTAAATCCGCACAAAGATAGTGCTTTCTACGAATGCCATGGATAGGCATTATTTCTTTAATCTTATTCAAGGCTTTAGTTTTGCTATTAATTTTTTTATATATTTTCATCTTTATCCATGCTTTCACACGACTTTATTCTTAAAAAATTGAAACGGAATGACAAAATCATTCACAGTGATCAATGATGATTAAAATAAAAAAGCATAGATCATGCCAATTCTTGATAATTTTATCATTTAGTGTAATTTTTAATGTTAGTGAAACGTATGTATGCGTTGTCTTTTCATTAAGAAAAAATATGAATATTTAAAGCTTCTCAACGGAAAAAGAATACTTACAAAATAAAACCATGAAAAAATTATGTGTATTTCACAATATATTGAAATAACACACTTTTAGTCAAATAAATGACAACTACTCTCAATTGCGAGAAAACTTACAATATGCTATCTATAGGATTATAACGAGATATAAAAGGAGAATATAAATGTCCTATCAACATATCCTTCTCGCAGTAGATGACTCTCCTATTTCTTACGCTGCAGTTGAACATGCAGAAAAACTGGCTCTTGCTCTAAACAGTAAAATTACTGTGATGAGTGTAATAGCGGTAGATCCTTTTAAAGGCGTAGATTTCTATAAAGTTGCACCAGCAGTGACGCAATACTTATTTGAAGCCGAGAAAAATGCACTTGGACGTCTAAAAGATATTCAAGAAACACTTATTCATCATGGCGTAAGCACTGTTGAAACGAAAGTTATTCGTGAGCTTCCACCTGCGACAGGAATCCTTGAAGCAGCTGATGAATTAGGTGCTGACATCATCATCATGGGTTCTCATGGTCGCACTGGCTTTAAAAAATTCTTCTTAGGAAGTGTTGCACAGGAAGTTCTGGCTATTAGTCCTCTTCCTGTATTGATTATTAAATCTGCTCAACATACAGATTCTTAAATTTTATTTAAATGATATAAAGGTATATGCACATGTCTTATCAAAATATTCTTGTTCCAGTAGATGGCTCTGATATTTCTTTCTCTGCACTAAAACATGCTGCTTCAATTGCAAAAGCACTGGGTAGTAAAGTCACTGCAATTAGTGTAGTTGCAGATGATCCTTTTGCTGCTGCTGATTTTTACTATTCTCCAGACATGTTAAAAGAATATATTAAAGAAGCAGTTAAAAACGCTGAAGAAGCTTTAGAAAAAGCGAAAAAAATAGCAGAAGAAGCTGGTGTTCAAATCGAAACTCAAGTGGTTAGAAATGCTGTTTCTGCTGAAACTGTTACTCAAACTGCTGATTCACATAAAACTGATTTAATTGTGATGGGTTCTCATGGTCGTAAAGGCTTCCAAAAATTCTTCCTCGGTAGCTTTGCACAAGATGTCTTGGGACAAACTCAAATTCCAGTTTTAATTGTGAAACAATAAGTTAAAACTATAAAAAAACCTCCTTATCATTAAGGAGGTTTTTTTATTCAAAATTAATGTGTTGCAATCACTTTGACTAAAATTGTTTGCGTCTCTTCAAAATCATCATAAATCTGTTTTCGAGTAAGTTCTTTAGATTTGACTTTAAATTCATGATTTTGGTAATGAATCACATTTGGAATTTGATCAAAATAATTTCCATCAGCTTCTATACTTTCTTCAAATAAAGGTGTGCCAAGCTGATATTCTTTGCTTTTAAGAACAACATATTTTACTGTCGTTTGCATGATTCGCACTCCATTTTTATATGCACTTTATTTTTATTTATATCACTTTTTTGCACGCTTCACAGTTAAAAATTCATAAATTCGCCTAGTTATTCTTCATTTAAGCTTAGAAAAAGAAAATCCACTCTTTTGGAGTGGATTTGCTGATTGTCAATTTTATTATTTTCAATTCTTTATTGTTTTGAAGCTATCTTTTATCAATTATTGTTACTTTTGAGCTTTATTCTTATCAGTATTTGTTCTTTGTGATTTGATTATGGCAAATGAACATGACAGTAATATTTCAAGTTTCATCTTTTTTTAAAAATTAAATACACACATCGCTTTAAAATAACTTTTATTGATTTTAAACCCTATTGAATACTCTTTATATGATTGAATTAACAATACTTTGTCAGTTCGTTGATAAAGATCATTGAACTGATGATTTATGATTTTGTTAAAATAACATTTCGTAGTAAATGCTTCTATTTTATGCATAAATAAAGTATAACTTGTTGAATATTAGAATTTTAATAGTGTTTTATCATGATTCGTCAGTGTTGTGATCAGCTTGAAAAATTAGGCTTAAAAATAGCCTTTATTGAAAGTGCCAGTTCTGGCTATTTGAGTAGCCAATTTTCAATTTATAAGAGAAGTGGCGCTGATATTTTGCTGGGTGGTTTGGTTAGTTACGACCCTTCTATTAAAATATCAATCCTAAAAATAGATGCTCAACTGATTGAAAAATATACGGCTGAATCTACTGAAGTGACTCAAGCCATGGCAATTCAAGGAAAACAATTATTTACCCAAGCGGATTTAGTTATCAGTTGTACTGGGCTACTCAAGCCTGGTGGTAGTGCTACAATAGAAAAACCTGAAGGAACTTTTTTTATTTCAATCTATTATCAAAATAAGCTCAATAACTTTAAATATTTATTGAATGGAGATTCTCTTTCTCGTTTAAATCAATTGACCACTTATGTTGCTTCAGAAATGATCAATATTTTAAATAAATAAGCAGTTATTTGATTTAAATCATCAATATATACAAATCTCCTACCTCAAAGTCGATATATCTCATTCACTTTTTAACAAAAAAACGGTACATTTTAAAACACGTTATAAACAAGTAAATAACATTAATGATTACAGGAAGCGTTATGAAACTTCAATTGGCTTTAATTTCTTCTCTGACTTGTCTAGCTTTGGTCGGTTGCGCAGGCTCTTATCCTGAACGTGTTGTGACTAAAGGACCATTAATTTGTGAAGCAAATGAAGTCTGCCCTGAACTATCTATGCGTTGGAAAGATGAGGTGCGTGATGGTTTTAAAATTACTGCTGAAATTAATAATCCAACAAAATATGATATTAAACAATTCGTTTTCTTAGTCGATGGCCAAGCCTATACCTATTCAACTTTAGACTCATCTAAGTTCGAAAATCAAGTTTCATCGAATTCTATTTTAGTTCCTGTGAGCTTCTTAAATTCTTTCCGTAGCGGTAAAGAAATTTCACTTAAACTGGTAACTGATCAAGGTGATGTTGAGCGTTCAATTTTAAAAGCTGATGGTCAAAAATCGTCTGCTTATTTAACTTTCTTGAAAGGTTATACAGGTCAAGTTCCTGGTGCTCAATAATGAGCATTTCAATAAAATAGAATGCATAAAAAACCAGACTCAGTGTCTGGTTTTTTATTAAAAGCAAATTACTTTGGTTCAATCGGTGCAAATGGTGCAACGACATCAGCATTCTGCGCACGATGGCGCATAAAGTGATCCATTAATACAATTGCCAACATTGCTTCAGCAATCGGCGTCGCACGAACACCTACGCACGGATCATGACGACCTTTGGTTAAAACATCGGTATCTTCACGATCAATATTGATAGTTTTGCCAGGAGTGGTAATACTTGCTGTTGGCTTAAGTGCAATCGCTACACGAATAGTTTGACCGCTTGAAATACCGCCTAAAATACCACCGGCATGATTGGCAAGGAATCCATCAGTACTCAGTTCGTCACGAGTTTCATGCCCAAACTGCCCTGCAACTGCAAAACCATCACCGATTTCAACGCCTTTTACTGCATTGATTCCCATCATGGCATGGGCGATATCTGCATCTAGGCGGTCAAACACTGGCTCGCCCCAACCTACTGGTACTTTTTCAGCAAGAATTTCGAGTTTTGCGCCACAGCTTGTACCTTGCTCACGTAGAGAAGTCACTAAAGCTTCAAAACGTGGCACAGCATCCACATCGCCACAGAAGAATGGATTATTCGGAACTTCATTCCAATCCAACTTTTCAGCAACTTCTGTCCCGATTTGCGTCACATGACCACGAATCACGATACCAAATTTTTCAGCAAGGAATTTTTTAGCAATCGCGCCTGCAGCGACACGCATTGCAGTTTCGCGTGCGCTTGAGCGACCGCCACCACGGTAGTCACGGAAACCATACTTTTGCGTATAGGTATAATCTGCATGACCTGGACGGAAAGTTTGTGCAATATTGCCATAATCTTTTGATTTTTGGTCTGTATTACGGATCAATAGACCAATCGGTGTCCCTGTAGTTTTGCCTTCAAAAACACCTGAAATGATTTCAACTTCATCAGGTTCTTTACGTTGTGTAGCAAATTTTGAAGTCCCAGGTTTACGACGATCTAAATCTTTTTGCAAATCTTCAGCACAAAGCTCAAGACCTGGTGGTACACCATCAACGATTGCCATTAAGCCTACGCCGTGAGATTCACCACAAGTCGTTACACGGAAGAGTTGTCCTATACTATTACCTGCCATGCTCACGACTCCTTAAGCTTGAATAGACTGAATAAATAAATCACGGAATGTACGACATTGTTCAGCAGTGAGGGCAAAAATACCGGTACCACCTTTTTGGAACTGCAACCAATAAAAATCAATGGTGTTAAAGTTTTGTTTCATTGCCCATTCAGAATTACCGACTTCAATGACGATCAAACCATCTTCTGTTAAGTAATCAGGTGCTTGCGCTAACATTTTACGCACTAAATCCAAGCCATCTTGACCTGCTGCAAGTGCAAGCTCTGGCTCATGATGAAATTCATCTGGAAGATCCGCCATATCTTCTGCATCCACATACGGTGGGTTTGAAACAATCAAATCATATTGATTTTCAGCAGGAATTTTAGCAAACAAATCAGACTCAAGTAACGCAACTTGATATTGTTTGTCATGGTGTTCAGTATTGATTGAAGCCACTTCTAAAGCTTCTTTTGAAATATCTGTCGCATCCACTTCTGAGTCTGGGAATGCATAAGCCAAAGCAATCGCAATACAGCCAGAACCTGTGCACATATCTAAAATACGTTGTGGTGTTTTAGGATTTGGGTTTTCAGGTAGGTTATTTACGCCTTCACGTGCTTGACCATTTTCATCTAAGCAATAAGGCGCAAAACGATTTTCAATTAATTCCGCAATCGGTGAACGTGGAATTAATACGCGCTCATCGACATAAAATGGCTTACCAAAGAAATAAGCCAAGTTTAATAAATACGATGTTGGAACACGTTCATTAATTCGACGTTCTAAAAGGCTTAAAAATTCAGCTTTTTCACTCGGTAATAATTTAGCATCTAAAATTTCATTGTCTGCATTCCAGTCCAAAGACATAGTTTGTAGAACGAGTGCTGAACTTTCAGCAAAATAATCTTCTGTACCTTGACCTAAATGTGCATCGTATTGACGTAAAGCTGTCACCCCAAATCGAATAAAATCGCGAATTGTAACAAGGTTTTCAGCAGCTTCCTGTAAATGTTCAGGGCTAATAGTCGGTCGATCCACTTAAGGTTTCTCCAAGGTCATAATTTAAAACGCCTTATGATACCTTGTTTTGCGTGACATTTATAAGCATTTACTACAATTTAAATGCAATTCATTTTTAGACAATCATCATCATAAACGATAAGTCAGTTTCTCTAGCATATTTGCACGGGTTACCGTTTGTTTTAACGCACAATTATAGTATTTCATCGCATAAGTATCAGATGCGGATTTTTGACTTTTGCCACATTGTTCACTACGCATTTTAAGCCATGTTTTTTGATATTTTTTTTGTAGTTTCTTTTCTTTACTTGTATATAAATCTAAGGTCTTTTTAAACAATGATTTCATACGATCATCTTGATCATTAAATTCAGATTTCATACAACGGGTAATAGAACTTGTACTATTTCCTGCCGAATTCATACAACTAATATAATCTGAACTATAGCCGATTGCTTTTGCTTGTATTGGTAATAGTAAAGCGAGAGCGATTCCCCAATATTTCATTTGCATCAAAATTCCCCAATTAAAAATCATTCTTCTAATTTAAAAACAATCTTTCTGAGTTTAAAAGATTTCAAATAAAATTCAATTGATAGGCTTCATTGATCATCACTTTTACAATTTATTTACACATTCAAATGATAGTCAGGCTCTAAATTTCGATCAAATGTGCTAATCAGAGCCACTATTTTCGCTAATTGAAGTAACTTTACCATTTTTGAATGTGATATAGCCTAAATCAGTATAATACCAAAGCTCATCCTTGCCTCTTGAAGTGGTATATGCGCTTTTACGATTTGGGGCTCCCCAATATGTAGCTTTGATAATTTGATCTCCAGTCATTCCTATTTGAGGATCTCGCGCTGCTTTCCAAAGTTTATATTTTTGAGTATCAGTTAAAAAAGCCTAAGCCTGCTGAGGAACATTTAACTTTGTTTTTACTGAGTTTGGACAAGGTTTACCTTGATAGACTGTTTGCCCTTTATAAGTGCAGGTATATACGTCAGCAATAGCACTTTGCATACATAATAGAAGCGTGAATAGCCCCAAAAAAAATTTCAAGAAGCACCTGTATTTTTAGATTTATTGTTTCATTATTATTGTATATTTTTAGCACAAATCAAGCGAAATATTGATCAAGTTAATCAAAATTAAAAGCCTATACAGTCTGCTTACAGATTCGAATAAAATATTACTCGAACCTCAGATTGAATCACATAAGTCGTTATTGATTTAAAAACAAAGGATCAAAATTCAATTAAATATCAATATGAAAAACGAACTTAGCTCTCAAATACTTCCCTATTTCCAACAAATATCAATTTTTTGATTGGTCGTTTTAACACAATCATAGACAGTTGAGTCCCATTGTTGATCAGAAATAATTTTTTGGCTATTTCCATCTCTTAAATAGCTTTTAGCATTCAATGTTGCCCCCTGATTAATTTGAATATGGGCTTTTGAACAAACGCCATCATCCAATTCATTTTGGCAACTTTCATATTGAATTTGATAGATTTTATCTTGGAATTGTAAATTTACTTGTCGAGCACCAGCGACAAAGCCCTCATCTATTTCACAACTTTGAATATTTGCCTTAGTCTGCCCAAGAAAACAACGATCAGCATTCACCTGAGTCGTTAAAATAGAACTTATGATCAGTATATATTTAAATTTTGCCATCATTTCCCTATTCCTTAGGTCTTTAAAATGAAAAATGACGCAAAAGACTAACAAAAAATCATCTTACTTACGAACTTAAATACAATTTTTAAACTTATCTCTTGATTTCTTAAAGTTTTGTTCCCATATAATTTTGGATACTTTCCATTAAAGTAGTTTCAAATCTTATGAGTTATAAACACAACAACCTTATGGCAATGCGCCAATCTTGGTGGGAAGATGAATCTTCTGCTTCTGTTCAAAGTGAAAAGCGTTATTTACAAACAATCCTATCTGAGCAAGGTGTTTTTGAAGCACCAAGTATTGATGATGTAAAATATTTTTTCTTTAGTTTACCGAGCATTGTCATTGTAAAAGGTTATGCCCTTGGTTTCACCGATCCAAGTATTAAAGAATTGATCCAAAACCATATTGAGTCAAATAAGCAGTTATTGATTCAAAAACATGAGATCAAAATTCAATTTAGAATGTAGTTTTTCTAATCGGATCAGTTGATTGTTATACCTTTTCAAACTTAAAGTACAAAATTACCATTCCATTCAGCGAATTGAGCTATTTAAATAGCACCATAACATGTAATATTCTTTACAGTTCCTTCACTTTTCGAATCGCTTATAAAGGATTTCATCTTCATGTCTGATCAGAACGAAAAGCTTAAACAGTTAAAAACCTCTTCTATGGATCGTCGTTTATCCATTGCGAAAGCATCATTATTAGCAGGTACGCGCTGGGCAGCTTCAAGTGCAAGTTCAATCTTTTCAAGTGAAGAGGAAAAAGAAAAAAAACGTAAACAAGCGATGAAAGAACAAGCCAATTATCTTGTTCAAGAAATCGGAAAACTGAAAGGCTCAATCGTTAAAATTGGTCAAATGATGGCACTTTATGGTGAGCATTTTTTACCAGAAGAAATCACTCAAGCTCTAAATACATTAAATAATCAAACAGTTGCACTAGCTTGGCCAGCGATTAAAGAGCAATTAACACGCCAGTTGGGTTCTAAACTTGATGATTTAACCATTGATCATGAACCAATCGGTACAGCTTCACTAGCTCAAGTCCATCGTGCGACACGTAAGTCAGATGGTTTAGAACTGGTTTTAAAAGTTCAATATCCTGGTGTCGCGGATGCGATTGACTCAGATATGAGTTTATTTAAAAACATGCTTAAGCTCACCCGTATGGTTCCGCAAACACGTGAGTTTGACCAATGGTTTGATGAAGTCCGCGAAATGATGCATCGTGAGGTGAATTATCGTGTTGAAGCTGCAACCACCCGTCGTTTCGCTGAAAGATTAAAAAACGATGCGCGTTATGGTGTGCCACAAATTATTGATGACTATTGTACAGACCAAGTGTTATGTATGACTTTCGAACGTGGCGTGCCGATCAATAGCCCCGTGATGCTGTCTCTCCCTCAAGAACGTCGTAATCAGTTAGGAGAAGCCTCACTTGAAATTGCTGTTCGTGAGTTGTTTGAATGGGGTGAGATGCAAACTGACCCGAACTTTGGTAATTACTTGGTTCGTTTAGGCAATGGTGACGACATTCAAGATAAAATTATTTTGTTAGACTTCGGTGCAATCCGTCAGTTTGATCATCAATTATTGACTGTTGCTTGCAATTTGATCAAAGCCGGCTACAACCATGACGCTGAAGCGATGGTTTACTCGATGTCAGGCTATGAGTTTTTTGATGGCATGCCACTGAGTATTAAGCCTGATATGGCGAAAGTATTTTTATTGGCAACAGAAGCTTTTAGTACGCCTTTGAATAATCCCGATCTCCCGACAGGTGTGATGGATGAACAAAATCGCTATGATTGGAAAAAAAGCCAATTACATAGTCGAGTGATGCAACGCGCTTCTAAATCAATGGCTTCACGTTATTTCAGTGTTCCTCCAAAAGAATTTATGTTTATTAGCCGTAAATTTATTGGTGCATATACTTTTATGACTGTGATTGAAGCGAAAACCAATGTTCGTAAAATGATTACACCATTTATTTAAAAACTTAAATAACGACTGACTTTAATTTATTAAAATGTCAACTTTACCAATACCCAACATTTGTTGGGTATTTTTATATATAAATAATTATTGAATTACAAATAGTTAAATACATAATTAAAACATTAACAACCACTCATCAAAGGTCAATCACTTTGTCAGCTTTGACATAGTTTTTTCAATATTTGCATGTCAGGATGTTGCCATACCAACATCAAAAACAAGGTACTGTAGAATGTCCAATATGGTAAACAAAGCTCAGGGCTTGGGCTTAAATCTAATTACAAAAATTGCTGGAAGTGACTTACTTGATCAATTCAAACTACGTAAGTTTATTGAAAAATCACTTTATCAAGGTTCAAAAGTAGGTTTCAAAACGCTCAGTGCAACACAAAAAGCGTTTAAATCGGATTCAAATGTCACCAAACAACGTTTACCAAACCAACAAAAATCATTGTTTGATCTGAGTTTGACTGAAGAACAGCAAATGACTGTAGATGCCATGGATCAGTTTGCTGCTGAAGTACTTTATCCATTGGCGCATCAAGCAGATCATGATGAAAAGTTTCCTGCAGAACTTTGGCAACATAGTATTGATCTAGGGCTTAATTACTATGCCCTACCAGAAGCTTTGGGTGGTGTTGCATCTGAAAAAAATATTGTCAGTAATATTCTGATCGCTGAGCGTTTAGCCAAAGGTGATTTTTCTTTAGCTGCAGGTTTGCTTTCAACATTTAGCGTGATCAATGCACTTACACAATGGGGTTCGGAAACAGTACAAGCAACTTATTTGCCCGCCTTTGCCAATGATGCAGAAATTCAAGCAACTTTTGCAGTACAAGAAGCAACGCCTGCATTTAATCCAATGTTATTGAAAACTAAAGCAACTTCATCTAATGGTGCTTTCAGCATTTCAGGTGAAAAAACTTTAGTATTATTAGGAGAAACTGCGGATCTGTTCCTTGTTAGTGCTGACTTCAACGGCAAGCCTGATGTTTTTGTGGTGAATCGTGACCATACTATTACTGTTAAAAAATCTCCAGCGATGGGGCTTAAAGCCACTGAAACAGTGACCTTAAAATTTGAAAATACCCCTGCTCAACGCTTAGGTGATGAAGACTTTAACTATAGCTATTTCCTTGATTTAGGAAATTTGATGTGGTGTGCAATGGCAGTCGGTACTGCTGAAGCAGTGAAAGAATACAGCATCAAATATGCCAATGAACGTACAGCATTTGGTGAGCCTATTTCACATCGTCAAAGTGTTGCCTTCATGATCGCTGATATGGCAATCGAAATTGATGCGATGCGTATGTTGATTTTAAATGCTGCAAGTCTTGCAGAATCAGGCTTACCATTCCATCGTGAAGCGTATTTAGCACGTCTGCTTTGTGCTGAAAAATCAATGAAAATTGGTACAGATGGCGTACAAATCTTGGGTGGACACGGCTTTACCAAAGAACACCCTGCTGAACGTTGGTATCGTGACTTACGTGCAACAGCTGTATTACATTCGGGCTTACATGCTTAATTAAAAATATAAAGATTACAGGATATAGATCATGAATTTACAAAATCCGAAAAAATTAAAAATGCTTGTAGATCAAGCGCATGAAACTGCACTGAATGTACTACGCCCGATTTCACGTAAATACGACAAGGCGGAACATGCCTATCCAAAAGAATTGGACATGCTTGCTTCATTGCTTGATGGTATGAATGATGGTGGTGATGGTTTGAATGCAGGCGCTGCGATTAATAAACGTGGCGATAAAGATGCCAGCAATAAAAATGGTACCAATATGTCCACAGCTTTGGGCATCATTGAAATGTGTTATGGCGACACTGGCTTACTACTTTCTATGCCACGCCAAGGTTTAGGAAACTCTGCAATTGCTGCTGTTGCCAATGACGAACAACTAGAACGCTTTAAAGGCACTTGGGCTGCAATGGCGATCACTGAACCAGGTTGTGGTTCGGATTCAGCTGCGATTCGTACTACAGCAACAAAAGATGGGGATGACTATATTCTCAATGGTGAGAAAATTTTCGTCACCTCGGGTGAACGTGCTGACTCTGTTGTGGTTTGGGCAACTTTAGACAAAAAACTTGGTCGTGCTGCAATTAAGTCTTTTGTTGTACCTAAAGGTACAGCTGGCATGAAAGTTGAGCGCCTTGAACATAAACTCGGTATCAAAGCTTCTGATACTGCTGCAATCAGTTTTATTGATTGCCGTGTACCTGCTGCAAACTTACTTGGAAATGAGGAAATTGATGTCGCAAAAGGTTTCGCAGGTGTGATGGAAACTTTTGACAATACTCGTCCACTGGTCGCTGCAATGGCTGTCGGATGTGCCAAAGCATCGCTAGAACGTATCAAAGAAATTTTTAAAGACCAGCTAGACCCAAACTATGCAACGCCTTATTTACAAACTTCAAATTTAGCCGCACAGATTTACCGTATGGAAGCTGAATGGGAAGCAGCGCGTTTATTGACGATTAAAGCAACATGGATGGCTGACAATAAAAAGCCAAACTCGCGTGAAGCTTCGATCGCCAAAGCCAAAGCGGGTCGTATTTGTAATGAAATCACCCTAAAATGTGTCGAACTGGCGGCAAGTGTTGGTTATAACGAAGAAGAATTGTTAGAAAAATGGGCACGTGATTCAAAAATTCTCGATATTTTTGAAGGTACACAACAGATTCAACAACTGATTATTGCACGCCGTGAACTGGGTAAATCGTCTAGTGAATTGAAATAAGATTTAACTCGATTTTCAATATAAGACCAGTAAATGCTTTATATTGATAAAATTTTAAGCAGTTAAATTTTAAGCACAACACAAGCGATGAGTTTTTTGATATAAAAATTCATCGCTTTTTTATTTTCATTATTTATGTATTCAATTCGCCCCATACAACAGCAAGACAATGCAGCAATTGCACAAGTCATTCGTAAGGTTTCTCAAGAATTTGGGCTCGCACCAGAGTCTGGCTTTGCCGTGGCAGATCCAATTTTGGATGATCTCTATCAAGTTTATTCTCAAGAAAATGCACAATACTGGGTAATTGAAGATCATAAAGGTCGTATTGTCGGTGGTAGTGGCTTATCTCCACTCAAAGGTGATACTTCAATTGTTGAAATTCAGAAAATGTATTTCTTATCAGAACTACGTGGTTTAGGCTTTGCTAAAAAAATTCTAGAAAATGCTTTTGAATTTGCAAAGCAAAATGGTTTTAGCGCTTGTTATTTAGAAACCACCAAAGACCTTTGGCAAGCGGTCAAACTCTATGAAAAACTGGGTTTTGAGCATTTGGCTCAACCTAAAGGTGATACAGGTCATAGCCATGCATGTGAAATTTGGATGCTTAAAACACTTTAATCCGCACATTTGAAAATATCCGTCATATTTTCCAAAATGAACTTTGGTCGTATTTTCATTAGATTCAAGAATTTTCAAAATGCGACGTGTTTAAAAGCTTTGTGGAATGATATTGTCCAATACTTGGATAATGATTCACTTAAAAAAATAATGTATATGGTGGCAATACAGTCATTGAAATTGCATAACGACGATCTAAAATATTCAGATCATTTGTTTCATGCTTACAAAGTCATCATGTTTAGATATTGTATGTAAAAGGGAATGTATAAAAGATGTTGTATTTAGAAGATTTAAATGTTGGTGATCATTTTCAAAGCCGTGAATATGAAATGACTTTAGAAGAAGTTTTAGAGTTTGCTGGTAAATACGACCCACAAGTTTTTCATACAGATCCTGAAAAAGCCAAAGACCACCCTATTTTCCAAGGTTTAGCTGCTAGTGGTTGGCATACATCTGCTGTGACGATGCGTCTTTGGACAGAATGCTTCCCTGTCGCTTATGGTTTAATAGGCTCTGAATCAAGTTTAAGATGGCCAAAACCCACACGTGTTGGCGATAAAATTCATGTCGATGTTGAAATTGTTTCAATCACGCCATCGAGAACAAAAAACGATCGTGCTATTGTCGCGTATGTCACTCAAGCGAAAAATCAATTTGATGATGTATTGCTTATTTCTACCACTAAAATTGTGGTTTTTAAACGTAATTTTGATGCACATTAATCCTTAATTTGTCTTACAATATTTAAGGTTTTTTCCATATTTCATGACAATATGATTAAAGAAATAGAAACAATCTTGAGCGCAATGGAAAGCACATGAAAACAGTCTCAGCTCGCCAAGATCAGGGAATTCCTGGTGTATATGGACTTTTATTATTAGATATCGTCTCTCGTTGGGGCTATAGTGCAGAGAGCCTTTTCGCTCCGTTTAATTTTACCAGCGAACAACTTGCAGAGCCTGAATGTCGTATACCCACGCCTATTGCCAATGAGTTGGTCAAACATGCATTAAAACTGACAGGTGAAAGTACGCTTGGTTTCCATTTAGGGACTCAAATGCGTATTTCGATTCATGGTTTCATCGGCTATGCAATTATGACTGCCAATGACATTACTGATGCTTTGGTTTTGGCAAATCGTTTTATTCAGTTACGCATGCCCTTTTTACAATTGTATTTCTCAACTTTTGGTGAAAAAGCAACTTTACAACTACAATGTGATATTGAAATAGAACCTTTACGCACGGAAATTGTGATGGGGCTGACCTTTGGTATCATGACCATGGCAAAGGCGCTCACTGGTATTGATGATTTAAAAGGCGATATTGACTTCGATTTTCCGAAGCCAGAAGGCTTTGACAAATATATCGAAAAGCTTTCGCCGCAATATAATATGCGTTTTGAACAGCCGCACTTGATTGCCAGTTTTGATAAATCTTATTTAGGTTTAACAATGGTGAATGCTGACCCTATTGCCAGTCAAATTGCCATTAACCAATGTGAGGCCGAACTCTCAGCCTTAGGTGAACGTCGTCGTTTAGCAATGCGCGTACGCGATATTTTGACCCATTCTGAACAGCATTATTTGAGTATTGAAAATGTTGCTGATCGTTTACACATGTCGGATCGAACTTTGAAACGTCAATTGGCTGCGGAAGGTACATCGTTCTCAACCCTTGTCGATGAGGTACGTTATCGACATGCAACCTCCCTGCTTTCTCGAACGGATTACACCCTTGAACAGATCGCAGATGAGCTTGGTTATAGCGATGTTGCTAATTTCAGTCGTGCATTTAAACGTTGGAGTGGTCGTAGCCCAAGTAGTTGGCGCAAAGATCCTTATTTATAAGGGGGCAAATCATAGAGAATCTTTTCCTGATTCGAGGATCTTATTGGATTCTATGAATAAGATTATCAATATCTTTGCCTTTTGTTTTAATGTAAAAACCTGTATAACGCTTAACAAAAATAAATGGATTAATTGAGGAGTCATTATGAATCATCCTTCAGATTTGAAGTATGCAAGTACACATGAGTGGGTAAAAATTGAAGGTGATCTGGTGATTACTGGCATTTCTGATCATGCTCAAGATGCTTTAGGTGATTTAGTTTATGTTGAAGCACCAGAAGTTGGTAGCCAAGTTGTTGCAGGCGCACAAGCAGGTGTGGTTGAGTCTGTAAAAACAGCATCTGATATTCATGCACCTGTATCTGGTGAAGTGGTTGAAGTGAATACTGCACTTGAAGATGACCCAGATTTTGTCAATGATGACCCATATGGCAAGGGTTGGATTTATAAAATCAAACCTAACAATATTGCGGATGTTGAAAAGTTATTGAGCAATAGTGAATACGAAGCAGGTCTTTAATCATCACATTATTCGTTAATGCATAAAAAAGATCAGAATTATTCTGATCTTTTTTGTTCCTATTTTCAATTATTAAGCTGTTTCCAACAAAAATTTCGCAGATAATTGCTCTGCGATATCTAACAATAATTTTTCAGTATTATCCCAACCCAGACAACCATCAGTCACAGACTGACCATAAGTCATATCACAAGAAATCTTTTGATTGCCATCGACCAAATGACTTTCTAACATCACACCTCGGACTTGAGTTAAATGACGTTCTTGAATAATTTGTTGTAGTACTAAAGGTTGTTTGAGTGGGTCTTTATGGCTATTGCCATGACTACAATCAATCACCAAAGCTGGTAACTTTCCTTGATGTTTATTGCGAATATGTTGGATCGACACCGCATCATAATTTGTTCCCGTATTTGAACCACGTAGGATGATGTGCGCCAATGGATTACCCAGACTCTGTAATATGCTTGGCGTGCCTTTTTGGCTCATGCCTAAAAATTGATGCGGATGGCTTGCCGATTGAATTGCATCTAAAGCAATTTGAATTGAACCATCTGTACCATTCTTGAAGCCAATACTGTATGGCATATGGCTTGAAATTTCACGATGGATTTGTGATTCACTGGTACGTGCGCCAATCGCGCCCCAAGCCAATACATCATCAAAGTAACCTGTTGCCATCGGGCTTAAAATCTCACTTGCAATTGGCAAGCCCATTTCAATAATATCGAGATATAGCTGACGTGATTTTTCTAATCCGAGTTGCATATCAGCAGAACCATCTAAATGAGGGTCATATAAAAAGCCTTTCCAACCCACTGTCGTACGTGGTTTTTCTATATAAGCGCGCATCACAATATAAATCTGGTCTGAAACTTTTTCTTGAAGTTTTTTGAGTTTTAAAGCGTATTCGAGTGCTGATTTTTCATCATGGATTGAACATGGTCCTGTGATGACCATTAAACGACAATCCGTACCATTTAAAATATTTTGGATCGTTTGGCGTTGTTCTGCAATTTGCAATGCATTGTATTGTTCTAATGGAAATTTTTCTTTTAATTGTGCAGGCAAACTAAGTTCAGTTTCTGTCGTTTGATTTTGTTGTAAAGCAATATTTAAAGCATTCATGATGTATTCCTTTGGACTCTTATTCAGTCCGAACTTTTATTTGAGCGTCTGTGATCGTTTCGAATGGCGAATTAAAGTTTGCATTTGACTAAAATAAGACCAATAAAAGTTGCTAAAGTACACATCGTTAAATTTCATCATGATATTCTCCAAATTTTAAAACATATTTATTCAAGCTAAATTTTGACACATAGGCATAAAAAAACCTGATCAGGGTTGCCGATCAGGTATTAACTTGGTGGGCAACCATTTTTCAGTGCCCGAACGACTTCAGGCAATTATCTAAAGTATTGCCAGAAATAATAAGAAGTAGCGATAACAGGTTGCTTTAACATCTTTATGTCGTTCATAAAAAACTGTATTGAATTTAAAATACTCGTAGTACATCGGATTTACAAGTATTTTTTAGATTATTTTCAAAACTTTCTGACTTAAATAAACACGGGGTTAAAGAAGCCTTATATTAGGGTCTGTTGACAATTCGTCTATGTTTGCGACTTCGTGTATTTTTTAGCTGATACTAGGCGTGAAATACGAAACTTAGTCATTCTAAGTGAGTAGTTCATAACGAAGTAGCAGCAAAAAATACACCAGTCCCCCGCTGCGCCTTGCGCTGCAAACAAAGCAGTGCTTTGTTCTTGCTCAGGTTGTGGCTAAAATTATCACAAACTTCGTTATGAAATTTAAAAATGAAACCACCATTCTTTTCATTTCATGCCTCGTTTGCTCTATTTTAGCCGACAACGCAAGCCATTTATGAAATGTCAACAGACCCTAATTAAATTAACATTTGTTTAGCATCATCGGCACTGATTGCTTGGCTAAATAGAAAGCCTTGTCCAAATTTACAACCTGCTGCTCTTAAACTATCAAGTTGTTCAACCGTTTCAATACCTTCAGCAATAATATCCAATGATAAAATTGGTCCAAGTTTGGCAATCCCTTCGACAATGGCTTTGATCGACTTTTCTTCATGCATGCGATTGACAAAATTATAATCAATTTTCAATGAATCTACTGGATAATCACGTAAATGGGTCATCGAAGAATGCCCTGTACCAAAATCATCCAAGGCAATCCGTACTCCCGAATTTTTCAACTTTTTCAAAGCACGTACTACATATTCATAACCGCGATCAGCCAGAATATGTTCAGTAATTTCGATTTCAACTAAATCATGTGGAATTTTATAAGCGGCCAAACGCTTCAATAAAATTTCAGCATAGTTATCACGCATGAATTCTACTGGCGAAGCATTGATTGAGATCGGAACAACATTAATTCCTTGCGAAATCCACGCTGACATATCAGTAAAAATTTTGTTATGCATGGTTTCACTGATTTTAGTCGCTAACTCAAAATCATTAAAA
Source organism: Acinetobacter sp. WCHAc060025 (assembly GCF_004209355.1). Classification (NCBI taxonomy): domain Bacteria; kingdom Pseudomonadati; phylum Pseudomonadota; class Gammaproteobacteria; order Moraxellales; family Moraxellaceae; genus Acinetobacter; species Acinetobacter sp. WCHAc060025. The sequence continues at coordinate 149,180 of NZ_SGSX01000006.1, read as the reverse complement.
GCTTCAACAACTGTCGCTGGTGAATGTATATTGCTATCTTCATCACGCCATCTGAGTAAAGCTTCAAAGCCAATGATTGAGCAATCATCCAACTTAACTTTAGGTTGATAAAACGGTTCAATTTGATTATTACGGATAATCTGACGCGCCGTGTCGAGTTGTTTAGCTTTCATTTGGGCGATTTCAAACATATCAACCCCAAACATACGAATGCCACCACGACCACGATCTTTTAAATCATTGAGTGCAGTATCTGCACATTTTAATAGACCAGAACCATCTTTTGCATCTACTGGGTAAACTGACCCACCAATACTCATTCCCCCATTCAGCAACTTACCACTATATGTAATTGGTGCTTCGAGTTGCTTTAAGAGTTTTTTTGAAACATTTATAATTTGTTCATTACTTTCAATATTTTCAATCACAACAGCAAATTCATCACCACCCAATCTTGAAATATAAGCATTTTCATCTAAGCAATGTGCAAGTCGCTTAGACAATACTTTAAGCAAGTGGTCACCAGCAGAATGTCCCAATGTGTCATTAATATGTTTAAAGTGGTCTAAATCAATCAATAACAAACCTGTTTGACCACGAATTTCTTTTGCTTTAGCGATTGAAACCTTGAGTTTTTTCTTAAATGCTCGACGGTTCATGAGCCCCGTCATTTCATCAAACTCACTGGTGATACGGAGTTTTTCTTCAGCAATTCTTTGTTTCGTGACATCACGAGATACACATAAAATACTGGTGGTTTGCCCTTCTTCATTTACCACAGGAGTCAGAATATTGTCCCAATACATGGTCAAATTACCAAAGACACTTTTTCCTGCAAAACGTGCATTCTTACCTTTCGCCGCTTGTTTAATTGCTTTCTTGCCTTGATCACGAACTTCTGGTGGCAATAATCCAAGCCATTCCATGCCAAAAGTCTTCACTTTCTCTTTACCAAGTAAAGCAATACAACCTGATTTGTTCATGTGAGAAACAAAACCATCGGGTGTAATAATTTTGATACAGTCCACACTGACATCTAGCATATCTGTATTAGCACGTAACGACTCACTGGTTTCGCGTAATAACAATGCACGGTCATGAATATTGGTACAAGTTATAGTCCAATCAAATTGTTTACGACCATATTCTATGCTTTGTGCAAGGAGTAAAAACCACTGATAGTGTCCATCTACATTACGGATGCGACATTCTTTTTCAAAATTTTGACCTGTTTTTTGTGCAGTGATCCAAATATTATAAATATGCTCTGCATCTTCAGGATGTAAATATTTAATCCAGTCGGTATCACAGATATTGTTCGACTCAATGCCAATAAATTGTTTGAGTGGAGTATTGCAATACCCCACGCCAAGCTTAGTCATCCACACTAAATGTGGCATTAAATCCAAAGCTTGTTTTACCTCATTGGAAAATTGTGCAACTTTTACAGGAATAGAATTGGCAGACGAATCCACTGGATTCAAATTCGAATCTAGAGGTAAATTGATACTCGCCATAAATTAATCCTATAAAATCAGCACATTTACAAATATAAACTATTTTATAAAAATGTATATATTTTAAACATGCATATTCGATGACAACCCATAAAAAATGTATTTAAACACTCATATCAAACATAATATATGATGAATATAACATTTTCACACCAGTTAATGACATTGTATACAGATAAATGTATGGAATCCAATATTCAGACTACGACAATGGTTGAGATTGTTTTTATAAATATTCTTATCTAGTTTTCCATATTTTAAATCATATTTATTATCAAAAACTTAATCTAGATAAAAAATAAGAATAAATTGATTATTAATCAAAAATAAACAATATTTTTGTTTTTTAAATTTTATTACAAAATATTGTACTCAATATGAAATTCCTATAAAAATATAATTATATTCATAAAAACATTATGCTTTTTTATAAAACTTTGAATCATGCTTAATTTACATTCATTTAATTAACTTAATGTGCCTAAAAATCATCCATTAAAATAATTTAAAGGTAATTTTAAATAACGTAAACCATTGACTTCTGGTTCAGGAAATTTGCCACCATCCATATTAATTTGAATTGCAGGTAAAATTAATTTCGGCATAGATAATGTTGCATCTCGTTGTTCACGCATGCTGATAAAATCTTGTTTGGTAACGCCTGTATGAATGTGTATATTTTCATCACGTTGAGTTTTAATCGTGGTTTGATGTACATAATGTTGTCGTGACTCAGGCAAATAATCATGACATAAATACATCCGCATATGATCTGGAAGTTTATAGATTTCATTGACTGAATCAAATAACTGAGAAGCACTGCCCTTTGGAAAGTCACAACGTGCAGTCCCATAATCAGGCATGAATAAGGTATCTCCAACAAATACAGCATCACCAACCACATAGCTTAAACACGCAGGTGTATGCCCTGGCGTTGGAATATTGTACGCATCCATTTCACCAATCATAAAATGTTCATGATCTTTAAATAAATGATCAAACGATTGATGAGAATTTAGCGCTTTAATATCGATGTTATAAATCTTTGAAAAAATATCTTGCACAATAGTGATTTTTTCGCTCATGGCGATTTGACCACCTAACTGTGCTTTTAAATATTGAGAAGCAGTTAAGTGATCTGCATGTACGTGTGTTTCTAGTATCCATTGGACTTTTAACTGATTTTTGTTGATATAGGCAATGATCTGATCTGCGTGTATGGTTTGGGTTGATGCAGATGGCGCATCATAATCCAAAACACTGTCAATAATTGCACAATACTGAGTTTTAGGGTCTGTTACGACATAACTAAAGGTATTGGTATTTTCATCAAAAAAATCTTGAACCAGTGGATTCATCTTTAAGCCCCTGCAATTTTACGGTGAATTAAAACCCCAACCAACATTGCAATAATAAAATATGCAGCTTGATAATATCCCAAACCAATCAAAGTAAAAGCAGGTGCTGGACAAATCCCCGCAATTCCCCAACCGATTCCGAAAATAAATGCACCTGAAAGTAGTTTTTTATCAAGTTGATTATTCTTTGGTAAATCAATCGGTTCATTGAACACTGTTACGGGTTTGCGGATCGCTAACTGAAACGGGATAAATGCAACAAGAATTGCACCAATCATTACAAATGCTAGACTTGGATCCCACTGTCCAAATAGATCAAGGAAACCGATTACCTTTGCAGGATTTGACATGCCTGAAATCATCAAACCTATGGAGAATAAGCCACCGAATACGAATGCTAGAATATTTTTCATGATCAAGCTCCTATCACATGGCGCATCACATAGACAGTCATAAATCCAGCGAGCATGAATGTACAAGTTGCGACGATTGAACGAACAGATAAACGACTCATTCCGCAAATACCGTGACCACTGGTACAACCTGAACCCAAGCGAGTCCCAAAACCGACCAACACCCCTGCGACGATCAATAAAATGGGTTCTGAATGCACCATAACAATTTCAGGTTTAAAAAACAGACCATACGCAAATGGCGTAATAAATAAACCCAATAAGAACCATAATGCAGGGGTTTTAAACAAGCTTTGTGGATTCAGCACTTGTGCAATCAAACCACTAATCCCTGCAATACGACCATTTATAAACAAATAGCCAACCACTGCGAGTCCAAGAAGAATCCCTCCTAAGAAGGCAAGTACAAAACTGTGCATCGATATAAACCAACAACAATATATGTTTTTATAATATATAATTAATAAAATTATTCAATCTTATTTTTGTATAAAGGTATGAGTAAAAGTGGAGTTGATCACTCAGCAATTGAAATTATTTGCTCATGCGGATGATTTGAAAATTTTGTGTGCTCATAGATCCTGTACAAACACGACGTGATGGCAAGCAAATTTTCGATGTGATTTATTATCAGGAAGCTACATTTATGAAGAATGCGGATGATTAAACTCATCAATTGTCATCCACTTTATATTCTCAATTTCAGGATGTTGACTTAAAATCTCTGTTAATACTTGAATCAGTAAATCTAAATCTTCTGTAATATCAACATCTTTCCTAAACCATCTTTTTATAATAGGTGTATGTGGTTGGATATAAGCTAAAAAGCGATGCTCCCAATCTTCTTGAATACTCACACACAAATATATCGTCTTTTCTGGAAAATAAATTGCGATCTCATAGCCCCAATCTTCTGGGTAAATTATCGATTCTATAGCTAATTTATTCTGTAATTGTTGAAATATGAATTGTGCAATTTGTCGCGCTTGAGCTGTGCATTCATTTACTTCATTTTCATGTTGCTCAACATTATTTGAAAAGGACAAACTTTGAAATTCAACCACGGTTTTTAGCATATTTATTCCTTGTTTTATCGCTTAATATTCTCAATGTTTGCACTAGGTAAATTCACTTAAGACTTTATTGGCAAACCATTTTGGAAACAACTCAACCGCAGGATTTAATTTTAATACTTCTGCTTTTTCAATTTCTGCAATAAAAGACGCTTTTTCACCATAACTAGAATTATCAAAAATATAAGCGCGATCTGATGCTTCAATTGCAGACATGAGTAAATCCAAACTTCGATAATAACGCTCACGAATCTTTTGTTCAGGTACAGCATGCCCACCTGTATTGACCCGATAATGCACACGTCCAATATTAATTTCAGGATCTACTGTCGCAACATAATACAAATAAGTTTTAAAACCATGTTGCTGTGCTTCACGTAAAAACTCAACCTTGCTGATATGAGACATTACAGTTTCAAAGGTAAAACTAATTTTTAGACGTAAAAATTCAAAACGAATAAAATCAATAATACGTGCACATAAATATGAATCAATTTCCTGTATTTCAAAATGAATCAGGCTATCATCAATAATGTGTGGTTCAAGTGATAATAACGGAATGAATAACTGATCTTTTTTGCGCTTTTTTTGTTTCAGAAATGCAATGAGTGCTGTTGCTGATAAATCACGATGATAATCGTCCAAATCCAAATATTGCGTTGCATAAAGTTGTTTTTCTAACTCATCTGCATTTAAGTACGCCCCAATTTGATGGGGCGCTAAATATTCTTTAATGGTACTTTTACCTGATCCATTGGGACCAGCAAACATTCTTATTCTCGGTTGACGCATAGAACCTTATGCCATCACCTCTTGTTTTTTCTTACGTTTCAAAACACTACGCTTTAACTTTGGATCGACATAGGCATCTGAAAGATCTTTAACAATATGAATCTGACCATCCACTTGTTCTACGAGCTGTTGATTTTGAGCATAAGTTACTTTTACAGTTGAATGGGTCGCTTGCACAAAAGACTGTGCAAACGCATCTACAGCAAGCATCGGAATCGTTGCTTCCTCACGTAGTGTGGTTTTCATCACTGTAAATGTACTCATTATGTATATTCCAACTGTTTTTAAAGCTGTTCTCAACATATTATCATAAGTAGACAATTTGTCTATTTATTCAACGAATCAGTAATAAACTCATTATTTAACGAGAAAAAATGAGTTTCTGGCTTATTCAAAATTGTGAATAAAATAGCCTGAATTGTTATATAGATAAAATTGATTTAGAACTTCATCAAAAAACATAAAGTTAGTATCATGCGATGATGATAGACACAGTTATAATAGCGTAAATAATCAGGGAACCGTTATATATGTCTAATGATCTTGAAATTGATGTAATGCGTGAATCAGCATCATCCGTTGTGACTATTTTAAAATCTTTAGCCAATACAGATCGCTTACTCATTTTGTGTCATCTTGCTCAAGAAGAGCTGAATGTTTCACAAATCGAAGAAAAAACTCAAATCAATCAGCCGACATTATCCCAACAGCTCATGATGTTGCGTAAAAGTGATGCTGTGTCTACTCGCCGTGATGGAAAGCAAATTTATTATTCCATCAAGGATGAAAAAATGACGGTAGTACTGACCACTTTATATGACTTATATTGCCCTAAAGTTTAACTTTGAGATATTTTCATTCAGATTAAGCAACAGACTAAATTTATACTAAAAACAAATTGTTAACTCCTTAAAGGATTATTTTAGCTGTTTTCTTAGCATTTTTTCTGCATAATATATATGAAAATGTGATAACAAAGCACTCATGTCTGACTCCAAGATTCACCTCAGTAAAATTCTTCCTGCTTGGCAATGGCTTCAAGATTATTCAAAGCCAAAATTTCGAGCTGATTTACTCGCAGCATTAATTGTCATTGCCATGTTGGTTCCGCAAGGCATGGCGTATGCGATGGTTGCTGGCTTACCTCCTGTAACAGGCTTATATGCCAGTATTTTACCGATGATTGTGTATGCAATGGTGGGGGGAAGTCCGACACTTTCAATCGGTCCTGTTGCGCTGATTTCAATGATGACCTTTGCAACGCTTTCTCCCCTATACGAAGTTGGATCACCTGTTTATATTCAAGCTGCATGTCTTTTAGCACTTTTGGTCGGCATACTTTCGACCTTATTGGGTATTTTCCGTTTTGGTTTTCTGATTCGTTTAATCAGCCATCCTGTGATTAAAAGTTTTATTATTGCTTCTGCTGTATTAATCGCATTGAGTCAGGTTAAATTCCTCGTTGATGTGCCTTTAAAATCTGGAAATGTGGTTGAATTTCTACAAAGTACTTGGCAATACCTCAGTTTAACCAATCTTCAAACCTTGGTTTTTGGCTTATTCGCAATTCTATTTTTAATTTATGCATCAAAATTTTTAAATAGTGACTTATTTAAATCTTTTACGCATTCAATGCCTTTTTTTATCAAAGCGCTACCCTTGTTTTTGGTTTTTATTTCAATTGCTTTGGTACATTTTCTGCATATAGATCAATATGGGATTAAAACAGTTGGGGAAATTCCTTCTGGTTTTCCGCCTATTTCCATGCCGTTTTGGAGTTGGGACTTGGTGGTGCAGTTATTGCCAGGTGCAGCCATGATCACCATGGTCAGTTTTGTTGAATCTATTTCGATTGCGCAAGCCACCGCTTTTCAACAACGTAGTGAATTAAATAGTAATCAAGAACTCGTTGCGCTGGGTTTAGCCAATTTTAGTGCAGGAATTACGGCTTCCTTCCCTGTTACAGGCAGTTTATCTCGTACAGTCGTCAATGCAGATGCGGGAGCCAGAACACCGATGGCAGGTGTATTGTCCTCTATTTTCATTGTGATCGTTAGCTTATATTTCACAGGTGTTTTTAAAGAGCTCCCTTTGGCAATACTGGCAGCAACAATTATTGTTTCGATTTGGAAGTTGGTGGATTTTAAACCCTTTGTCGATTCGTGGCGCTATTCCAAAGCAGATGGAATCGCAATGTGGGTGACATTCTTTGGTGTTTTGTGTATCGATATTTCAACAGGTCTAATCATTGGTATTGTTTCGACGTTTCTATTACTATTATGGCGAATCAGTCGTCCACATATCGCCGTGATTGGTTTGGTTGAAGGTACACAACATTTCCGTAATATTTCACGTCATGATGTGTTAACCAGTACCAATATCGTATCGATTCGCATTGATGAAAACCTGACTTTTTTAAATGCCAATACACTCAAAGAATTTGTCATTTCAGAAGTGAGTAAACATCCAGATTTGCACCATGTCGTGATCAATTGTTCAAGTATTAGTAATATTGATTTGAGCGCCCTTGAAACCTTAGAAGAAATTAATAATGAGTTGAATAAACTCAATATTCTAACCCATCTTTCTGAAGTTAAAGGCCCTGTGATGGATCGCTTAAAACAATCGAACCTCATTGATGAGTTAAGCGGTAAAATTTATTTAACCCATTATCAAGCGATGCATGAGTTAGATGCACAAACATTCTGTTAATTTTAGATTGAATTTGCTTGATTAATAAGCAATATTAAAGCTTAATTTTCAAAAAACCTACATGTTTTTTAATATCTTAGTTTTTACAAAGCATTTGTATGATTTAAGTTATTCATTTTAGGTATAGAATAGTCAGCTTGTTCATTGATTTTAGACCAATTTAGGCAAAAAGGTTCAACATGTTTGCTGCCCTAGCACGTTTAAGTTTAGTCACACGTATTATTATTGCCATTATTCTTGGTTTTATAGTGGCGTTTGCATTTCCAAGTTCAGCTGAATATTTCAATATTTTAGGTGAATTATTCATTAAGGCGTTGAAATCTGTTGCGCCAATTTTGGTCTTTGTATTGGTACTTGCCTCTATTGCCAATTTTAAAGTCGGTAGTGGTGCGGGAAATTTAAAACCTATTTTGGGTTTATACACCATTGGAATGTTACTTGCTGCAATCAGTGCAGTGATCGCAAGTACGATATTTCCAAGTACATTGGTATTTACCCATGCCTCTGATGCGGCTTTGCAACCACCAGGTAGTGTAGCTGAAGTTTTAAAGAATTTACTCTTAAGCTTTATTACCAATCCTATTACAGCTTTACATGAAGCAAACTTCATTGGGATTTTAGCTTGGGCTGTTGGTTTGGGTGCTGCACTACGTCATGGTTCAGATACAACCAAACAAGTGATTACAGACGTTGCTGATGCAGTAAATTCAATCATTCGTATTGTGATTGCTTTTGCACCGATTGGTATTTTCGGTTTAGTTGTGGCAACTTTTGCACAAGCTGGACTCGATACTTTGAAAAATTACGCGCAATTGATTGCAGTTCTGGTTGGCACCATGTTCTTTGTGGCTTTGGTGATCAATCCATTGATCGTGGGTTTCGTCATGCGTAAAAACCCATACCCTTTGGTTTTAAAATGTTTAAGAGAAAGTGGTATTACCGCATTCTTCACTCGTAGTTCGGCTGCCAATATTCCAGTGAACTTAGACTTGGCTCGACGTCTAGGTGTCACTGAAACTACTGCCAACGTTGCGATTCCATTAGGTGCAACGATTAACATGGCAGGTGCGGCTGTTACAATTACGGTGCTTACCCTTGCTGCTGTACATACGTTAGGTATTCAAGTTGATGCTGTGACCATGATTATTTTATCCGTGGTTTCTGTAATTACAGCATGTGGTGCTTCTGGTGTTGCTGGTGGTTCATTATTATTGATTCCGATTGCTTGTGGTCTGTTTGGTATCCCTTCTGAAATTGCTATGCAAGTAGTTGCAATTGGTATGGTGATCAGTGTGCTTCAAGATTCAACTGAAACTGCATTGAACTCTTCTACTGACGTCTTATTTACAGCAGCGGTAGATCTTTCTAAAAAATAGTATATTGCGCTGTGAATAGTAAATGTTCTATTCACAGTCTCAAAAGTATATGAAAAATAGAAGTTACTATGCCTTTACAACATTTACCCGTCTGGATTCAACTTGGTGCTTTCATGCTTGCAGTTAATGCAGGCATGATTAATGTTTTAGGTTTAATCACCGTTTTACATCAATCTATCTCTCACATGACGGGGAATGCCAGTCTGCTTGCTCAAGCGCTGATTCATCAGCAGTTTGATATTGTTATTTATCTGACGCTGATTTTGCTCAGTTATATACTGGGTTCTAGTTATAGTGGTTTTATCTTGGGCAATAGTCATTTTGAGCTTGGGCGTCGTTATGGCGTACCGCTCAGTTTGGTCGGCATTTTTATTTTCCTATGTTGGTTATTTATTCCCAATTACCCGAAATATGCCCTACTTTGGGCAAGTGCTGCGATGGGAATGCAAAACGCGATGGTCAGCCATTATAAAGGCACGATTATTCGTACAACTCATCTTTCAGGTGTTTTAACTGACCTCGGATTGGCTTTGGGTTATTATTTCCGAGGATTCTCAAGTGAAAAACGCCGTGTCATACTACATTTGCTTATTCTTTTTGGATTTATTATCGGTGGAATGATTGCCACCATCATTCATCCTTATTTACAATTGAATGCATTTCTTATTCCCGCAGGCTTAAGTTTGAGTTTAAGTCTGGTGTATTGGTTCATTTATTTTCGACATGGTTCGAAACATCATTCATAGTTGGTTAAGTGTTATGGTCAAAAATGCATTGCAAGCACAGTTATTAAAAGCTGGCTTAGTTGACAATAAAAAGGCAAAAAAATTGTCAAAACAGGCTCAACATGAGCAACGCACTGGTCAAAGCAATGAAGCGGAACTGAAAGCAAAAATTGAGCAAGATAAACAAGAAAAAATCTCTAAAGATCAAGCGTTAAACCAAGAGAAGCAAAAGGTTTTAGATGAAAAAGCCTTAAAAGCATCGATCATTCAAATGATTGCACAGCATAAAATTAAAGATACGGATGGTGATGTTGTTTATCAATTTATTGATGGTACGATTAAAAAAGTTTATTTGAATCAACAAGTTTATAATGCATTAGTTTCAGGTAGCTTGGTGATTGCCAAAGAAAGTGATCATTATGCATTCTTACCAAAAGCTTTGGCAGAACGTATCAATGAGAAAATGACTGGCTTTATCATTAGCACCAATGCAGAGAAAAATGAACAAGTTACAGATGAAGAAGATCCATACGCAGCCTATGTCATTCCTGATGATTTAATGTGGTAAATCACCTTTAAAATCGTAACGACTTATTCAGCCAATTATTTTCGAATGATTGGCTTTTTTACGCCCGATTAAGAATATAAATACAATTGATAATTATTTAGTATTTCTTGTGATCTCCACAATATTTCTCCACAATTTTCGGTTAATCTTACGCGAAATTACATAAACGGAATTCTGCAACATGCACCGTACAAAACTTTACTGGGGTACGCTCAGCACATTAAGTATCGCTATCTTTGCGATAAATTCAGCAAGTTTTGCTGAAGATCTTATCGCTGAAACTCAACAACCAACCAATAATACTGCCGAACAACCACAACAATTAAAAACCATCGTAGTGACAGGTTCGAGTGCTCAACCCAAAGATCCAGATATCAGTGCTGTTGCAAAAACTATCGTAACACGTGATGAAATGCTGAAATATGGCGATCAATCAGTCAACGATGCGTTACGTCGTGCAGCAGGTTTCCAAATGCCGACGCCTGGACAAGGTCCACGTGGCGGTTCAGGTAGTATGCGTTTCCGTGGTGGTGGTGCGCCAATTTTCCTGATCAATGGTGAACCTGTACAAGGTGGTCCGCGTGGTGGCATGTCGGTCGTCGATTCAATCACCCCAGAAATGATTGAACGCATCGAAATCACCAAACAACCGAGTGTTGCACAAGCTTCAGTTGCCTCTTCTGCTGTGATTAACATCATCCTAAAAGAACCATTAGATGATGCACGAATTAGCGGTTCGGTAAAATTAGGCTACGGACTCACTGAATCAGATAAAAAAGAAGAAGAACGTAAGAATGTCAGTGTGCAAGCGGATGGACGAGATGGTGCATGGATTTATAGCGTATCGGCCAATCAAATGTGGAATGACTCAACCTCAACGACTGAGGTTGAAAATGCCAATGGTATTCGCCAACAAACTCGTAATACTGATCGTACCAGTACCATGTTTACACCACGTGTAGAATATCAATTGGATGATCAGCAAAAATTAGTGGCTGAAATTTTCTATCGTAATAATGAAACAGATGGCAATAGCGGCAATCAAATTCAAAATGATAAGAATGACAGTATCCGATTGAATACGCGTTATGAGCGTAAAGATAAAGGTGACTCAGACAAAGTTCGTTTTACTGTAGAAAAGCAGAATGAAACTGAGTCAACCAAGTCGAGCCAATATAGTTCTTATATTGATGAAACAGTAACAGAATATGGACTTGCCTACGACGGTGTGCGTAAGTTCGATGAAACAAAACAAGTTAAATTTGGCGTGGATTCTCGTTTTAATGAGCTTGAAAGTAATATTGCTGAAACTCTAGATGAACAACGTTATGCGCTTTATTTAGAAGGCAGTTGGAAATTCACACCGCGTCAAACGATTACTTTGGGGGCGCGTCAAGAGTGGTTGGATCGTTCAGGTTTGGTTGAATATACCGATCAAAATTTTAGCCCTGTACTTGCACACCGCTTTGATTTTACCGATACATGGTCATTACAAACCAATATCAGTCATGCCGTAAAAAGTCCAAATAGCAATAATTTAATGCCAACGGTATCCGTTTCGACCGATGCCGATGCAGGAACAATGAACAATCCAGATCGTGGTGGTAATCCAAACCTTTTGCCAGAAAAAATTACCGCATTTGAAACCACTTTAGGCTATAACATGGAGTCTGGCGGCGTAAATATCACAGCCTATCATCGTGATATTGATGACTATATTGAAAAAGTCATTCGCCTTGAAAATGGTCGCTATGTCGAACGCCCTTATAACCAAGATCAAGCCACAACCTATGGTGTAGAGCTTGCAGGTCGTTATGCATTAAAACAAACGGCAAAAGGTCACTCACTGATGTTAACAGGTCAAGTGTCTACAGTACGTGCCAAAATTGAAGATGCTGATCACAATGAACGCCTAGTCAGTGATGTAGCACCGTATACCGCAAGTACAGGGCTTTCTTACAACTATCAGCCGTGGCGTCTTGCGACCAGTATTAATGTCAACTATACCCCTGAATTTACACGTGCCTTAGATTATCTGCCTTATGACCGTACCAGTAATGAACGTGTCAATGTTGACATCAGTGCAACCAAGCGCTTTGATAAAGGTTGGGCTACAACGTTCAGTGCACGTAATATTTTAAGTACCGATTATAAAGAGCGCTTGAATCATCAGTCTGATGGTAGTTTGTACGAAGCACGTGTGAATGATGCGATTCCAAGCTTCCTATTTACAGTTGAAAAGAAATTTTGATTAAAAAATTAGAGTGCTTGTAAAAGTAATTTTTCAGTCTGACTTGATCAATATTGGTCGTTCCCTCTCCTTAGCAAGTTTTAAAGCACTGCTTTAAAATGAAGCGCAAGTGAGGGTTAGGGAGAGGTTTTCTTAAATAAAGCCTCTTTTCTAACCATGATGATCTATGAGAAAAACGCCCAAAGCAATCTTTATAGACCTTGCACTAAATATCACAGTTAAAATTAAAGATAAAAACATTAAAGATAAAAACTCAATACCACAAAACTCAATAGACTCACCGCTTCAACAATTTCAATACTCGCGCCCACGGTATCGCCTGTAATACCATCAATTCGTTGAACAAATTTATGGCGTAAATAGATTAAAGTGAGAATAAAAATAATCGCTGTCGCCAAACCAGTCCAGACAAAATAACCTGTCGCCAAAAGTGTCAGCGCAAAAACAATCATTGCCCATGTTTTGGGAATATATTGCGCAATAGAAGACCCTAAACCTTTTGCACGTACATATTCAGTCGTAAGGAATAAGAAGAGTGGTGCTAAACGCCCTAAAATCGGGAATAAAATTAAAGCCAAATAAAATTTTTTCTCTAAAAGTACATACAGTGCCGACCATTTTATTAAACAAAGAATGATTAGACTTAACACCCCAATCGGACCACATGCAGGGTCTTTCATAATGCTTAAAGTTCGTTCTTTGTCACCAAAACCACCAACCCATGCATCCGCAGTATCAGCCAAACCATCTAAATGCAAACCACCAGTTAACCAAATCCATAACACTAAAATCAATGTGCTAAGTAAAATAATTGGTAAAGTACTTAGAAAATAAACAGTTGCAAATAAAATCAGCCCTATCAATAAACCAATGATCGGATAGAACAATAAGGATTGCGCATTTTGTTGTGGACTAGGCATTGCCTTGAGTTGAATTGGAAACGTAGTTAAGAATTGCAATGCGATTAAAAAAGGTGTCATTTTTTATTCTCTATCCATTCCAATTGCATCGTTTCACTATCCAATATAAAGCGATTGAGCTGCCCTAATTCTGCCGACATTTTTAAAATATCATCTAAAGGTTGTTGCAAAGCCAGACATTTCAAAAGTTTAATCACTCCACCATGCGTCACAATCAAGGCATTTTGATGATTCTTTTGTTGCATTTCCAAACTAACATCTGTGATAGCCGTTAAAACTCGCTGTTGAAAATCTATCAATTTTTCTGCATTGGGTGGTGTAAATCGTGTTGGAAATTGCCAAAAATTTGCCAATAATTCAGGATTTTCATCATAGATTTGCTGTGTAGAAATTCCTTCCCAATCACCAAAATGCATTTCTTGTAAATGAGGATCTGTGATCAATCCTAAATCTAAAGCAGTTGCTAACTTTTCTGAAAATTTAAAACAGCGCTGTAAAGGCGAGGTAAATATGACGTTCCAAGGTTTATAAATTGAAGATTGATGATCAACAGTTGCATGCTGATCAATTGTCTGTTGCATTTGTTGCCAACCCAATTCAGTTAATTCATCATCCGTTGAACCACGTAATGTGTGACTTAACGTGGTTTCACCATGACGAAGTAAATCAATCCTCAATTTCATTTAGTTACCTTTGTTCACATGCAAATCGTGAATTGTTTTAAACCTTCTCACCAATCACCGCTGCTTCTGCAAAAGTCGCCATGTTGTTATGCAAACTACACGCCAATTTAATCACGCCCAATGCAGCTCCTGCACCACTGCCTTCACCCAGACGTAGATTCAGTTTTAATAATGGATCAGCATCCAACTCTTGCAACAAGCGTTGATGACCATATTCAGCAGATTGGTGTCCAAATAGCATCCATTGACGTACTTGTGGATTTATTTTTACCGCAAGTAATGCCGAAACAGTGCTAATAAACCCATCAACGATCATTGGCAAGCCACGTTGAGCACAGCGAATATAAGCGCCTGTCATTGCAGCAATTTCTAAACCACCTACGGCGCATAAGGCTTTAAAAGCATCATCCGCCACATAGTCTTGGTGAAGTTGAATTGCTTGCTGAATAATATCTTTCTTATGTGCCAATTGCTCTGCGCGAATCCCTGTGCCGACACCTGTTAATTTTTCAGCAGGCTCATTCAATAGAAAACAAGCGACTGCCGATGCAGAACAGGTATTACCAATACCCATTTCACCTGCAATATAAATCGAAGCGCCATTGACAATGGCTTTTTCTACACTATCATGACCAAGGTTCATGGCTTGAATACACTGTTCTTCAGTCATTGCTACCTGTTGTGCAAAGTTTGCTGTACCTTGCGCGATGCAGTGACGTTCAACACCAACATATTCATAAGCTTCACCCACTGAACCACAGTCAATCACTTGTAGTGTTGCATGATACTCTTTGGCAATTACGCTAATACAAGCACCGCCAGTGGCAAAGTTTTGTAGCATTTGCCGAGTCACCGCTTGCGGATAGGCTGAAATATTTTCAGCCATCACACCATGATCCCCTGCAAAAATTGTAATCCACGGCGCATCTACACTTGGCTTTACTTTGCCCTGTAAACCTGCCAATTGCACCGCAACGTTTTCTAAAACAGAAAGTGAACCTGTTGGTTTTGTCAGTTGTAATTGACGTTGTTCAGCCTGTTGTTGCATTTCAGTATTGGGAACTTGACATGCATCTAACCACCAATTCATTTTCTATTCCTATTCATTTTTACTTCAAAAATAATTTGTTCATAGCTGATCACAACGGATGTTACATTTATTGAAACAACAGTGTGAAAAGCCTGATATATTAACCTTTTAAGGTCATCGGGAAACCTGCAACACAAAACATGACTTTGTCCGAAATTTGCCCGAGCTGTTGGTGCAAACGACCTGACTCATCGACAAATTTACGGGTAATTTCACCCATCGGAACTACGCCTAGCCCAGTTTCATTGCTGACTAAAATAATCTCTGACTTTAATTTTGGCAAAACAGCTAACAGCTTCTGACATTCTGCCAATTGTAAATTTTGATCTTCATTCATCAATAAATTACTCATCCACAAGGTCAAACAATCCACTAGAATCACTTGCCCTGTTTCAGGTGCATTCTGATCGATGCGTTGTAAACATTCTGCTAAATATAGTGGTTCTTCAATCAGTTGCCATTCTTGCGGACGTTGAGCTTGATGATGATCAATTCGATCACGCATTTCATCATCCCAAACTTGCGCAGTCGCAACATAAGTCACTGACAAATCTGAATCTTTGGCAATTTTTTCTGCCAAACGACTTTTTCCAGAACGCGCTCCACCCAAGATTAATTGCAACATGAATGAATCTCCTGAGAATTTTCCCTATGATGTTGAATCAACGGAAACTGATGTAAGGTGATCAACTGACCTTGTAAAACGTTGGCTTGGTAAATACCAAAACTGAGTTGATCGATACTGATTTCAAAAGTTTTCGGTGGTATAGAATCAATTATTTTAAAAATTTCATCTGATTCAAACTCTTGTGAATACAGCCCCAGTGTAATATGTGGGCAATAATTGAGTGCAGCAATTTCTTGAGAAGACTTAGAAAATGAATTTCTAATTTTGCTTAGGCTATTTTCATTATCTTCTATTTCTAGAAATAAGGCACTACTGAAACTATTCAAGCGTCCAACTTTTAATTGGAATGGTTTAAGTTCAAGTACTTTTAAACGTTCCATTTGCTGTTGAAATTGTTGCTGTGAAAAATCATCGTCAAAATTTACTTGCGCTTCATTTTCAAGTAAAAAACCACAAATATATAAGGTGATATGAAACTGGCGGGTATTGGGTTGAAACAAATACGGCGCAAAATGTTGCCGAAGTTGAGTTAAATAATCTAATAATTCAGGATCTTGTATTTCCAAATACCACAATGCGTAACGCACTCTCCCTTTGTGCCATTCAGGATAATCATGTGCTTCCGTTGGAACTGTTAGACTGTGAGGTTGTAAAAACACCTGAAAATTCACATCGAATTCAATCGCATTATTAAACCATGTATTGAGATTTTTTTGATCTTGAATTGAATGAGCGTTGTACAATTAATCTTGAATTTTATTCACTGATGTTACGCACTTCAAAAGAACAACATTGTTTTCAAGTTTACTTGGCGGAGTCTTACATCAAAAGTTTTAATTTAGGGGTTAGCCTTCGGCTCGACCACACTTTTGTTTCGGCAAAATGAGAAGCGAAGCTTCGCAAGAAAACCACCTTGCGGAGCGTTGCTCCTCACCGCAAAACTCGTCCACTTTCGTCAAGATATTGAATAGATCGCAGAAACATATCTGATTAAAAGTAGTCTTGCCTCAGACACGTTGCAGATGACGTTATCGCGTATCCTATTTTATCGAGAAGCAGGAATATTTTTATGTTACTGCGTAACATTAGTTATTCAGTTTAAATCCTTATTCATACTTTCCAGTTTTTAATCTTAATACGACGAAATATCCTGAAAATAGAATAAAAATTCCGATCAGCATGTAATAAGGAAAAATCATATCGAATTGATATAAAGCTGTACTCAATAATGGGGCGACGACCAAACTTAAACCTTGAACCATAGTACAAAGTGCTGCAATTTTAGTTTGTAAATTCAACGCAACAGATTGCGCAGCACCTGTGGTAAAAGCAGGCATTAAACATGCCACTGCAATTCCATAAAAAATATAAGCACTTTGAAAAATGAGAATATTGGCACTGACAATAGAAATCCCTAAACCAAGCAACATGCTACTCAGCCCGACAAAAAGCAGTTGTTGTAATGACCATTTTAACCATTTAGAAATAGCGATTTGCATCATGACCAATGCGATTCCCACAATGAGTGAACATTGTGAAAAGTAAATCGCACTTTGTGGAATACTCAGTTGAAATTTATCTTGGATATAAAATCCAGCAGTTAAATTTAAAGTCACAATCGCGATATATAGACTAAATCCTAAAATCAACCAAATGATTGCTTTGTTTATGCTGTCTTGTTGAAGCTTAATCTGTTGTGAGTGTGCAACGACATTACCTTCTCGTTGTAAATAAGTCTCTTGTTTTTGATGAATCTTCTGCTGTTGTCCTGTGGTCGCTTGAACTGAGCCATCATGAATCTTAGCCTGATGATTAAACTGTTCTTTTGGATATAAACATACAATGATAATACTCATCAGCGCTAAAATTATCACCGCCAACCACATCGGAACGAGAATCCCCCATCCGATCAATAAAGTCGTGACCAATGGACCAAGAATTAAACCCACACTATTTAATGATCCAAATTTCGCCATCATTTGACTACGTTGTTTCTCCTCAGTACATGAGGTCATGACAAAACTTTGTAGTGCGATTTGTGGCATTGCCATAAAAATTCCTGTACTGGTTCGAGTCACTAAAAGTAAGCTGAATAGCAGACTCATCGCGATGCTATAAGTAACACCATAACTCAGCACAGCAGAAAATAATCCCCACGTGATGGTCATCCCAATAAAGCCGATACTGAGTAAATAGAATTGATTTTGCCAATGTGCTTTTTTTGAAATCCACATCGCAGTCAAACTCATCAATAAAGCACTGACTGAAACCAAAAGCCCTGCTTGAAACTCTGTCATGTGTAATTGGCGAATAAGTGGGGCAAGTAAAGGTAAAATCATTGAAAAGCTAACACCATTCGCCAGACTTGCAGATAATAAAATCCACAGTGTTTTATCATTATTTTTATTCATTTCATCTCAGTACATAGAAATATTAAACATAAATTTAAAAGTTAAAAACCGCGTTTAAAAATAAAGCCCCTTCCTAATATGAAAGAGGCTTTGAAAATTAATACTTCATGGTATATGTCAGACCATAAGTACGACCTTGCGCAGGCAAACTAGAAATTGCACCATATACCGTTGACACGGCTTGGCTATAAACCGATTTATAATCTTTATTCCAAACGTTATACACACCAAAACCTAAAGTCCCCAAACCGACTTTAGCATTGGTAATCACATCCATGGTGATAAAACCTTTGATTTCCGCAGGTGGACGTGTCGAGCCGTTGTCGATTGCATCTTGGCGTGCTTTATCTGTACCACCAATAGCAAGCGCTTGAACACGAAGCCCTAAACCATCATTGAACTGCCAGTCTGAATATACTGTCCCTTTTAACGGCGCTACACGAATCGCATCCAGTTCTTGCCATTTACCATTGCTATTTTTAAATTGTCCTGAAGTATAGGCAGCTGTCCCGCCGACTGTCCAATTTGGTGATACTGGATAAGCAATATTGGCTTCTGCCCCATAAACACGCTCATCAGTATCTAAGACTTCAATGGTGTAATTAGGTGCGCCAAATTTAAGACTTTTATCTGAATCATTATAAAACGCAGTTAAACCTGCATTAAACCCTTTAGGCGTTTGTATACGCCAACCCAACTCATAGTTATTCACTTTAATTGGATCAATCGTTTGGCTATTTACAACAAAGTTTGCAGGAACATCACGTAACATACGCTGTACGTCTGGCAAGTTTGAACCTTGTGAGAAGTTTGCAAAGACTTGTTGAGCATCTGTCAGATGATAAACCGCTCCGATATTAAATAATGTCGCATCATGTTTTACCGTGCCACCATTTAAAGATTTGGCTTGATAATCGGCAACATCATGAGCAATGATCGCTTCTGTATAAGGTACTGAACTCGATACATCACTCTCTACTCGTTCATGACGTATTCCTGCTTGTAAACCAATACGATCCGTCAAATCATAGTGACTTTGGATAAATGCACCCAATTTACTGGTTTCAACATCGGGACCAAAACCATAACGCTGTTGCGGTTTAAATTTAAGACCATTACTTGCCATAAAAGTGGCTAAATCATAGCGTTGAATATTTTGTCGATCTTGTTCATTTTCATAATCAAGACCATAAGTCAGTCCAAGTTTTCGACCTTGCAAATCAAAGTCTTTTTGAAGTGCTAAACGTGCTCCCCAAACATCAATATCCGTATCAGATTGATATACCAAGTAGTTATTCTTACTATCTTTTGGTAATGCGCTATGCGCAATTGGGTTTACAGCAGGATACCAACGAGCCTGTTCATTACGATAATACGCTTCTGCATTTAAAATTTGAGTGAAGAAATCATCATTTTGATATTGGGTATTGAAACTATAACGCTCTGTCTGTGGTTGGGTATCGAGTTGCAAACCTTTCACAGCTTTTTGACTTGGTGCTGCACCAAATAGTACTGCTAAATTTTTACCATAATCTGGACCATAGTCACTGTCTTGTTCGTCATTGTAATACTGCGCTCCAAAACTTAAGCTCTGACCATCTGCAATTTTCCACGTTAAACGACCATTGACATCGATCGTATCGGTATCTTGACGATCTGTTTGTGCAACTTCAGGGCCTATTCGGTCACCATGACTGTCTTGAATTTCACCACGTTTGGCGTAACCTACACCCAAAGAACCTTTTAAAGCGCCTTGATTGAATGAAACCGACTGTGACGCTTCATACGCCATTGCATCACTTTTAAAATTATCACCTGAGGTTACACCAAGTTTAGTTTCAAAACTTAAAGGTTCTTCGCCACCATTCTTGGTAATAATATTGATGATTCCACCTGTCGCCCCTGAACCATAAATACTACTTGCTCCTGACACCACCTCGATACGTTCAATCATGGTCGGACTAATACTATTGAGCTGTCTTGAGCCATCGCGATAGCCAGTTTGGGGTACACCATCAATCATATATTGCACCACACGACCACGCATGCTCATGCCATAGTTTGACGTTGTCCCACTGCTTGGGGTTAATGACGGCACCAATAAACCTAAAATATCTGCGGTACTTTTACCTGCATTGGCTTGTTTTTCAATTTGTGTACGGTCAATGCTGTATACCGTCCCTGCAATATCAGCAATGCTTTGTGCAGATCGAGTCGCTGTCACCACAATCGGCGCAAGTTGAGTCACTGAATTTTCAGTATGACTACTTGAATTAGCTGTTGAGTCCTGAGCATAGAGTTGTGTGCAAATCGCCAAACTTAAGCAAGTTACTTGGAATTGAATTGATATTTTTTTCATTACGAATGCCCCATTTATTTATGGATTTAGAGTTTTTTGTGATTTGAAAATAATGATTTGTGAAAGCACCACACTCAGCACAGATACCAGTGCAAGAACGATATAGAACTTTCCATAACCAAACGATTGCGCAAGAAAGCCTGATGTCGCACCGCCAATGAAATAGACCAATAATTCAAAGCAAACAAGAATGGTAAAATCCGTACCCGCTTGTTCCTTAGAACTACTTTGCATGAAATGGGCATAGAGCGAAGTCATCGCGATATAGCGTATGGCAAGGAATGCAATAACAAAGACGCCCAATAATAAGTGCCATTGATTCAGCCATCCGAAGATGATCGCCATGCCCAATAATCCATAGACCACGGTTCTACACCAACCAGCCCAGACCAGTAATTGTGTTGCTTTGAGTTTTTTAAGGAGAAATGCTGCAGACACCGCAGCCAGTAAACCTACACCTGCTCCAACAACCGACATCAATACGCCAATCTGTGACAGTGACCATTTTTGATCAATCAACATTGGATTGAGCATTGCCATTGCAGGTGCTTCAACAAAGCGATAACAAATAATCAGCAATAATGCCCAACGAATTTCAGGTCGTTTAAATGCTCGGATTAAACTCGGTGGTGTTTTGGCTATTTGAACATCTGCTTTTTCTTGAATCCTAAATACTGCAAACATGGTCAATGCTGTCATCGTGGCGAGACAAGTCAGCGCAATTCGCCAGCCATGATATTGGTATAACCACAAAGTCACAGCTCCACCCACCATACTTCCAAGCGCAACACCAATACTTTGTGCCATACTCCCCAAGCGATAATCAGACTCAGAAAAAGCTTCGACGGTATAACCATCAATGGCGATATCTTGTGTAGCAGCAAAAGTAGAAATCCATAACCCAATCACAATGAAGACTGTGAAACCATAGGAGAATTGGGTAAATGCCAGTGCTAAAACACCGATCACTAAAGCAATTTGAGTGAATAGCAACCATGTTTTGCGCTTACCTAATTTTTTAAGATAAAAACGATCAATCAGTGGTGCCCAAAAGAATTTAAATGCCCAAGGAATATAAAGCAGTGACAACATCCCAATCCAACGGAGATCCACACCTTGATGTCTTAGAATCGCGGGTAAAGCTACATTATAAAAATACAATGGTAAGGCATGTGCCAAATAAAGAATGACGACAACCGTCAGGCTCATTTTTGAAAGTTGGGTGACTGAAACAGCCGTATGATTCGAATTTATTTTTTGCATGACCATCGCCCCATTGCCCATTGCAAAGCATCTGCGTGATCTAAAGTGACATAATAAGGAACACGCCAAGCAGCATTTAATGCAGGTGTATTTAAACGTTCACGATCTGCTTCATCTTGCGCTAAACGGACTAAACCGATGCAATATTTAAAAAAATCGCTTTTAAATTTCTTATACCAAGTCGCTTGCAATGCTCGATATTGCTCAGGAAATGTTGTTTCAACATCCGTTTGCATCACTAAAACAAAATCTTGTTTTTGTACAATCAATGTTTCGACTTGAGTGAGCCACAGTTGAAATTCCTCGATAGATACATTTCCTGAAAATTGCATGTCGATGATTTGAATATGGGTTGAACGATAGCTCATAAACTTGTTTCAACCTGCTTCGTAGTATCACGTTCATGTTGAGTTTGTTTAGCGCCACCTTTTTGAACTGTGTCTAAATATTTTGTAGATTCAATTAAATAGTGACCAAACTTGGCATAAAAAGTATCTCGGAAGCAGTAATAGAGCATGGCATCTTTTTCAGGCATCGGGATAATGCCCTGTGCTTCATAGCAAAGTTCTTCAACCACAGCAGCATAAGGTTTTACTTTAGAATCAGGCTCTCCTACGATTTTGAGAGACCCTGCATTTTCAAAAATATAGAAACTTAATAAGCGCATCACAGCACGAAGATAACCTTTGCCAAAAGCTGATTTTTCCCCAAAAAGTAAATGCCAACCTAGATCTAATTCATGTCCATCGTAATAGCGCCCTAAGCGATCACGCTTGCCCTCATAAATTTCGGTATATCCCACATCTTGACCATCTACACCGACAATCAAAATACGATGATGATCATCTGAAAGCATTTTTTCGTAATAGACTTTCAAATCAGTTTCAGATTTGTTTAATTGCCATTGTGGAATCACATGGGGTTCATGCATCCAACGATGTACCATTGCCATATCTTCAGGATATTGCATTTGACGCAAATAGAATTGCGTCTCATTCTCATAGTATTCATAAAAATCTGGCAGTTGCTGTGATAATGTTTTCATCATCTGTCCTTATTTCAATCTAGAATTTATTTAAATCACTTACTTAAATCGGTTGTTATTCAATATTGATAATTAGCTCAGTTCTGTTTGACGCTTTGCTGATGTTTGTCTTTGAAATGATTGTGTTTTACTTAAACTTTCC
This sequence comes from Acinetobacter sp. WCHAc060025, assembly GCF_004209355.1. Taxonomy (NCBI): domain Bacteria; kingdom Pseudomonadati; phylum Pseudomonadota; class Gammaproteobacteria; order Moraxellales; family Moraxellaceae; genus Acinetobacter; species Acinetobacter sp. WCHAc060025. The sequence continues at coordinate 125,854 of NZ_SGSX01000006.1, read as the reverse complement.
CAATTTTTAAGCGTATTGGGACTCACAGGATTGGCGATCGGATCTAAAAAGACTGGAACTGGACGCTCGGCTTCATCGTTATAACTGGTGGTGAATAGGCGAACGCGATTCAGACAAATTTTGTCGTATTCATTTCTAAACACCGTAAATTTGGCAATTCGCTCTGCCAGTTCAGGATGCTGATCATGAAATTCGGCGATGACACTTGAAACAGTTTGCCAAAACTCTAATTCTGAATGTTGCGGATAATCTTGCAGAAATACATTACAGATATAGCGGTAATGCACCATAAACAAACCAGTGAAGATAAAATGGCTGAGTTCTAATGCTGAATGACGCAGAAGAATTTTGCCTTCTTCAGGTAAATCGTGAAGTTCAGGAAAATCCTCATCGACTAAATTTACATCGTCTATAAAGTCCTTCAACACCATCGCTTTCGGAACACCATCTTCATGAATCAACATGGTATTTTCACCATGTGGTGAGAATGCAAGCCCATATTTATAAAGGCAAATTAGTAAAGGTGTAACACTCACTTCAACAAACTTTTTTAACCATGCCAAAGGAGATAAACCAGAAGCTTGAATTAAAACATCAAGGATGGATTGTCCTTGAATATCTCGATGTAAAAGCCCTGCTTGTGAAAATACCTGTTGACCTTGTTTTAAATAAGGATCAACACTTTCTCGCCACAAGCAACCGAATAACTCTTTAAACTGATACGGCGCACCATCAATTTGGTCATAGCAGGGTTGTTGAATGGTTAAAGTCGCAACTTCGCCAAGGAATACCACACCTGTTTTTTCTAAATCGGTATCATTTTTGAGAATATTTTTGAGCCAACCTGTAACAGCAGGTGCAGCTAAGTTACGTTTAGAGGGCAAGCCACGATAAACTGCCGTATTGAAAATGCTGACAGGTAACTTAATGTAATGACGTTGTGAGTTCGTTGTATTGCATAATGTGCGAATCGACTGCATTGGTACATAATCATCTTGCCCAATATCTAACTCTACGATTCTTTGATCCACAATTTCATTGCTATATGTAGGCACAATCCATTGGTGCCATTGCCATGTATGTACAGGAATTAAATAATAATTTTCAGGGTTAAGCGCTAAAGTTTGCATTTTTTCACGGAACTTGAGCAACTCCTCTTGATCAAATTCATGTTGATAAAGTTCACCCGCTTGCCACTCAGTGGTCGAACGAAACTCGGCTAAATCTTGATGAACTGCTAACCATAAAACTTTAACGTTTGGGGAAAGCTCTGGCGCTGAACTGAGATAGTCATCATAGCCGAAGCCCATCCGTCCCTTACTCATAATCAGCCAAGGATGACCACGTAACATTCCTTCAATACGATGATGAGGTTCAGTCAGGACTGCATCACTCGTTAAACGATTTTCATCAAATACATGTGCTTCTGCGAGCCACGTATTGTTCATTTCTTTGATTAAATAAGCTTTAGTAAAAGGTTTCACTTCAGCTTGTTTGGAAAAAGCAGCAATAAATTGATGTAAATTCCAAGCAGGATTTTCCAAATCACTTAATTCTCGCACTGAACCTTCTTCGATCAGCCAATGTCCCAATAAATACTGTTTGGCTTTGAATTGATAAGTACATTCAGCCAGTGTCAATTGAAATGCATTTTCAGTTAAATGCTCAACCTGAATAATTTCTTCATATAAGAACTCTGCAATCGCCATTTCAATTAAACGTTGCCCTGCACTACGCCACTGTTTTTGCGTAATTTGTAATTTAGCAAATGTCATATTCTGTTCTTCTCAAAAAATGGGTGTGTTGTATGTTTGATCTCTTTGGAATGAGGCTGTTGGTTTTTGACTTGCTGAAAAGCTTGATTGGTCTGAGCCATGCTTAACTGTGAAATAGACTTTGATTGATAAGCATTGACTTCAGGATTTTGGAATGGATTAAAGTGTTGGAAACATTGTGCTGTATTGCCTAAATCATATTGCGTATAACCGAGCAATTGATTGGCGATCGTCGCTGCACGATGCGCTCCTAAACCTAGATCAGGCACACCAACACCATGTGTATGCATTTCCATGTTTTGTACAAATATTTCACCGACTGCATCATGTACAACACGGTAGTCTTCACTAATCTGCCAACGCCCTTGCGCATTGGTTTGAATATGCGTTTTGAGTTGTTTCAAAAATTCAAATTCAGGGGTGTGATAGCCTGTCGCACTGACGACAAAATCAGCATCAATTGAGAATTGTTTTAAAGTCACACGGTCTTGAAATACCAACTTGACCTGATCTAAATCCGTAAAAGTGGCATCTATGAGATTCGCTTGGCTATGTAGATGCGTAGATGATGGTTGTCCACCGATACTACGGTGATACAACTTTTGATAAATCTCATGAATGGTTTGCGCACTAATTCCTTTATATAACAGCGATTGTTTACCTAACTGGAGATCTTTATTTAATTCATCAAACTGATAGAAATGACGTAAATAGTCAGGGCTAAAATGCTCCAATCCTAAAGGCGCATATTCCATTGGGAAAAAACCACTAGCACGAGTAAGCCAATGCAGATTGAATTGTGCTTTCTGCTGACGATCATAGTCATATTGTTGATCGAATAAATCTAAAAAAACTTCAGCAGCAGATTGCCCTGATCCAAGTACCACAATATTGCCTTTTAAGGCTCGATGAGAATCATCTAAATACTGTGAGGAATGGATGCAGCGCTCAGGATGAGCTTTTATCAAACTTTGTAAACACTTGGGCAGATAAGGAATATTGCCGACACCCAATACAAGATTACGGCATAAATATTGATTTTCTGTACCATCTTGAATCACGCTAACCGCAAAACCATTTTCTACGGGCTGAATCGAAGTCACAGTAGATAAATATTCAATTTGCTCAATTTGATCAGCAACCCATTGACAATAATGATTATATTCACGGCGAGGAATATGTGTCTGTTCTAGAAAATAGAATTTGTATAACCGTTGCTGTGCTTTGAGATAATTGAGAAAACTAAAGGGACTGGTTGGATCAACCATTGACACCAAATCTGCCATGAACGGCACTTGTAAAACGGTATGTGGAAGTTGCATCCCCGCATGCCAGTCGAATTGCGCTTTTTTCTCAAAAAATAGATAGTCTAAATCTGACTTTTGATGTAACAAACTCGCTAAACTTAAATTAAATGGTCCTAGACCTACACCTATAAAATCAAGCATATACAGCATCCTTTTCAGTTTGAACCATTTGAAATAAAGGATTCGGAAGCTGTATATAAATAGACTGTTGTTCTACAGGTGCGGTGAGTTCATCTAATTCATACAAACGAGTAAGTAAATTACCTTTATAAGGCAATGTCGGTTGATACAATAAACTGCTTAACAAGCTACTTTCAGGATATTGTTCCAATAAATCAGTAATTTGATCACGTAAAATATCGAGCAATTGTTGTTCATGAACAGTACCTGTTGCACCGATTGCATTGATAATGCCAAATAAAGTATTACCAAAGAAATAATAACTAAAGCGCTCATCAACAAAGGCTTTTGAACCGACTGCATGCGCTTTAACATCAAGTTCAGGAAATTCTTTTAAAATTTCTGTGGCGTATTCTTCTATATAGTAAAAGCCTTGATTATCACGTAACCATAAATTCTTTGGTTGATGATTTTCCAACTCAACTAAAACATTTTGCTGATGAGACTCAAACGCCATACCATAGCGATGATATAGGTACATCATCGGTACTAAGCTGATTTCTAAAAATTGTTTAAACCAATTCAGTGCAATCTGTTCTAGGCTTAACTCAGGTTGAGCATGTGCAATATTTTCAAATAAATGATCAAAACGATTTAGATCCTGACTTGGATGGTCTTGGCACAGTGAGGCAATACAAGTCACTTGCTGTTGTTTGTCAAATGGCTGATCTCGAAAAATACAGATGGTTTCATTGATAATCTTTCCATCTATTTTTAGTGCTGTCCAAGCAGGATCATTGACGGCTTTTAAAGTTGGACAATGTTTTAGAATGTTCTTACCGAATCGACCATTCCACAAACGATGTGTCATTTCACCACGATGACACTCTTTGGCTAAATTAACCCGTATAGAATTGGTAATCATTACGGATAATGATGGTTTCACCATCCACGGCGCTTGATAACTTGCTAAAGTTCGCACCGATGTCGTTGGTGAAAATTGCCATGCTTTCTCACCGAAATCGATGATTTTTTTCTTGGCTTTAAGCGCTTTATACCAATCTTTACTTTGTAAATAGCGTGCTTGCCAAGGATGCAATGTGAGTAATTGATAATTTGAATAGGTTCGTAGTTGCTCTAATTCTGCTTCATTCAAATGCCAACGAATTTCTTGCTTGAGTTGTTTAGAAATTTGAGTTTCTTCAGCAGAGCCTTCTGCAAAATATTCTTGATCAACCAACCAGAAATACAGTTGTGTTAAACCTTTATTTTCTGGTGAATATTTCAGCCAATCTTCATGAATAAAGCCTAATCTACTCTTTGGCGCTGGGTGCATACTGTGCCCTAAAATTAAGGCTTGTTCTGTGTAAATAAAATCTTGTTTGGCTTGAATGAGTGAATCAAAATCATGTTCACGATGTGTTAAAAATGCAGTTAATGCGTCACGGCTTTGTATCCACTTTTCCACAAGTGATGATGCGTCTAATGTAACTTCTGAATTTTGTACTAATTCGTCTAAAAGTAATGCGACTATTGCGATGTGGCTGTATTTTTGTACCTGCCCTTTGTTCAGGATCTGTGGCAGTTTCGCGATACGGTGTCGTCCAACTAAACTGCTATAAGACAACGGGACATATAATTGAGATTGGATGGAATCCAAAGGGATCATTAATAACGTCATGCCTTGGCTAAACGTCAATTGGGTTGAATTTTGTTGATATTTTTCAAGCAAAATTCCACAACCTGTTTCTTGTGAATATGCATTGATTAGGTGCTGCATCGCCAAACGGCTGGCAAGCTCTTTCATCTGACCAGATTCCTCTGTACAAGACTTTTTACTGCACTAAAAAGTTTCAAATTAATTTATGATTTTTCTCAAATGTGCTCTAAAACACACTAATAATGCTAATGATTCTCATTTTTAAACGCAAGTTTGTATCATTTCTGTTTTCTTGTAATTAACTAAATGAATTTAAAAAAGTTAAAATTTATATTTATTTTTTCTAATATTTTTATCACTAAAATTGTCATAGTTATAAATGATAATATTCTCATTTATCATTGGTAGATTTCATCTAATTATTCATTTTTTTGAAATACACAGCTTTTTATAGTTTCTATTTTATAGGAGCTGAAACAACTCATCTGCTTTACTCACAATTAGTTTTTATACATTTTTTCAAATATACCTTACCTATGTTTTTTGTGGATTTTTTTTAAATTTTCATTAAGAATCAAATTATTATCCATAGTTTCTTTTAAAGAAAAAGTCTGTTTTCATCCATTTTTTTAAACTTAATGATCAAAGTTCTGTATCTCTATCTTATATATTTATCTGATTTACTATATAAAAATTTATAAACAACAAATATCAACCTGTCATAATTACTCACAATAAATTTGGGTAAATATTTATAATATTAATTTAAATTACAACACAAATTACTGACTAAAGTTGTACCATTATATTAATAATTAGTTAAAATAGAACACTTTAAATATAACTCCGAAATGATATGAGCATAACAGCTAACACATGCTATATGTGCGATAAGCCTGTAGTTTCAAAAGAGCATGCCCCTCCTAAATGTTTATTCCCAAAAGGAAATGAATTTCGCTCAGATTTAATCACCGTTCCATCTTGTAAAGAACATAATCAAGATTTAAGTCAAGCTGATGTAATTCTTTTACAGCTATTATTATCACAACCGATTCAGGAAAATAGACCCTTTAAAATTCTTAAAGACCAGTTTTTAAATAGAGATTCTGTGAACTTCAAAAGAAAGATCGGTTCTTTTTCAAACCAAATCAATCAAATAGTACCTGCTACTTATATTAATACTACAGGTGAGCAAATTAATTCTGGCTTAATCTTCTTCAAACAATCTGCGTCTATCATTTTTAATTCTTTAGAAAAATTAGGTTGTGCACTATATTTTAATGATTACCAGAAAAAACTTACAGGGAAGTATTACGTAAACTTAGATGTTCTTATTCAAAAAAATAATAATGATGAAAAACAAATCCAAGACTTATATGTATTGAATAAAAATTTATTTGATATGTTTGAAATTAAATTTAAAGGGCCTGTGCCTAATGTCTTTCAATATAGGATTTATGATCACGGAGGTCTTGGACAGCAAGTAATTATTGAATTTCTTTTTTACGAAGAAATTAGAGGCTTCTTTAAATGCACCAAATCATAAAGGTATAAATTACTACTCCAATATTGAAAAATATGAAAACTTACTCATCTAAAACATCAACAAAACTTGCACCTAAAACTTTTGCCAAATCTTGTGGTTTTAGTCCAATATCCAAGCCACGCTTACCACCACTGACATAGATTTTAGCTAAGGATTCAGCAGTTGCATCAATCACCGTTTTTAAACGCTTTTTCTGTCCTACTGGACTAATACCACCGACCAAGTAACCTGTTAAACGCTCAGCATCTTTAGGATCTGCCATGTGTAATTTTTTACAACCAAAAGCACTGGCAACTTTCTTTAAATTCAACTGATGATTAACAGGCAATACCGCAACAAAATAATTTTTATCATCAGTGACCATCAAGGTTTTAAACACTTCTTCAACGTCTAAACCCAGTTTTTCTGCGGCTTCCAAACCAAAACTTTTTGCATTCACATCATGTTCATATTCATGAATAGAAAATTCAATTTTATTAGATTTTAAAACTTTACAAGCAGGTGTCATGATAGATAGCAAAATGATTAATTCTAGAATGGATAAAATTATAGGACGATTCGCACAAATTTAAAAATAACTTTGCTTATTTTTAATCCTGAAAATTAAATCTTGTCAAACAATCAATTATTTGCTTAAAATCCATTCAAATAGCTAATTTTAATAGAACAATGCCATCCATTTACCAGTTAAAACCTGCATTTCAAAACTTATTACGCCCCTTTGTGCAAAAGCTATTTAATGCAGGAGTCACAGCGAATCAAATCACCCTTTTGGCGATGTTCATTTCTATTGCAATCGCCATTTTTATTTATGTCTATTTTCTCGATGTTGCACCGAATGTATGGCTATTGATCTTTCCTGTATGGATGCTGGTTCGGATGGCATTTAACGCAATTGATGGCATGCTCGCACGTGAGTTTAAACAACAATCCAATTTAGGTGCTTTTTACAATGAATTGTGTGATGTGATTTCCGACACTGCACTCTATATCTGTTTAGCTGTGTTTAGCTTTATCAGTACACCGCTCTTACTCTTGATTGCTTTTCTCGCCATTTTAAGTGAATACACAGGTGTAATGGCACCACTGATTGGTCAAGAACGTCGCTACGATGGACCAATGGGGAAAAGTGACCGCGCATTTTGGTTAAGTTTAATCACTGTAATTATCGTGATATTTCCTATATTCAGTACAAATCTGCAACTGCTCGGTTGGATTTGTAACGGCATACTCTGCCTTATCGGATTATTACTTATTTTGACAATTTATAACCGTATTAAAAACAGTTTGAAATCGACCACTTCGTCAGTTTAATTTTTAAAAATTTAGGGTATCCAACAATGTATAACAACAGTCACCACACATTCACCACGCATGATAACACTGAGATTTTTTATCAGCATTGGAAAACAGCGTCTGTTTCTGAGCCTAAAAAAGCCATCATTTTATTCCATCGTGGTCATGAGCATTCTGACCGTATGGCGCATTTGGTCAATGAACTGAATTTACCAGAATTCGACTTTTTTGCATGGGATGCACGTGGTCACGGTAATACTGCTGGCGAACGTGGTGATGCGCCGAGTTTTTCAGCATGTGTCAAAGACATTCAATATTTTGTACAGCATATTGAACAAAATTATGGAATTGAAGCGCAAAATATTGCTGTGGTTGCACAAAGTGTCGGTGCGGTTCTCGCTGCCACGTGGGTACATGATTATGCGCCGAAAATTCGTGCATTGTGCCTCGCCTCGCCTGCTTTTGACATTAAACTCTATGTGCCTTTTGCTGAACCAAGTTTAAGAGTCATGGCAAAGGTACGTGGCAATTTCTTCATTCAAAGCTATGTCAAAGCCAAAATGCTGACTCATGATGAAGAACGTGCAACAAGCTATGATACAGATCCAAAAATTGCCAAAGCGATTTCTGTGCGTATGTTACTCGGCTTATATGATGCCTCTAAACGTATTGTGGCAGACTCGCAAAATATCTTTGTACCAACTCAAGTGCTGTGCTCAGGTTCAGACTTGGTGGTTTTCCAAAAACCACAACGAGAGTTCTATCAAAAACTTCCACATCCTAAAAAAGAGTTTCATGTCTTAGATGGTTTCTTCCATGACACTTTAGGTGAAAAAGATCGCTATATCGCCACTGAAAAAATCCGTCGTTTTATCCAACAATGTTTTGCTGTTGAATATCAAGCACCTGATGTTTTAAATGCCGATAAAATTGGTGTCAGTTGTGCCATTGCAGAAGATCTCAGTTCACCATTACCGAATAAATCAATTAAAAATATCTTTTGGGAAATGACTAAAAAGAATTTGAAAATTGGTAGTCATTTATCTACAGGCTTAAAAATTGGTGAAGATACAGGCTATGACTCAGGTAGTACCTTAGACTTTGTTTATCGTAATCAAACAGAAAGTGGTAATCCGATTGGTAAAATTATCGACCGTCAATATTTGAATGCGATTGGTTGGCGTGGAATCCGTGTCCGTAAGCAAAACATTGAGCTTTTGGTTCAAAAATACGCTGAGATCCTTGTTAAAAAGCGTAAGCCTTTAAGAATTATGGATATTGCTTCTGGTCATGGTCGTTATATTTTAGATGCTGTTGCGCAATTACCAAAACAGCCTGATTCTATTTTGCTAAGAGATTATAGTGAGATCAATGTGCAAGCGGGTCAGCAAATGATTGCAGATCGTGGTTTAGCTGAGATTGCTGAATTTATCAAAGCAGATGCCTTTGATACACAATCTTTGGCTTCGGTAAAACCAAAACCATCACTGGCTGTCGTTTCAGGTTTATATGAATTGTTTAGTGATAATGATTTGCTTCGTCAATCATTAGAGGGTTTAAGTAAGGCAATTTTGAAAGATGGCTATCTGATCTATACCGGTCAAATTTGGCATCCACAACAAGAGTTTATTGCTCGTGCGCTTACCTCACACCGTGAAGGTGATGCTTGGGTCATGCGTTTACGCTCTCAAGCTGAAATGGATGCTTTAGTTGAAGCTGCAGGCTTTAAAAAAGTTGATCAATGTATCGATGAATTTGGAATATTTACTGTTTCTGTAGCGCAAAAGCTGTAAAGTGACATAAAGGTAGAGGTTTAAAATGATTGACCATCTACCTTTCTGAAATAATTCAACTTTTATATATTAAAATAATAAGTCATGGAATATGTATGCAGACACTCGATAAAGAAAAAGGCACATGGAAATGGGGAATCTTGTGTTTAGTATTCCTCGCGCCATTCTTCTTCCTGACTTATGGTTTTGCCAACCATTATGCGTCAGGATTGAGTCATGTACCCAGTATCGTATTTGACTGGGAAAAACATATTCCGCTGTGGGCTTGGACGATTGTACCTTACTGGTCAATTGACCTATTTTACGGGCTTTCATTATTAATCTGTTGGAATAAATTTGAACTTCGGCAACAAGCTTCACGCCTACTTCTCGCACAAATTATTAGTATTACGTGCTTTCTCTTATTTCCCCTAAAATTCAGTTTTGACCGACCAGCTTTGGATGGATTCTTTGGCTTATGGTTCGATGTACTCATGGGCTTCGATAAACCCTTTAACCAAATGCCTTCTTTACACATTGTTCTTCTAGTCATTCTTTGGGATTTTTATCGCAGACATGTACAAGGTACTTGGAAATACCTCGTTGATCTATGGTGTTTTTTAATCGGTATATCCGTACTGACCACATGGCAACACCATTTTATAGATGTTCCAACAGGAGTTTTAGTTGGTGTGATCTGTCTATGGTTATTCCCAGTTTCAGTTAAATCACCTTTTAAAAAAGATGGTATCCAGTTTTTAACGTCTAAGCATTTAAAGCTGGGAAGTTACTACATGTGCGGTGTGGTGATCTGCGGAATTTTAGCTTATGAACTACGACCATGGGGATTGTGGTTTATATATCCTGCTGTGAGCTTATTTATTGTGGCGCATAGTTATAGCCTTGTTCGTCCTCATTTTATGCAAAAACAAAGTGATGGCAATATGACCATTGCGGCAAAAATCCTTTTAGCGCCTTATCTTATATTTGCATGGTTGAATAGTCGCATCTGGACGAGAAAGCATCCTGAAGATTCATTTATTATCGAAATTGAAAATAAACAGATTTATATCGGGCGTATTCCTAACTTAAACGATACTCAACAATATCAAGCCATCTTTGACTGTGTTGCGGAACTGCCTTTAAAACATGATTCAGTAACGCATAAAAGTGAATATAAGCAATATCTCAGCTTGGATTTAATTCCATTGCAAGCCAATCAGCTTCAATATGCTGTGGAATATTTCAATGCACAATTGAACGAATTAAATCACACAGATTCTAAAATTTTAGTCTGTTGTGCTTTAGGCTATTCACGCAGTAGCGCTTTACTTGCTGCATGGTTAATACAGCAAAAGCATGTTGGAAATGTCCAAGAAGCTGTTGAGTTGATACAAAAAGCACGTCCGTGGGTGGTATTAAAAGAGCCACAAATTGAGGAATTACAAATTTACCAACTCAAACTCAAAGGTTTAGCACCATGAAGATGAACTTCTTTGTAGTGGCTAAATTATTATCTTCTACCACAGCTTTATTATTTTCAGGCTATTTGGCTTTTGCGCTTTCAATAATTGCGATTTTACTTAAAGGTTGGCAATCCATTGAGTTTTGGATATTCATTGTCATTACGTTGTTATTATCTTTTACACACCACTATATTTCCTTCCGTGTGAAATTCGATGCTCAACTCCTTGAAATGATGGCACAAGAATCAAAAATCGAAAGCATTGAAAACTTAACCCAACAATTTGACCAAAGCTTAGTATCAATGAAACTCATGCCCGAATCTAAAGCAGGACGTGATTGGTCAGTACGCTTCGCAGGTTGTTTTAAACTATTAAAAATACAAATTGCTTTGCTGTTACTGCAATATTTTGTTTTAATCATTTTAATCTATAGATTACTTGCACAATAAATTGTTCAATATCAATTGGCTTCAATAATGAATCAAATACCAGAACAGACTACACGATCATCAGTAAAAACGAGTGAAAATGTGAAAACCAATATCGCTTCTAGTTCGATTGCACGTTTTATCGCATTTTTAACACGTCGAGGTGCGCGCTTACTGACTGGTGCACGCAGTTTATGGATTGGTTGCCAACCTAACATGAAACAACGTATTTATTATGCCAATCACAATAGCCATATCGACTTTATTTTATTGTGGTCTTCATTACCTAAATTAATGCGTCGTAAAACCAAACCCGTTGCTGCTTCAGACTATTGGCTCAAAGATGGTTTTCGCCAATTCTTAATTAAAGATACTTTTAATGGTGTGACGATTCAGCGCAATCGTGAAAATAATGCCGATCCATTACAACCGATCAAAGAAGCGCTTGAACAAGGTTATTCGATTATTTTCTTCCCTGAAGGCACACGCAATCTGAATGACGATATTGATTTATTGCCTTTTAAAAGTGGCTTATACAACCTACATAAGCAATTTCCTGAGATTGAAATTGTTCCTGTATGGATTTCCAATTTAAGACGTGTCATGCCCAAAGGTGCTTTTATTCCCTTACCCTTACTTTCAACGGTTTGTTTTGGTTGCCCTTTAGAACAGCACTTAGAATTAGAAAAGACAGCCTTTATCGACTATGCACAAAGTAAGTTGTTAGAATTAAAAGAGGTTGAAAATCAATGATTTTAGACAATCTAGATAAGACCTATCTTTTATTTGGTATTTTCGCAGGTATTTTGATTTTTGCATCCAGTGTCGGCTTTGTTCTCAAGCAAAGAACTGGAGATCAACCCTCATCTGTTATTGATAACCTCAATGCACGTATCAATGCTTGGTGGGTCATGCTCATCGTGATTGGCGCGGCAATTGCTCTGGGTAAAACTGCATTTATCGTATTGTTTGGGATTATTTCGTTATTTGCTTTACGTGAATTTATTAGTCTATTGCCAACACGGCGTGGTGACTATTTCCCTTTATTGATTAGCTTTTACTTTGTTATTCCCTATCAGTATTTTTTAATTTATACAGATTGGTACGGGCTTTATTCAATTTTTATTCCCTTATACGTATTTCTACTGATTCCAATTGCCAGTTTAAAACAAGAAGATACCAAACATTTCTTAGAACGAAGCTCAAAAATTCAATGGGGCTTGATGGTCTGTGTGTTCTGCATTTCACATGTTCCTGCTTTACTGAATTTGAAATTACCTGCTTTCAAAGGTGAACCGATTTGGTTGGCAATTTGGCTGATTATGGTCGTACAAGCATCCGATGTTTTGCAATATGTGTGTGGTAAGCTTTTTGGCAAGCATAAAGTTGCACCAGTATTGTCACCGTCCAAAACTGTTGAAGGACTCCTTGGCGGCATCATTTTAGCGACAGCGCTTGGTGTGGCAATGTCATGGCTCACCCCATTCACCTACTTCCAAGCGACTGTAATTGGATTGATTGTTTGTATTTTCGGTTTCTTTGGTGGTTTAGTGATGTCTGCAATCAAGCGTGACCGTGGTGTTAAAGATTGGGGGCAACTCATTCATGGACATGGCGGTATGTTAGATCGTATTGATTCTATTTGCTTTTCTGCACCGATCTTCTTCCATATCTTGAGATATTGGTGGAGTTAACACAAAGTTTAAATCGCAAATTTAAAGACAAAGCTTAATGGATAAGGGGTTTAAAACAATGTATATGAAAACAACAATTTCACTGTTTGGCATGATGATCGTATTGCAAGGTTGTAGTCTATTTGAAGGTTCTGGTTGTAATAACAAACAAGCCGTAGATGCTGTCAAAAAACTTTATGCTAAACAAGTAAATACAAAGCCATTTACATCTATGGAACAAGTACAAAATCAGTTCGGTCCTGATGGCAAGCAAACGAATCTTCAAACACAGTCCATTGTTGGAGTTTCACTCGCAGATATCAAGCAGATTAATACTTCAAAATCAACTGGCAATACCTGTTCAGCCTCTGAACCTCAACAGAATGAACAAAGAGATTACCTAATTTCACAGTTTGAAGGTGCGGACTATATTTGTGAAGGTGTGATTCAACAACACGTTGATCAAAATGCTTTAACTGAAGTTAGTAAAGACTTACCTCAACAAGATTTACTCTCGATCAAAAACAATCAGCTGGTGATTCCTGTTTACTATGCTGTGTACGAAAAAAGTGGAAATAATCAATTTCAAGTCGTATATGCACCTCAAAACCCAGCCCAATTGATGTTAGCTATCATGCTAAAACAGCATCAAGTCAGTTCTAATAAATAGCAAATTGATGATTTTAAGTTGCCAAACTTGTGCGAATAACGTTGGGAAATAGATACAATTCAACTATAAACCTTGAGTTATCTCGCATTGACAGGTATAGGACGGCAACTTAAGATCGAGTAACTTTGGAATAATCTAATTGGTCGTGTTTTGAATTTTCATCATTTAAAAGTTGCTTCAATAATTACATTAACACTTGCAATGACAGCATGTTCTTCTTTAGGCGGTGGCTCAGTTCAAAAACGTGCAGCAAAACTTTCTGGTGGTATTCAAAAAGCCTATTCCGTTTCATCTGATGTGGCAAATCGTGTTTCACCCATCATTGTGCAAAATGCCGATCAATACAATGTCGACCCGTTATTACTCGCAGCCACCATTCGCCAAGAATCAAGTTATCGTAGTTATGTGACTTCTTCTGCGGGTGCTGTTGGACTCACTCAGGTCATGCCACGTTATTGGCAACAATCATGTCCTGGTGACTTATTCAATGAGTTTGTTAATGTGCAATGTGGCACTATGATTTTAGCAAAATACAATCAGTCAGCGGGCAGTTGGAAAAAAGCCTTGGCATATTACAATGTTGGACCAACCAATTACGAGACAAATCGTAAAATGCGCAAACAAGGTAAAAAATACGCAAAACAAGTCAAACAGCATGAGAAGAATTTAAAATCAGCTTTGTAAATGTTGCTTATCCTTAACGACTAATTTTATACAGCAACATCAAAACACTTTTTTTTTCAATAAAATTGGATACGCGCTAACGTCATCCGCAACGTGTTTGAGGCAGGACTACATCTGTAAGTTAATGTTTCTGCGATATATCAATCAAAAGATGGTAGTTATCGAGTTTTGCGGTGAGAAGCGAAGCTTCGCAAGGTGGTTTCCTTGCGCAGTTTCACTGCTCATTTTTCCGAAAAAAAAAAGTAGGTCGAGCCGAAGGCTTATCCTGAAACTAAAACTTTCGATGTAAGACTCCGTCAAGTATGCTCTAAATCAGTTTGAAAGGTGATTTTTTTAAGTTATTAGCATCAATTACCTAACCATATTGTTTTTGTAAATAATTTACAATTGATTCAGACTCAAACAACTGTGCGCCTGTATTTGGGTCAACCAAATAAGGCACTTGAATATCATTTTTAACACGTCCCATCACAGGAACAACTTTTTCACGCTTACCACCTGTCAAAGGAATATATTTACCTGGTTTTAAACGCAAAACCGATGGACCTTGATCTTGCCAACGCTCTTTAGCCACATTATGAAAAACAAAAGGAATCTCAAGTTCAGTCAACACACCGCGCACAATACGCGTGTAGGGGCTTGCTTCAAATCCCCACAACTCAATCAATTGTTCAGGTGCAGCACGATTGACAATCTTTTTATCAATCCATACGCCACGTGCGCCATTGATTAGCGTACCAGCAAAAGCTACCACTGGATATTTTGGATAATGTGCATACTTCTTCGGTGTCTTGCCATTCTTTCCATAGTGTTTGAATAAATAATGGATAATATCTTGGGATTCATACAGTTTTTCACCTGTATTTTCATCAACCAAGAATGGAAAACGCATTTTTCCACCAAGCTCTTTGACTTGTTTACGGTATTTCGTTCCACCTTTTGGACATGGATAAACTTCATAATCCAAGTTCAATAAAGTCATCACCTCACGAACACGGCGACAAAATGGTGAACCTTCAAATTCATATAACTTTAGTGCTTTTTCAGGCTGATTGGGAAATGGCGTACCATTTGCACCACGACCACCTGCTGTAATTGCTGAAGCTAAAGCCTGTACGACTTTTATTTGATGATGCACCATCTTGCGACCCTCAGGGATAACCCTATTTTGAAATCATTTTATAGATCAACTAATTTTTCTTTTGATACTACAATTCCATTGTTATCTGCATAGACATATTCGCCAGAATTGAAAGTAACACTGCCAAAATACAATGGAACATCCACCTCGCCTATGCCTTTACGATTACTTTTTTGTGGAATTGAAGCCAATGCATGTACACCTAAATCCAATTCAGCCAATGCATCTACATCACGTACACAACCGTAGATGATCACACCATTCCAGTGATTTTTAACCGCAGATTCAGCAATCATATCGCCCATCAAAGCACAACGCATTGATGCACCGCCATCAACAACCAGTACCTTGCCCTGACCATCTGTCGCAAGTAATTCTTTGACACGTGAATTATCTTCAAAGCATTTAACTGTCACGATTTGACCACCAAATGTTTTGCGCAATCCATAACTGCGGAAGAATTTTCCATCCAGTGATGGAATTAAAGTTTGAATTTCTTTTTCAGGATTGTCATCCAATAAATCACAAGTTACGAATGCGACTGTAGACACTTTATTTCTCCATTATTTGGCATTTTGTATGCGCAAGTTTTGTATGTATAAATTATCATATATTTCAATTTTTTGAGTTTGAGTTTGTGCAACCTCGACCATAGTATGAGCGACTTGCTCTGCTGTCACTGGCTTATATTTAAAAGAGTTTGGTACTAAATGTGAAAATTTACGATAGAGTTTTTGTGTTGCATCTTCAAGAAAACGCTCCTCTGTACGATCACCCAATAACAATGAAGGTCGAATAATCGAGAATCTATAAAGGTTTAATTTTTGAATATATTCTTCTAATTCACCTTTAACCTGATTATAGAAAATTGGTGAACCTGCTTTTGCACCCATCGCACTAACTAAAAGAAAATGGGTTTCAGTCATTTCAAACAGATCAGCAAAATGTGCATTAATTTCAAAATCAATATTGTAAAAAGCTTGTTTAGATCCCGCCTTTTTAATAGTTGAGCCTAGACAACTGAATGCATGACTATAGCCATTTACATCTTGATCATTGAGTAAAAGAAAATCGTCTAAAACAAATTGCTCCACTTTGGCATATTGTTCAAATTCCGAATTTTGCTTTCTCACCACGACGGTTATTTTTTCACAACTGCTTAATGAATTTAATTGTTCAGCTAAAGATTTTCCCACTAAACCTGTTGCCCCGATCACAATCGCTCTTTTTATCGAATTAGTCATTTTTTAAACAATCTCCTAGATTTATCACTAATCTAACGTTTTATTTCAAATTTTTCTGCAACTAAAATGTTGTCAAAGCATGTCAAGACTTGACTTTGATGGGCTATTTAATCACAATATGGCACTTGTTTACGGGCTGGTGATAATCCTCTGATGTAGGTTTTCAGATGCGATTTCAGCCCGCCCAGACCAATCTATTTCAAGGAGTGCACGAGTGGCAAACTCTGCTCAAGCAAAAAAACGTGCTCGTCAAAACGTTAAAGCACGTAAACACAACGCAAGCTTGCGTTCAATGGTACGTACATATATCAAACGCACAATCGCTGCAATCGCTACTGGTGAATATGCTGCTGCAACTGAAGCTTATAAAGCTGCGGTTCCAGTAATTGACCGTATGGCTGATAAAGGTATCATCCATAAAAACAAAGCTGCTCGTCATAAGAGCCGTTTAAATGCACAAGTTAAAGCTTTAGCTAACTAATTTATGCATTCGAAAAAAGCCCGCAAGGGCTTTTTTTACGCCTATAGGTTTTACTTCGCACTTCAAAATTTAAAATAGGAATTACAAAACTTCAATAGTTTTAAAGTGCTGAACTTGTAGCATTATTCAATAATAACGCTTGATTTTAATAATAATGCAAACACTCACAACTATTCCTACGATTTATATATTCATATTTAGTGCAATTGCCTTGCTCATTTGGTCAATTTGGCTTGCTAAAAAGTGGGTTAATCGTTTAGATGACCACCAAAGCACAATAAGTGCTACGACATCCAAATCAAGCTATTTTTTCCCTGCGACAATTATTTTCGTGATCTCGTCTATCGTCTTACCTTTTCTGATCATACTTCCTGTTTCTATTTTTAATTTCATTACCAAGCCTAGCTACCAAGCAACAATCACCTCCTACACTTCTGAATGGGTCACAGATCGAAATTCCAAAGGTATTGAAACCAGAACGTTGATGTATGATGCCTATGTCAGCTTTCAGGATCAGCATGGGCATGTAATAAAAAGCATTCAAACCAATGTCAGTTCTGCTCAACAACCTGTTATTGGTGAACAAATCAAAGTGCTCTATGCAGATGGTGATCAAATTGTTCAGGAACTTACAATACGTAACTACATCCTGCAATTTGCAGCATTTTTTATGACGTTCATTATGGTTTCAATACTCTATAGCATCTTTGCTTATGCGATGAATTTCAATATGAAGCCCTTACAGAAATTTTGGCATATATTGATTTTTAGAATCACGATTCCTTTGGCAACGACAGCGATGTTTGCTTGTTTTATCTATGTCATTTTTGAATATTTCTTCTTAGGAAATCCCAATGCGCATCCTATTTGGGTAGCAATAATTTGTAGTGTATTTGCATTGGCACTTTTACCCGTCATTATTCATTTTGTTCGCGGAAATAAAAATGAGGATGCCTAAACATCCTCGGGTATATATTTCTTGATGACTTTCTTTATTAATCGCTGATGTTACACAGTAACACCAAAATCGTAGATTGCCCCTAGAAAAAAGTGGATACGCGATAACGTCATCCGCATTTGTCTGAGGCAAGACTACATCTAACCATAAATGTTTCTGCGATATATTCAAAATTTTGACGGAAGCTGACGAGTTCTGCGGATGACAATGGTTTTGCTTACTTTTCCCGTAAGAAAAGTAAGGCGAGCCGCAGGCTAATCCCTAAATCAAAACTTTTGATGCAAGACTCCGCCGAATGTGCTCTAAAACTGTTTGTAACGTGCATTGTTTTTTAACTGCCTAACATCAATGAATCACTTATAGCAATTATACAAATATTATTTTCCAACATGACTAACCAATACAGTCGCAGTAGAAAGAATCCCTTCCTGACGTCCAGTAAAACCGAGTTTCTCAGTGGTAGTTGCTTTAACACTGATTTGTGTCACTTCAACATTCAGTACATCTGCAATACTTTGACGCATTTCTAAATTGTGCTTTGCGAGTTTTGGTCGTTCACAAGCCACAGTGATATCGGCATTATTTAAACGATAACCACGATCTAAAATCAGTTGATAAACATGCTTTAACAAGTTACGACTGTCTGCACCTTTAAATTCAGCATCCGTATCTGGAAAATGCTGTCCAATATCACCCAGTGCCAATGCGCCAAGTAAAGCATCACATAACGCATGAAGCACGACATCGCCATCTGAGTGCGCTTTTAGCCCATGTGTATGTGGAATTTTTACACCTGCCAAAGTCACAAAGTCACCTTCTTCAAAGGCATGTACATCCATTCCCTGCCCAATACGAATCGGTACGATCATTTTCAGCTCCTTTATGCAGTTTTTAAAGTTAAAATCTTTATTCGTCGTTTCTAATTCGCTATAGTACGAATGCAAACATAGTGAAAGTATAAGCGATCATGCTGTTGAAAACAGAACTTAATCAAATTAAAACGCTTTTGTCTGGTCTCATTTTAGGCTGTCTCAGCACGTCTGCGGTCTATGCATTGCCTGTCGATTGTGGGCATTCAAATACAACGCTTTTAAAAAAGTTATGTAGCACACAGTTCAGTGACTTACGTTCAGAATTAAATGAAAAATATCTAACGGCTTACTTGATTACTGATGCACCGATTCGTTTGATTAATGATACAAATCATTTATGGTTTAACCGCTTACAACAATGTAAAAGCAATGACTGTCTTAAACAACAATTTGATATTCGATTTGAAGATTTGAATTTTTATACGTCTATGAATCAAAGTTTAACTCAACATTTCATCAAATATGAACATGGTGAAATCTCTAAACAACCAATTCATTTACAAATTCATCAACTCACTAAAGATCGTATTAAAGTGGAAGGTATTGCCTACCGTAATCCAAATAATCGCAAAGAGACTCAAATCGTTCCTTTACTTGCCTATACGACACCTGAAAAAAAGAACGAGATTTTGGACAATGAGCATGATTGTAAATATCAGCTTAATTTTCAAAAAGCTATTTTAACTGTTAAAACTCAACAAAAAGGTTGCGAACGTTTTACAGGGATTTACCGTTTATATGACTGAGTAGCTTTGATTCATCACGAAAATGAACAATTTTTTTCATAAAGTGCTTTGAATTATGCAGATCGCTCAAATATATTAGTCTCTATAACAACTAAACAATATAGAGATAAAAATGACAAAGCTTTTAATTCTAGATCAAGTACCCACTCAGCTTGATCAGACTTCTTTTGGTGGTCTACCTGTTAAAACTATGGGTACATATATAGATTGGCCAATCTGTGAGAATTGCCAAGGGGCAATGCAATATCTTGGTAAAGTCAAAACAGATTTAGGGCTTGAGTTAATTTTTATGTGTAGCCAAGATCCTGGTATGTGTGATGATTGGGATGCCGATGGTGGCGGGAACACTGTTCTTGTTATTGACAACACAAATGCTTTGGAACACTTTCAACCCACTGAATCTGAAAATACACTTCGTGAAACGGAATACAGTGCAAAAATCATTGAAGACCAACACTTAGATTACGCTGAATCACGCCAACAATGGTCTGGTAAGAAGCGAGAAATTTTAGGACAACTTTCAGGACAAGCAGAATGGATTCAAAATGATGAAACGCCTGAATGCGATTGTTGCCAACAGCCAATGCGCTTTATTGCCCAACTAGAAGAAGGACCAGACCATCGGACATCAATGAACTTTGGCGGTGCAGGTTCAGCCTATCTCTTTGATTGTCCACAAGGCAAAACAGCCAAATTTCTATGGCAATGCTGATTTTTTGTGAATAAAGAACATGGATAAAAACTTTGTTTCTGCTCAATTACGCAACCAGTTTTACCCGATTTTAAAAACACAAGGTTTTACTCAAAAAGCAGATGTATTTAGACAGATTGATGGTGAAATCATTCGTATTGTCGATATTCAACATTCAGTAAAACGGCATTGTTTTCAGGTTAATCTCGGTATTCACCTACGCCCATTAGGTGAATATGTCATGGGTTGTACAGGTAAACCTTTAGTCATTGAAAAAATGCGTGAATATGATTGTGCATGGAGAAATTCAATCCTCCCTAACTTGGTCAATGATTATGATAGCGACTGGGTATATGGTTCAAACCAGCAAGAAGCTATCTAAATGGTTCAATTTTTAGTGTCTGAGTGGAATCGTCAAAGCCAATTATTTTTCAATGCGTTGGCGCATTGGCCACAGGATTTTATTCATCAAGCAAACCTTGCCGTTCAAAATCCAATACATCCAATGGATATGGCTAAATTATGTCATGTTGCAGCTACTGCAGGAAATTTAGACTTAGTCAAAACTTTAGCTGAACTTGCGCTACCTGCTGTGCCTGAAAGAGCAACCTCCTTAAAACAAAAGCTTGATTCCTTTATAATAAATCCTCATTTAGCGATTCCTAATATTTCACCTTAGACATTTGGGTCAGATGTATATTGATTCATAAATTTGAAATATTTGTTATATTTTCTAACAACTTTACATACACATTTTAAAAACTATGGCTTTATTTATTTGCCTGTTTCACTTATAAATAAACCTATATAAATAGTCTGATGACATATTTGTTGTAAATACCGAACACCAAAAACAGAGGATTAAGGGTGTTAATATGGATTTGAACACGTATATCACCAATAAGTTTAAAAACTTTAATGAATTCCTCGAAACTCAATGGCATGACTACCCCAATAAATATAAAGAAATCCAAACTTTACTGTTCTTTCAGGCTTTTACATCTAACTCACTTTCCGAAAAATTTGAAATTAATATCTATCAAGCTTTTAAATATCCCACCTTAAGACACTATTTCCAACAAATTGAAAAATATATCAATATCCCACCTAAACAACTTTTCCCAACTTCATTTCATCGCCCTTATGAACATATTCTAAATGAATTAAAATATTTAAGTTTTTATCAAGATCCTTTTGAGCTGCATAAAAAAATAGAAAAAGTTCGTGATACCTACAATAAAATTTCTATTCCTGTTGCAAGCCATGATATTTATCGAGAAATCCTACATTATTTAAAACTGAGTTTTGAATATATTGCTGACCCGAATTTAAGTATTGAATTAAAGACCAAGTTAATTTACCAATGGCAAGATATTCATAACTTAGAAACTGTAACGGCTTATAAATCACTCGAAAAAATTAAAACCTCATTAAATCATTACCAAAACAATACCAATGCAGATTTTTATTATCAGTTGATTCAACAAGGTGAGAATCAAAGAATCGAGTTTAAAGAGCGTACTACTGATTTACTGACTAATCGCAAATCTGATCGTTGGGTAAAAGCCTGTTTTGCCTTTATGAATACACGTAATGGCTATGTTTTTATTGGTATTTCGGATGATTTAAAAATTGTGGGGATTGATCAGGAATTAGCCGAACATTTCAATCATTCAATTGATTTGATGAAACGTAGCTTAATTGATAAATTAGCGCACGAAAGCAATAAAATTTCCAATATTTATACAACATTAGATGAAATAAATATTCAAGGTAAAACCATTCTGGTATTTAAATGCAACAAAGCTGATCGCCCACTGTATTATAAAGGTGAATTATTTATGCGTACCAATGGTCAAACCACGCGAGTTCCACCAGAACTGATTGAAAGTTTTAGAGAAGAGTTTTATTGTTGATCATTCATAAAAGAAGCAGAAAAGAACATGGATTATCCAAATTTTAAATATCATCCCAATGCTTACAAACTCAATATCTTTGAGCATGAAAAAGGTATTTGTTCAATTTGTAATGAAGAACGTGATTTAAAATATAACTGCTCTTTTTATAGCATTGATGAGCCTGATTATATTTGTCCTTGGTGTATTGCAAATGGTGAAGCAGCACGTAAATATAATGGTGAATTCAATGATTTTTGCAGTATCGAAGGCATTTCACCTAATCCAAGCGATCCACCTTCAACAGTAAACACACAACACTTAAATGAAATCTGCACTCAAACACCAAGTTATCACAGTTGGCAACAAGAAGTGTGGCTTGTGCATTGCAATGAACCATGTATGTTTATCGCATATGCAGATAGTAAAATGCTTAAACCCATTTGGAATGAAATCAAAGCAGATATTGAAGAGCAAAGCTATCCGCTCGAACTTATTCAAGATCACCTTAGCATTGATGGTGATTTAACAGCTTATCTCTTTCAATGCATTCATTGTCAACAACATCGCTTACATATAGATTGTAGTTAAAGTAAATAAGGGACGTATTTAAATATCTACCATTCATGATGAATGCATTAATAAATCAGTTAAATAACGCTGAATACCCTGCCATTCTTCTTTAACAATGCTATACATCACGGTATCTCTGACTGTTCCATCTTTGCGTAAAGCATCTTGGCGGAGGATACCATCACGATGCGCACCTAAACGCTCAATCGCTTTTTGACTTTTTAAATTACGAATATCTGTACGCAAGACAACTGAATTGGCTTGCAATGTTTCAAAGGCATAACGAAGTAATAAGAGCTTACAACTGGTATTAATATGCGTTCTTTGTGCCGATTTCGCATACCATGTATAGCCAATTTCAACACGGCGTACATCCCACACAAAATCACGAAAACTGGTTGTTCCAACAATACTTCCAGTCGTTTGATCGAGTACAACAAAAGGTACACGTAAGCCTTGAGATTTAAGTTCTAATGCTTTGGCAATATAAGCATTAATCTGGGAGTAATGTGGTACCGAGGTATAATCAAGCTCCCACAAACTTCCATCTTTACACACATCAACTAAAGCCTGTTCATGTTCAGCCTGTAGTGGTAAAAGCTGTACACCATTGATGTGTAATGGTGAATAAAGCGAGGAAAAAACATCTTGATTCATAGCAATTACACCAATGTAGAGGAGGCTCCCCCATTGTCCGCTATGTTTTTTTAAATTTTATGAGCAAAATATTAAGCTTTTAAGACTTTATATCAAATTATTTCAAACCAAACATTATAACCTAATACAATTATTTTAAATCTACGATATTAAAACTTAAATAACATCCGAGTTTAAGAGTTTTTAATACGTAAGATGATTTTAAAGTGAAAATTTAAATCATATTACAAGCTTATTCAAAACTCTTTCACTCAATGATCCATACTAAATTTAAAAAATGAATTATTGCAATTTCACTATTTAACTAGAATAAAAGCATTATGCAAAACCACCATTCACACGAATTACCTGAGAATTAATCCAACTACCATCTTCTCCTATTAGCATACCAACCACATTGGCAATTTCATTCACCGTTGCGATTCGTTGAAGAGGTGCTAAATTAGCAATTGCATCAATTTGCTCTTGAGTTTTTCCTTTATAGAAAAGTTCCGTACCTGTTGGTCCTGGTGCAACAGCATTCACAGTAATATTACGTCCACGTAGTTCATTTGCAAGCACATGTACCAATCCTTCCACACCTGCTTTAGATGCAATATATGGACCATAACCTGGAAATGATTTTGCAATTACACTGGTTGATAATGCAATGATTCGCCCACCATCATGTACTGTTTGAGCAGCATGAGATAATACTAAAAATGCACCACGTAAATTAACCTGAATCACTCGATCAAAATCATTTAGGCTTTCTGGAACTATTTTTACCATAGGCATAACACCTGCACTATGTACGACAACATCAAGTTGTCCATTAATTTCCTGCGCTTGTTCAAATAATTGTTGGACTTCAATTTCATTTGCAACATTGGCTTTTATCGCCGTAGCCTTCCCACCTAATTTTTGAATATATTGTAAAAAGCTTTCAGCTTCATTTTGATCATTTGCATAATTAACAATGACAAAAAAATCATCCTTCACCAATCGCTCTACAATTGCCCGTCCTATACCTTTAGTACCACCAGTAACCAAAGCTGTTTTAATTGTGTGATTCATTTAAACCTCGAATTAAATTAATTTGTGTATCAATTTTGCTTATGTACAGTTTAATATTTCCATTGTATGGATAAAGACTATTTTTTTGATAAGATAATTTTATAATCATCAACAATCACATTAAAATGGATAAGTTAGTAACTTTAAATTTATTTACTCGAATTGTTGAATTAAAAAGTTTCAGTCTTGCCGCTGATCAACTTGCAATTCCACGTGCCACCGCCAGCCATGCGATTAAGCAATTAGAGTCAAGTTTAAATACCCGTTTATTGGAACGTACAACACGACATGTTCGCACAACTTTAGATGGGCAAGCCTATTATCGACGCTGTAAAAGTATTCTTTCAGAATTGGAAGATGCAGATTCCGCATTACGAGATATCCACGCAAAACCTAAAGGTATTTTACGCGTGGATTTACACGGTACGCATGCAACAAAAATTGTATTGCCACGTATCGCAGATTTTCATCAAAAATACCCAGATATTCAATTGATCATGAGTAGTGGAGATCGTTTGGTCGATTTGGTAAAAGAAGGTATTGATTGTGTTATTCGAGCAGGTACCTTACAGGATTCATCGTTGATCGCAAGACCATTGATGAAAATGCCTCAAGTGATTTGTGCAAGCCCTGCTTACTTAGCACAATATGGTTATCCACAAACACCTAATGACTTGAAACTTCATCATTGTGTTGGTTTTTTTTCATCATCTAGACAACATTCATATCCATTCGAACTTATTGTTGATGGCAATACCGTACAATATCAACTTCAACACTGGCTCAGTGTGAATGACGCAGAAAACTATGTCATTTCAGCTTTACAAGGTACAGGGCTAATTCAAGTGCCGCGTTATCATGTAGAAGATGCGATTCAAAATAATCTTTTGGTTGAACTACTAAAAGATTGGCAAAGCCCATATATGAATGTGGCTGCCTTGTATCCACAGCATAAGCAGCTTTCACCTAGAGTTCGTGTATTTATTGATTGGCTCGTGACATTGTATCAACAGTTATAAATTTTTAGATTGCCAACCCTAAACATACCACCCCACCTAAACCCAAAACTAGCCCCAATGCTGTAATCACTTTGAGTTTTTCTTTGAAAATGATTAAGCCTGCAATCACACCAAATAACACGACCAGAATATTCATTCCTGCAAAAACAATTGCTGGAGAATCTTTCAGTAAAATATGTGCTTTCACATACAAAGCTATATTGGCAAAATTTAAAAGCCCTAAAACAAAGCCTGCAAAGATATTTTTAATATTCCAATCCGCTTTACGAAACAATAAATAAGCGATAGAAAGAATAAAGGAACAGAAAAACATTAAGGTCAGAGTCACAGGAAATTGCAATCCTAGACTCGTTGTATATTTCAGTAAAATATCAACAACTGCATAACCTATCCAAACACTGAGTAAATACATCACACCTTTTCGATCTAAAGATGAGTTTGAATCTAGTGAAGAATTAGTTTGAGAAAAAATAATGCAAAGCACAGCAATAATTCCTAAACTGATGCCTAACATTTTCAATTGATTGAATTGTTCTTGAAATAAAAAATAAGCCGCCAATAGTGATAAAACCACAGATAAACGCTGTGCAATTTCAGTTTTAACAATCCCTGCTGTGTGTAATGATTTGGCAAGACATAAAAAGATGCTCGGTAACACCATTCCTAATACAATGATCAACCACCACGGTGTTTGAGATACTGAAATATGGGCTAAATCAGGCTTAAACCATAAGTAACTGAATATACTGGCAATGGCATAATTCCATGCAATCATTTGCAGTGCATCAAAGCCTTTCTGTTTGGCAAATTTCAACAGGATAGAGACCAGTACACTACACAGTGCTGCTGAAAAAATCAGTTCCATGACGATCTTCTTATTTCAATTTAGTATTTCAAAAAGTTTAATAAAAAGCCCACTAAAACTTAGTGGGCTTTCTTTTACAAATCATTCAATTTATAAATAATTAAATCAAATTATTTATAACGATCCACCATTTTCTCTAAAGAAATTGGACGAATCTTGTCGGCATTACCCGCTGTACCAAATGCTGTATAACGATCTACACAGATTTGTTTCATTGCATCTACAGTTTTTGCGAAGAATTTACGTGGATCAAATTCGCTTGGTTGTTCAGCCATCATACGACGTATTGCACCAGTAGACGCTAAACGTAAATCTGTATCGATGTTGATTTTACGTACACCGTGTTTGATTGCTTCAACCAATTGCTCAACAGGAACACCATAAGTTTCTTTGATGTCGCCACCATATTGGTTAATGATCGCAAGCCATTCTTGTGGAACTGAGCTTGAACCATGCATTACAAGGTGTGTATTTGGAAGTGCCGCATGGATTTCTTTAATGCGGTCAATTGCCAAAATATCGCCTGTAGGTGGACGAGTGAATTTGTACGCACCGTGTGAAGTACCTACAGCAATTGCAAGTGCATCAACATTGGTATCTTTTACAAATTGAGTTGCTTCTTCAACTGAAGTAAGTAGTTGAGAATGATCAAGAACGCCTTCAGCGCCTACGCCATCTTCCTCACCTGCCATACCTGTTTCAAGGCTACCCAAACAACCAATCTCGCCTTCAACAGACACACCACACGCATGCGCCATTTGAACCGTACGACGAGTTACGTCTACGTTATATTCATAAGTGGTTGGTGTTTTACCGTCTGCACCTAATGAACCGTCCATCATCACTGATGAAAAGCCCAATTGGATAGAACGCTGACATACATCTGGATCTGTACCATGATCTTGGTGCATTACCACTGGAATATGTGGCCATTCTTCAATTGCAGCTAGAATTAAATGACGTAAAAAAGGAGCGCCTGCATATTTACGTGCGCCCGCAGAAGCTTGCACAATTACAGGTGAATTTGTTTCGTCAGCGGCTAACATGATTGCGCGCATTTGTTCTAAGTTGTTTACGTTAAACGCTGGAACGCCGTAGTTATGTTCACCGGCATGATCCAAGAGTTGGCGCAATGAAATAAGAGCCATAATATCCTCCCAAGTAATGCCCCATATTCTACATGGGGAATTATTTCAAATCAGCAACAATCTTGACTATTTCATAAAAAATCCCTGCTTTAGCAGGGACTTTTAACAAATATCAACAAAGCACTTAGATTATTGTGCTTTTGGCGCTTCTTCTTCATGAGGAGTCGCCGCATCTGCTGGTGCATTTGAAAGTTCAGCAGGAACATCCGTATTTTTTTCATCAAGTACAGGCTTGTCGATTGCATCGATCGCTGCTTGTTGTTCTGGAGTTATATTTTCAGACGCTGTAGAAGTTGCTTCTGAAGTAGATGTTTGTTCTGACGCAGGTGCTTTTTCTTGTTTAGAACATGCAGTCAGTGCTAAAGGAGCAATCATAAGTGCTACAAGAGCAAATTTAAATTTCATCACATTTCCCAGTGTTAGTGATTGGATTAAATTTAGTTTATTGCAAAAATATTTCATTTTTATTACTTGAAGATGAATAGCAAAAACAAAAGGGCTGACACAGCGTCAGCCCTTTCATTAAAACGTCATAAATGTGTTTTAAATAAGTGATTATGCACGTTCAAGCAATACAGCAACTGCAGGAAGTGTTTTGCCTTCAACAAACTCAAGGAATGCACCACCGCCTGTAGAGATATAGCCGATTTTGTCAGCAACTTCATATTTATCAATCGCAGCTAAAGTATCACCACCGCCTGCGATCGAGAAACCTGCTGATTCAGCAATTGCCAATGACAATGCTTTAGTGCCTTCGCCGAATTGATCCACTTCAAACACACCTACTGGACCATTCCAAAGAATCGTTTTCGATGTTTTTAATATCTCAGCAAATGCTTTTGCAGTTTCTGGACCGACATCTAAAATCATGTCATTGTCAGCAACGTCTTCAACTTTTTTCACAACCGCTTTCGCTGCCGCAAGTGAACCCAAGAAATCATCAAAGTTGATTTCTGAAGCATCAGCAACTACAACGTCAGTTGGAAGTGGAACTGAAACTTTCGCTGCAATTGCTTTCGCAGTATCAATCAAATCATGTTCACACAATGATTTACCAACATTGAAACCAGCCGCAGCAAGGAATGTATTGGCAATACCGCCACCCACAATCAATTGATCGCAAATATCAGAAAGTGAAGTTAAAACATCAAGCTTAGTTGATACTTTTGAACCAGCAACGATTGCAACCATTGGCTTTTCAGGCGTTTGAAGCGCACGACCTAAAGCATCCAATTCAGCTGCAAGTAAAGGACCTGCTGCTGCAACTTTGGCTAAACGTGCAACACCTTCAGTAGATGCTTCTGCACGGTGTGCAGTACCGAAAGCATCCATTACAAATACATCACAAAGCGCTGCATATTTCGCTGCTAATTCAGGGTTATTTTTCTTTTCGCCTGTATTGAAACGGCAGTTTTCAAGCAATACCACTTGACCCGCTGCAACTTCAACGCCATCTAAGTAATCTGTAAATAGTTTTACTTCTTGCCCTAAAGCTTCAGTTAAATAAGCCGCTACAGGTGCAAGAGATTGTTCAGCTTTTGGTTCACCTTCAACAGGACGACCTAAGTGTGAATACACCATTACCGCAGCACCTTTTTCAAGTGCCAATTTGATTGTCGGTAAAGCCGCACGTAAACGTGCATCGCTTGTAATCACACCATTTTTAACAGGTACGTTTAAATCTTCACGGATAAGAACACGCTTGCCTGTTAAATCGAGGTCAGTCATACGCTGAAAATTCATGTATAGCTCTCTTTTATTAGATATTGAAAATCGCGTAGATTCTAAATGATTACACAAAAAAAGGTTAGATACTTTCGTAGAAAAGCTGTAGAAAAGTTCTGTTTTGATTATTATAGGTCAAACTTTTTAATTTTGAATGCTTATGTCTATTCATCCCAATCCTAAAATCAATGGTTTAAATGTCTTAGGTGAGCCTTTAGCAAGTTGTTGCTTCTCACCGATTACGGGTTATTTTCGTAACGGATTTTGTCATACAGCACCTTCTGACATCGGACAACATACGGTTTGTGTCGAATTAACTTCTGAATTTTTGAGTTTTTCCCAAAGAATGGGCAATGATTTAATCACACCTTTACCTGAACATGGCTTTCCCGGCTTACAACCTGGCGACTTTTGGTGTCTATGCGTGACCCGTTGGGTTGAAGCTTATCAGCATGATATGGCGCCACGTGTAAAATTACAGGCATGTCACCAAGCCGTTCTGTCTTACGTTCCTTTAGATTTGTTAATGGAATATGCTGTTTAATGAGTCATTCTGAAAATAAAAATGCTGAAATCATTTTGGCTTCATCAAGTCAAACCCGTAAAGATTTAATGAATCGTCTAGGTTTAACTTATCACTGTATTTCACCTGATATTGATGAAACTCCGCGTGGTGAAACCCATGCTGATGATTTGGCAAAGCGTTTGGCTTTTGAAAAAGCTCTTGTCATAGCAAAAGATCATCCCAATGCAATTGTGATTGGTTCTGATCAAGTCGCTTGGCGCGAACATTCACCACAAGATTTTATTGGCAAGCCTTTAACTGTAGAAAAAGCGATTCAGCAGTTACAAGCCAATTCAGGTCAGAATGTTTATTTTAGTACTGCACTCAGTGTGCAACATCTAGCTTCTGGTTTTGAACACACCTTGGTTGAGCATTATCATGTGAAATTTCGAGAATTAACACTTGAAGAAATTCAGCGTTATATCGAAATTGATCAGCCTTTGTATTGTGCAGGTAGTTTTAAATGTGAAAGTTTAGGAATATCGTTATTTGAACAAATGATTGGGCAGGATCAAACCACACTAATGGGTATGCCTATGATTCAGTTGTGTGGGGTTTTAAGGAAGTTTGGGATTTTTCTCCCTTAAGTATTCACATTTTTTATATTAAATCTCTTTTATAAGAGCAAACTAAATTTACATATTATTAAACTAAATACTAAGGCTCAATTAAAGATATAAATTTAATTGAGTTTTATAATTAAGAGCTTCATCTAACAAAGACTTTATTAGATGTAAATATTCAACATCAGGATATTTTTCTATGTATCCTATTGTAAATTTTAGGGCATCTTCTAAACATTTTTCACCCGATATAATCTCCTCTTCAGTTTCATCTATCAATAAATTAAATTTATTATTCAAATCATTAAAATAACCAATCTTCCATAACATATCTATTTTTTCCCGCTCTAAAGGGACAATTGTCATTATTTCTTGATCCATAATGCCATAATTGTCTTTTTCAACAGCATTTTGATTATGCGGTACGATAAAATAAATCATTCATCAACTCTCTTATAGTAAAATCCCAAAATGGAGATAGCTTTGAAATTAATAACTATCTAACCGAGTGGTATATTGAATATTATTTCTATGGTAGTGATATTCATTATTGCACATAAAAAAAAGCCTCAAACTGAGGCTTCTTCTAACACCAACAACAAAT
Source organism: Acinetobacter sp. WCHAc060025 (assembly GCF_004209355.1). Taxonomy (NCBI): domain Bacteria; kingdom Pseudomonadati; phylum Pseudomonadota; class Gammaproteobacteria; order Moraxellales; family Moraxellaceae; genus Acinetobacter; species Acinetobacter sp. WCHAc060025. The sequence continues at coordinate 94,654 of NZ_SGSX01000006.1, read as the reverse complement.
CAATCCGCTGAAATATCTTCAAATAACACAGAAGATAAATAACGCTCACCCGCATCAGGAAGAATCACCACAATGGTTTTTCCTGCATTTTCAGGGCGAGCCGCAAGTTTTGCAGCAGCAGCTAAAGCCGCACCACTAGAAATACCCACAAAAACACCCTCTTGAGTTGCACTTTGACGTGCAAAATCAATCGCTTCTTGGTTTTCAATTGCGATTACTTCATCCACCAAACTTAAATCTAAGTTTTTAGGAATGAAGTTTGCACCAATCCCCTGAATCTTATGAGGTCCTGGTGTCAAGGTTTCGCCACGTTTAGTTTGACCAATGATTGGAGAATCCGCAGGCTCAACAGCAACAGAATGAATCGACTGTTTTTTTACATTTTCAAAATAACTCGAAATACCAGAAATCGTACCGCCTGTACCAACACCAGCAACGAGAATATCAACTTTACCGCCTGTTGCTGCCCAAATTTCAGGGCCAGTCGTAGTTTCATGAATCTTAGGATTCGCTGGGTTTTCAAACTGTTGTGGTAAGTAATATGTTTCAGGCTGTTCAGTCGCTAAACGTACTGCTTCATCAACCGCACCTTTCATTCCTTTTGCAGGTTCAGTCAGAATCAAATTTGCACCCAAAGCTTTTAATACTTTACGGCGTTCGATACTCATACTTGCAGGCATGGTTAAAGTAATATCATAACCTTTCGCCGCAGCAACAAATGCCAAAGCAATACCCGTATTTCCGCTTGTAGGCTCAACGATGTGCATGCCTTTTTTCAAAAGACCTTTTGCTTCAGCATCAGCAATCAAAGCTGCACCAATACGATCTTTTACAGAAAATGCAGGATTACGGCTTTCCACTTTGGCAAGTACAGTAGCACCACTCGAAATCAGACGATTAATACGTACCAAAGGCGTATTACCAATCGCTTCCGAGTTGTTGCTATACACAGCAATACCTAAATTTTCAGTTGCTGGGAAATTTGGATCTGTAGACATGGTCTTTCCTTGAATCTAAATGTGTTATATCACTCTATCATAATGCTTTTTTATGAAACTTTGATATTCGGTTACTGAATTTAATTATATCTATATCGAAATAGATTATTCATATAAATCATAAGTTTAGTTTTTAAGCAAATTGTTTGACTGAATTGTCATCAAATCAAAGTGTATATTTGTATATTATTTCAAGCATAATAACGCTATGACGCTAACCTAGAGAATATTATGGCAAGCAATGCTTATCAAAAATTTTACCGACAATTTACAAAAAAAATCTTAGATAAAATCGTAAGCCCACAAGTTTTAGGTGATACAGAAAAACTGGAAAATACTATACATGATCCGAATACACCAAATTCACCGATTTGCTATGTGATTCAAGACGATTCAACATCAAATAAAGTCTTAATTGACAATGAAACAGAAAAAAGAAATTTAAGCCCTGCTTTTGCCCCATTGGCTTTATCTGAGGATTATCAAGAAGATGATTCTTTCATTATTTTAGAACCGAGTAAGAGTAACGCTTCAGCTTATTATCCTGACAAAATTATTCGTCTGGTTGAATTTTTATTAAAACATCCTGAACAAGATGTGCTTTTAGTACCCACTACGATTCTTTGGGGACGCGCACCTGAAAATGAGGACAGTTGGTATAAAGCTTTGATGGCAGATGCTTGGACAAAACCGACGGGGATTAAACAAGCGCTCAATATCACGCTCTATGGACGTGATAACTATATCGAATTCCATCAAGCAATTTCGTTGCGTTCCCTGATTGATTCAGCTATTGAGCTTACACCGAACTTCTCACCTGCACATTATGTGGTGACTGAACTCAACAAACAGTTTAATGGCTATAAAGAAGCCATTTTAGGTCCTGATATTTCTGACCGTCGTAATGTCATTAAAAAATTAATGATGTCAGAAGCTGTCAAAGAAGCGATTCTCAATGAAAGCATTCACAAAAAAATCAGTGTCAATGAAGCTGAAAATTTAGCCCATAAATATTTAGATGAAATTGTTTCGGATTTTTCATATTCAACTTTGCGCTTTGCTGAGATTGCCCTCACCAAACTTTGGACACAGCTTTATGATGGGATCGAAGTACATAATTTCGATACAGTCCGTGAACTCGCCAAAGATTATGAAATTGTCTACACACCATGTCATCGTAGCCACATTGACTATTTGTTATTGTCTTATGTGATTTATAACCGTGGCTTGATGATTCCGCATATTGCAGCGGGTATTAACCTGAATATGCCTGTGGTTGGACAATTGATGCGTGGCGCAGGTGCATACTTCATTCGTCGTAGTTTTAACGGTAATGCACTTTATACTGCTGTCTTTAAAGAATATATCTACAGTATGCTGAATCGCAATACACCGATGGAATATTTCATCGAGGGTGGTCGCTCACGTACAGGTTTATTGCTTGCACCGAAAAAGGGCATGCTCGCTATGACCATTCAGAGTTATTTACGTGGTAATAGTAAACCAATTGCATTCATTCCAACCTATTTTGGTTATGAAAAGCTAATGGAAGGTAGCTCTTATATCAAAGAGTTAGGCGGGCAAAAGAAACAAGCTGAATCATTGTTTGGATTGTTAAAATCTATTCAAAAAATTGAAAAAGTCTTTGGTGTCGTTCATGTAAATTTAGGTGAGCCAGTGTTCCTTGATGACTTACTCAAAAAACACAATGCACCTGAACATGTTGCTTTACATGAAGAAATGCCTACTTCGGTTAAAGCAACGGTGAATGATGTTGCGATCGAAATTTTAGAAAATATCAATAAAGCAGTCGTGATTAATCCAATCAGCTTGATTTCTCTTGTTTTATTAAATGCACCGACACATGCATTGGCTGAACGTGAAGTCATCCAACGTTTAGAGCAATTAAGAAACTTGCTCAAACTACATCGTTATGATGAACGTATGAAAATGACGGAGCTTTCAAATCAAGAAATCATTCAATATGCAATGAAGCTTAAGCAAGTTGAATTGATTGAGCATGATAATGAACGCTGGGTTAAAGTCAGTGATACCCAAGTCGGTTTACTGAAGTACTTTAGCAACAACATTTTGCATACTTTTATTTTGCCTGCGTTAATTGCCAAAGTATTGAAAATGCATACGGAGCAACAAGTTTTTGTCATTGCTAAAGCTGATTTATTGAGCCAAGTGATTGCACTTTATCCTGAAATTCAGAAAGCCTTTTTCTTAAAATGGGATGAATCAGAGGTTCAAACTGAAATTGAACAGCTTTTACAATATTTTGTGACTGAAAAATTAATTCAAATCAATGACGAAGATCATATTCAAATCTCGGATGCTGATCCCAAAGTTCGCCTACTTTCTGCTTTTGCGCATTTATATGATGTCAATGTCGTAGTAAAAGACGCTGAGAAAGAGGATAAAGAGAAATAATCTTTTAAATTGAATTTAGAATAAACATTCCCTTCACTTACTTTTGCATCATGAAAATTATACATCAAGTTGAAGGGATTTTTTAGTGCTTAAACCCTATAAAACCATAATAATTCAACACTTGTGCAAAGGTTTCTATAGTAGAAAACCCTGCTTGCTGATATAAATTCTTCATTTCATCTACACTGATCAATGCAAAGTCTTGATCAATACGATTTGCCATAACCTCAGCCTGCTTCTCAGACAAGCCTGTTTTTAAAGCAAGTATTTTCAAGGTTTCTAATTGTTGAGGATTTGAGATTTGCGTTAACTCATAACTTAAACATAATCCAGATTTGCTTAGGCTATTTTCAATATCTTTAAAAAATTGTCCTTTTTGTTGTATCGGTACAAAATGCGAAACCAAAATTGCCAATGCAACATCAAATGTTTCATTTAAACCAGATAAAATAGATGTATCACCGAGTACAAATTGAACCTGATTTGAAAGCCCTGAATCCGCAATATATTGCTGCGCTTTTTCAATCATATTCGGTGCAGGATCAATCGCTGTAAATGTCCAATCAGGAAATTGTTCAGCTAAATATTTCAACTCATAGCCTGTACCACAACCAACCACTAAAATATTTGCGTTCGACGGCGCATAGGTTTTCAGTAGAGCATGCACTTGCAAATGAATCATTTCATAACTTGGAATCAATTTACGGATATGATCATCATAACCATCGACTACAACAGGGTTGTTAAAATCCTTTGCCATCTTTCAGTCCTTTGAGAATGTCGAATTTAGAGATTTTTAATAAGGCTACTTCGATGATTCAACACCTTGAACTTGCTTGACTTTAACAGCCTGTAAGCAAAAATCAGCAATTTGCTTCACAAAATATTCTTTATAGGTTTTGTCAAAACGGTTGGTTTTGGCAATACTCAAAGGCTCAATCACCACGAAGGTCATCGCACCAACAATACATAGTGCTGTGGTATTTAAATCTTCAAAAATAAATTCACCTGAATGGCGACCTTCGGTCAAGATTTTAAGAATACTTTCTTTAATCAACTGCTTACTTTGAAAACGTTCCAACTCAAATTGAGGATCGACAGGTTCAAATAATAAAGAATAAGATAAACGCGGACTGTTCATCGCACGTTTCACAAAGGTCGTCACTGCACGATGTAACTTTTCCATGGCAGTTTGTTCGGTATGCGCAATATCATTGAGAATATTCACCTCGATATGAATTGCGGCATTTAAAACTTCAATTAAAACCTGATTTTTATTTTCAAAATAGCGATAAACCAAACCACTCGACACCCCTGCCCGATCTGCAATCGCTTGAATTTGCGCATCTTTAAATCCTCCTTGTGCAACCAATTCCCGTGCAGACAATAAAATCATCTCACGGTTTTGTTGCATCTTTTCTTCCATCACAGAGGATCGTTTATAACTCATGACTTTATAAAAATTCCATTTAAAAATAAAAGATTAAAAAATTTAAAGTAAATTTTACCCTAATTTTTCGATGTGGTAATTCAGACTAAATACTAATGAGTTTCGACTCAATTAGCTATCCTTTGGGCAGTAAACCTTTTTGCAATGAATCAGAGTGTTTATTGAATAAGCACAATCGTGAGGGAACACTCTCAAATAGATTGATTTTATGCATGATTTGTAAAGAGATTGTCCGAAAATCCCCCCTTATATTGGTCAAATCTCCCCTTTATTCACTTGCTTAAAAATGATTCACTAAGTTGAGCAAAGAATCGTATAAAAGCTTTATAAATTAGCCTTTTGGGTTAGATTATTTATAAAGTTTCTATACGGTAATAACGATAATATTCAAGGAAGAATAGAATGAAAATAAAACCACTTATTTTAAGTATGTTGCCGATTTTAGCGACGACATATAGCCACTCAGCTGCAATGGATCAGTCTGGACAGTCGATTTTAGCCTTTCTTGAAGATAAAAATTACGTTGAAGCCAGTATCGCTGTGGTCGATCCTGATGTATCGGGTAAAGTTCGAGATCGTCCAGATCTTGTCAATGCAGGAAGTACCGATCTCAGTACTGGAGATATGGCAGAATCTTTTCAATATTATAATGTTGCCCTCAAACTCCAAATCGCGCCAATAGTGTCTTTTGGTTTGATCTATGACCAACCCTTCGGTGCAGCTGTCAAATACCCTTTACGTGACAATAATACATTTTCAGACAACAAGATCAGTCAAACTGGCACTGAGGCCAATGTAGATACTCAAAATATCAGTATGCTTTTTGGCTTCCAACCTGACCCACATTTCAACCTCTATGCAGGCGGTGTTTATCAAACTGTAAAAGGTAATGTGAAACTTCGTGGTAATTCCATGAGTATTTTCAATGGGTATGATGCCGATTTTAAACAAGATAATGCTGTTGGTTGGCTTGCTGGTGCAGCATTCCAAATTCCAGAAATTGCACTAAAAGCTGCCGTGACGTATCGCTCTGAAATTAAACACAAGTTACAAGCAACTGAAAGTATTTTTGGCGAGCCTCTAGTCCTCACTGCTGATACAAAAACTGAAATTACCACACCTCAATCGGTCAATTTAGATTTTCAAACTGGGGTTTATAAAGATACATTGGCTTATTTAAATGCACGTTGGGTCAATTGGAAACAGTTTGAGTTAAGACCGACACAGTTTGGGGCTTTGACTGAAATGGCGACAGGCGAACTCAGCCAAGGATTGTATTCAGGTGGTTTCAATCTTGATGATTATCATAAAGATCAATACAGCGTCACACTGGGTTTAGGTCATCAATTTACAGAAAAATGGGCAGCTTCTGCGGATGTGTCTTGGGACTCTGGTACAGGCAATCCTGCCTCTGTACTCAACCCAACTAAAGGTGGTTGGGGCTTAGGCTTAGGTGTGCAATATAATCCAGCACCAAACTATTTCATTGCAGGTGGTGTGAAATATCTTTGGATTGGTGATGCAACAGCACAAGATGGTACATACTACCTCCCTGTTCCTGGTATTTCTGAGATCGCCCAACAAGGAGACTATAAGGACAATACAGCGATTGGATATGGTCTAAAAATGGGTTATCGTTTTTAATCCATTCTATTGGATTTGGTTAAATTAAGGTTTTAGCGTAGACTTCTTTCACTTGTAACACTTAACGAAAGAAGTCTTTTTTATTTTCAAATAAAAATTCATTTTTCAGTCATTTGTACATGTTATACATCAAATAACGGAAATTAAAAAACAAGTTAGCGTCTAACTTAAAATCTCTAAAAATTTAAAGGTATATCGATATGAAACTCTTACGTTTAATTCCAGTTTTGGCATTGGGTACAATTTTAACTGCTTGCGGTGGCTTACCTAAAGAGTGTGAAGAATCTTGGAAACACATGGAGGAACTTGGCAAGCAAAGTGGCATGCCTGAAGAATCGTTAAAAGAACAAAAGAAAGCGTTTGAAGAAGAAATTAAAAAGTTATCTAAAGATGAAGCGATTCAAGCATGTAAAGCACAATCGTCAATTCTTGGAATGGTTAAACAATAATTTCTTATAGTCACCTAAGAGCAGTACGCATGTTAAAAAAATTAGCATAAATATTGCTCTTTTTAGATTCCTAAAAATAATAATACCTAAGCTCATCAATCACATTTTTTTGATTCATCATAAATAAACATCGGTCCTAATTCATAAATTTGATCATTGCGTTTTGCTTGCGGAATATATGCACTGGAAATAGAACCATCTAAGTATAAGGCTTGGTTGATTTTTAATTGTGTTTTGAAAATATCAGCAAAATCATAAAAACTGATTCGTCCACGACTAATCACAAAATACAACTGATTGTTTTTAATTCCAACACCGTTACGGATTTTCAATGATTCTGAATTTTTCACAAAAATCGGATTGATGCTTCCATTTATCACCAACATCGGACCTGACTGCGTGGCATACGTAGATTGGAAAGCTGTATTTTTAAATTGTTGCGTGGTTTGAATGACTGCTTTATTTTTATTCCAAGCCACCACGCCATTGGGTTGCATAAAGAAATTACCAAATTGATTTTTTTGAATATTTAATGGATAAAGTTGTTTTGACTGTTCGACATATAAACCTACGGGTTCAAACGTTGTGTGATACATCCCAGCATTCATTGCAAAACTAAGTCGACAATCTTTATGCTTTTTCAGAATTGCTGAAAAGCGTTTAAAAGGCTTATTTTGTGCATCATTTAAGACTAGTTTTAGTTTATGAAATTCATCTATTTTGACGACATCTGCAATAACTTGATTGTTATGCTTAATTTCAAAATATTCGGTATTTGCTAGCGTTTGTGATGGCATTCCACTCATACCAAACCACGATAATAGCAACGGTAAAGACACTTTTAGCTTCATATCATGTACACAAATTCTATAGAAATCGCCCCTATTCTAAGCTGTATAGCTTCGATAAATGAATATTATTTATCATTTTAGATGCAAATTTTTACTTAATTATCAATTTCAAGGCTTCTATATTCACATGACATCGCTATAATGGCTCTGTCCTTTCAATTAAATACATGTGTACACTTTATTTGAACTGAGTGGAATATGCAGATTAAATCAGTAACAACAAAGTATGCTCTAGGTTCGCATCTTATCGTAAAACATTTTGGCTATAGCCATCATGGGATTTACGCCGGTAAGGGACGCGTCATTCATTATTCTGGTTTTGCACACCTTTTCAAAAAACGCCCGATTGAAATCACCACGCTAGAAAAGTTTGCTCACGGTAAAACCATCCATATTCGTCAATATGAACAGCCCAAATTTAAAGGTCGCCATGTGGTACGCCGTATGCGTTCACGCATGCATGAAAATAATTACCATTTAATTATTAATAATTGTGAACACCTCTGTAGTTGGGCAATCACAGGAATTGAAAGTAGTCCTCAAGTGGTCAAAATGATGAACCGTTTAACCACGATTGGTTATATCAGCTCTATTATGACCTATATGAATGGTTTATTTTTAACGATTGCAACCACATGTTTTGCTTTAGTTTTATATATAAAAATGAAACTGAGAGCCCAATCTAAACTTAAACTTCCAACTTATTTATCGATTAAAGAACAACAATCTAAAAAATAAAACAACTAGGCAAAAAAAAACCCTACCGAAGCAGGGAACGAGAAATATCACGTTTTTTTTCAAGGTGAGCATAACGCTCAACCTCAATATGAATAGCATTCCGATAAATGTCAATAATTAATTAAATTACAATAATTTAATAAAAATAAATTAACATTTTTTTTACAAAAACTTAACGGTTAAATGGTGGAAATTTGTCTTCAATTAAATTTAATTTTATACCGTATTCCAAATAAGCTTTTAAATTATCAATGACTGTTGTGAATCCACCTGTCGCATCGACAACAAAAGCGATCAATTCTGCCCCTTGTAATGGAATATCGTAATTTCTGATTTTTAAGTAGGTTTGCTCTGCATTGACCTGTTCAAAAATAAAATCTACTGTCGATTTTGGATCTCCCCAAATCACTTGAATCAGTCTATTTTCAATGATATTTAACACTTTAACTTGTGCGGTCACTTCATATTTAGCCCAACGCCATTCTACAGTTTTGCCCTGTTCTAATTTTCCAGTTGAATGACTAAACCAAAATTGCGTGGTGATTTCAGGGTTGATAAAAGCATTAAAAACATCATTGATCGGTTTACGGATCAGCATTTGGGTTTCAATGGTTGGGTTCATTGCGTTGCTCCAAATTGAATGTATAAACAATGTGATACCACATCATTTATAGATGCGGTATTTTTATTTTGTTAATCATTTTTTGATCAGTTTGTTTACTATGCTATAAAATTGGATTTAACCAGTGCATGGTATCGTTCTGAAAATTGTCCATTCCAATAAGGATAATAGGGATAAGGCGGATAAATCGCACTTACAGTATCCAATCGTTGGATTTGATCTTCATTCAATTTAAATTGATTCGCTTCAAGATTTGCAGACAATTGTTGCGAATTTCTAGCGCCGATCAAGACAGTTGAAACAGTTGGTCGTTGCAATATCCAATTAAGTGAAATTTGTGGAATAGAATAACCCGTTGCAAGTGAAATATCCTGAAGCACATCTAAAACCTGATACAGATATTCTTCATTGACTGGTGGTGCGAATTGCGCTGTTTCATGTAAACGACTATGTTCAGGTAATGGATGATTTCGATCAAATTTACCCGTCAGTCTGCCCCAGCCTAGTGGACTCCAGACCACAGCGCCAATTTTTTGATCGTGGTTTAAAGACATCAGTTCCCATTCATAATCACGTCCAATTAGTGAATAATAAATCTGATGTGCGCTGAATTTTTCATAACCATAACGATCCGCAATTGCTTGGGCTTTCATTAGCTGCCATCCTGCAAAATTGGATGCACCGATATAACGAACCTTGCCACTTTTAACCAGTTGATCTAGAGATGACATCAGTTGTTCGAGTGGGGTAAAACTGTCAAATTGATGAAGTTGTAACACATCTATATAGTCGGTATTTAGACGCTTTAGAGACTGCTCTACAGCGTGGATCAGATAATGACGTGAATAGCCGACATGATTGATTTGTTCATTGCTTCGTATGCCAACTTTAGTAGAGATAATGACCTGTTGACGTTGATTGGTTAGTGCTTTACCAAGCATCCGTTCAGATTCACCATCTGAGTAAACATCGGCTGTATCAAAATAGTTAATACCTGCGTCTAAACATTGCTGAATCATTTGATTGGCTTCAGTCTGATCTGCCTGCCCCCATGCTGAAAATAATGGTCCCTTACCTCCCAATGTTCCTGCACCAAAACCAAGTTCTGAAACTTGTAATCCTGAACTGCCTAGAAAGTTATATTTCATGTGAATCTACCGTCTATGATTGATTCATCACAGAATAATCATCGTAAATATTCAAATAAACACGAATAATCAACAATCATTTTTCTGATTTTCTTGATAATTGTTTTGTGTTTTTGGAAAATCGGTTAAAAATGTTGAGATAAGGCGCACTGATTATGAATACTGATGATTTTCACTTTTTTGTCCGTGTTGCAGAACTCGGTTCAATTAGTCAGGCTGCCAAAGAAGCCGATATTTCAGTTTCAGTGGCGAGTCAACGAATTCAAAGGCTTGAACAGCATTTAATGCTTAGGCTATTTTACAGAACCACTCGTCGTTTAACGCTAACGGATGAAGGAAAAATTTTACTCAAACAAGGTTATCCACTCATTCAAGAATTTCAAACACTCAAAGATAATTTATTGGAACAAAATCAGGAATTAACAGGAACGCTCAAGTTGACAGCTTCAGCAACATTCGGTGCAAAAATACTTACAGCTGTGATTGCACAATTTCTCTTACATCACCCAAAACTCAATATAATTTTAGATTTAAATGATCAAAATGTTGATCTGATCGAACATGGCTTTGATGTCGCCATTCGTATCGGAAAATTACAGGATTCAAGTCTGATCGCCAAACCACTGATGGATAACCCACGCTTACTTTGCGCAGCACCTGAATATTTAGCACATCATGGTATGCCTAAAACACCTAATGACTTATTACAGCATCAATGTATTGTGCAAAACCATCAACAAGGTTTAAGCCATACATGGCAATTGTTTGATAATGAAAATAATGCCTATGCGGTCAAGGTATCAGGACAATTTATTTCCAACTCAGGTGATGGCATTCGCCAAGCTTCTTTGGCAGGCGTTGGTATTTCCAACCATTCGCTTTGGCATGTACAGGAAGATTTAGCATCTGGAAAATTAGTCCAAGTACTGCCCGACTATACAGTTGAACCTACACAGATTTATGCAATTATTCCAGATCGTAAGCTTGTTCCACAAAAAGTAAGCGTTTTTATTGAGTATTTACAAAATTATTTTCAAAAAAAATAATCAAGCTGACAGCATATTATTTTTACATTCAAAATCTTAAAAAAAATACATTATTCTAAATGACAAACATAGTCTACAACTTCACTTGACTGCATACTAAAGCGACTATTTTCAGGAACTTTAAAATACTCACCCGCAGAAAAAGATTTAAACTCCCCATCCTCAATTTTAATCAGACATTTTCCTGAAATAATTTCTATTCTCTCAGGGACATGCGTTTCAAAAGTTAAGGGCTTTTCTGTAGGAAGCAACACACCTAAAGTTTTCTTCGAACCATCTTGGCATTCAATCAGATAACTGATAGATCGACCATCAAAATGAATATTCGGCTTTTTATGAACAGTGACAAAATCAAATTGTATCGCCATGACACAAACCTGTTTAATTTTTATACATAAACAATGTATATCTTTTCATGACTTCATTTCAATATTTTTATCAAAAAATAAACCCAGCCGAAGCTGGGTTTAATACTTAAATTTAAAATTACTTATTCGGTTTAAAACTGTCTTTCAAATCTAAGATACGGTTAAACACAGGTTTGTCGCTTGTATGATCGTGCTGATCTGCAACAAAATATCCTTCACGTTCAAACTGGAAGCGATCTTCAGGATTTGCTTGCGCCAATGCAGGTTCAATCACTGCTTGCAAAACTTGTAACGAATCAGGATTTAAACATTTCAAGAAATCGTCATCAGCATCTGGTGCGGCTTCTGTGAATAAACGGTCATAAACACGCACTTCCGCAGGAATACCTTTAGTCGCAGATACCCAATGCACAACACCTTTCACCTTCCGTCCTTCAGGATTTTTACCTAAAGTTTCAGGATCAATCGAACATTTTAGCTCGATCACTTCGCCATTTGCATCTTTAATCACTTCATCGCACTTGATGACATAAGCATGACGTAAACGCACTTCACCCTCAGGAATCAAACGCTTAAAGCCTTTTGGTGGTACTTCTTCAAAGTCTTTACGGTCGATATAAATTTCTGATGTTAAAGGAATGATACGATCGCCCATATCCACGTTTGGATGACGTGCATGGCTCAAATCCATATCTTCAGGCAGATTCGTTAAAGTCACTTTGAGTGGATTTAATACAGCCATACCACGCGCTGCGGTATTTTCCAAAGATTGGCGAATACAGAACTCAAGCATTGCCACATCAACAATACCATCCGTTTTAGACACACCAACACGTTTACAGAAATCACGTAAACCTTCAGGTGTGAAACCACGACGACGCATACCGACCACTGTAGGCATACGTGGATCGTCCCAACCACTTACATGATTGCCTTCAACCAATTTACGCAATTTACGTTTAGAGGTAATGGTATAGTCAATGTTTAAACGGCTCGATTCGTACTGATGCGGTACAGATGGCGATTTAACTTTTTCAACCACCCAATCATAGAACGGACGGTGATCTTGGAATTCCAAAGTACATAATGAATGGGTAATACCTTCAATCGCATCAGATAATGGATGCGCATAGTCGTACATTGGATACATTTTCCATTTATCACCTGTTTGGTGATGTTCAGAATGGAGTACACGATACAAAATCGGATCACGCATGTGGACGTTTGGTGACGCCATATCAATTTTGGCACGTAATACTGCTTTGCCTTCGCCAAGCTCGCCATTGTTCATTTGTTCAAAACGTGCAAGGTTTTCTTCGACCGAAGTATCACGGTATGGAGAATTTTTACCTAAATCGACAAAATTACCACGATTTAAACGGATTTCTTCAGGGCTTTGCAAATCAACATAAGCATCCCCTTGTTTGATCAATTGAATCGCCCAAGCGTGTAATTGATCAAAATAGCTCGATGCATAACGAGGCTCACCATTCCATTCAAAACCAAGCCATTTCACATCATTGGCAATACCATCGACATATTCTTGTTCTTCAGCATCTGGATTGGTATCGTCAAAACGTAGGTTACATAAACCTTGGTATTCTTCTGCGATGCCAAAGTTCAAACAAATCGCTTTGACATGACCAATATGTAAATAACCGTTTGGTTCAGGTGGGAATCGTGTCACAACTTGTTGAGTGCGACCTGCTGCCAAATCATCAGTAATCACTTGGCGTACAAAGTCCAAACCTGCCTGTTGTTCTTGCTGCGCATTATCGACAGATGCAGTATTGGTTGTCGGGGTTTTCGGCAGTTCTGAAACAACATCATTTGGCTTCATAGTTGATAAATCACTTCTAAAAGTTAAAATAGGATCAATAAAAACGGATTTTCGAAAATATTAACAAAGAAAATCACGTTTTTGCTTGCTATGTAGTTTACAGTTTGCTTATGCTTCTCTCAACCAAAAACCCATGACATTTTTGTCATGATTAGGAGATTATAGAATGAGTTTTCCTCAAGTCGAATTAAACACCAACAAAGGACGCATTGTTCTTGAACTTAACTCTGAAAAAGCACCTAAAACTGTTGCTAACTTTTTAGAATACGTTCGTGATGGTTTTTATGATGGCGTAATCTTCCACCGTGTGATTGACGGTTTCATGATTCAAGGCGGTGGCATGGATGAAAATTTCAAAGAAAAAGCCACCCGTGACTCTATCGAAAACGAAGCTGACAACGGTTTGAGTAATGATGAAGGTACGATCGCTATGGCACGTACTCAAGCTCCTCACTCTGCTTCTGCTCAATTCTTCATTAACGTGAAAAACAACTCTTTCCTTAACCACACTGGTAAAACAGCACAAGGTTGGGGTTATGCAGTATTTGGTAAAGTAACTGAAGGCTTAGACGTTGTTGAAGCGATCAAAGGTGTTCGTACTGGTAACCGTGGTTATCACGCTGACGTTCCTTTAGAAAATGTTGTCATTGAATCTGCAAAAATTATTGCTGAGTAATAGAATCCCTCCTAACCTCCCTGAGCAAGTTTTAAAGCACTGCTTTTAAAACGAAGCGCAAGTGGGAGGAACTTCCAATATATAAGGAAGGAAAGTCCCCCTTTGCAAAAGGTGGGTGAGGAGCATTGCTCCGCAAGGGGGATTCTAAAAAATAGGTAAAATAAAATAGTGACCCATCTGTTTATCGCTGATTTACATTTGTCACCAGATCACCCTCGACTCGTTCGGGGGTTTTTAGCTTTATTGGAACAATATCAAAATAATAATGCGACACAACCAACCCAACTCTATATTTTAGGTGATTGGTTTAACGCTTGGATTGGCGATGACTACACTGCCCCTTGGTTAGATGAAATTGTCACAGCCTTAAAACAATTCAGTGCGTCAGGAAATCAAATTTTCTTTTTAGTGGGTAATCGTGATTTTGCCTTGGGTCAAAAATTTCTCAATAAATTCAATGGCAAGCTCCTCCCCGAGATTTATACCCTAAATATTGGAAATAAAAAATTTAGAATCGAACATGGCGATGCCCTGTGTACCGATGATGTTTCTTATCAACGTTTCCGTAAAATTATTCGTAATCCGATTATTTTAGGCTTATTAAAAAGTACACCTTTGAGTTTTAGACAAAAACTTGCCAATGGTTTTCGTAAAAAAAGTCGTGAATCCAATCAAACTAAAAGCTATGCCATTATGGATGTAAATGCACAGGCTGTTGAAACTGCCATAGCTGAGGTTGATGTATTGATTCATGGACATACCCACCGCCCTGAAATCCATGATGTACACGGTAAAACGAGGATTGTTTTAGGCGATTGGCGTGAAAAAACATCTGAAGCAATGATTTTAGAGGTGGATGATGATGGACAATGGAATTTTTTTAATTGGAAGATAAGATAGAGAATATCTAACAAAGGATATTCATCATGAATGATAAAGAAATAAGTAAATATTTGAGTTTTATCCTCAGACATCAGCCTGAATCAATTCAATTAAAATTGGATCAGCAAGGTTGGGCAAATATTGAAGAACTTATAGACAACGCTGAACCTGTCAATAATTTCAGAATCGATAGAGCTACGCTAAATTCAATTGTTGAAAATAGTGAAAAAAAACGCTTTCAAATCAGTAGTGATGGTTTAAAAATCCGTGCTGTACAAGGTCACTCCACATCTACTGTAGATCGAACGTTTACCGAAAAGATGCCACCAGAAATACTTTTTCATGGTACTGCCGAACGGTTTATTGACTCGATCAAACAACATGGATTAGTTCCCAAGGAGCGTCAATATGTACATTTATCAGAAAATATCGAAACAGCTATAGCAGTTGGTCAGCGTTATGGTAAACCACGTATTCTGAGTATCAATGCCTTAGAAATGTATCATCGTGGGATTAAATTTTATCAGGCTGAAAATGGTGTATGGCTTGTCGAGCGAGTTGTTCCACAATCTATTGCGTTTGAACCGTGAAAATTCACGTTTATTTACGTTTCAAAAGATTCAAATTATCTGAAATATGTCTATAATATCGAAAATTTACGATATATGAGACGGCTCATGGATTTATTAACTGTATCTAAAACTCGCTACACGACCAAAGCTTACGATGCAACTAAGAAAATTCCGCAAGAAAAATTCGAACAGTTACTTGAAATCCTACGTTTAACGCCATCTTCGATCAACATCCAACCGTGGCACTTTTTCATTGCAGATAATGATGCGGCGAAACAACGCATTGCCACAGCACTGGTTGGAAAATATGCTTATAACGCACCTAAAGTTTTAGACTCATCACATACCATTCTCTTTTGTACCAAAGCTGATATTACAGAGCAGCATTTAGCGAATCTATTGAGTCAAGATGATTTAAGCGGTCGTTTTAAAGATGAAAAAGCCAAACAAGGTCAAAAAGATAGCCGTTCAGGTTATGTAGATTATTACCGTACTGAAAAAGGTGATATTCAACGTTGGGCAGAAAACCAAACTTTCATTGCACTTGGGCAAGCTCTCCTTGCAGCAGGAATCGAAGGGATTGATGCAACACCGATCGGTGGTTTTGATGAAACGATTATCACCGAAGAATTAGGTTTAGACGAGAAAGGTTTGATTCCATCTGTACTCATGACACTAGGTTATCGTAGTGATGCAGATTTCAATGCTTCATTGCCTAAGTCACGTTTAAACAAAGAAGAAATATTTACCAAACTTTAAGTTTTTGAATCGTCAAAATTTAAACAAGAGAAGTCATACGTGACTTCTTTTTATTTCACTCATAAATCTCTAATTCAACAAATATCATACCCACTCAACATTTATCCTAAGGGATAATAATGATCAAAGTTAAAATAAAAATACATGCTCTATGAAAAAGACGATTTTACTCACTCTATTGATCACACAGTTCTACGCATGCTCATCTTTTGAAATGAGTGCCGAAAATAAACAAAACCAAAAATTCTCAAAATTTAGTCAACAATTTACCAATCCTGATCATATTCAAACAACAGATGAAGTAAAAATTCTAGCAGAACTTCAAATAATGACACCGTATATCCAATCTCTGAATATACAATCACTAAATGAACAGGGTCAAATGCCTAAAATTCGGGATAATCTTTATTTAGATTTTGCCAACTTAAATGCAGCTTATTCTGAATATTTAGTCTTCCATCATTGCATAAATTTATCTGAGAAATATTTTTTAAATGCTGAACACACTTATTTAAAATTATTACAAGACTTCCCCTATGATGAAAATCTTCTCTACAATATTTCTATTTTCTATGCGCGCAACTCCGTACCATTCGATGATGATCAACACCAACAGATACGCACCCAACTTTTAGAAAAATCTAAGCAATATGCTGAAAAAATTCAAGAAACTAACACAGATAATCAGCAACATAAACACCATTACTACGCTGTACTGAGTGAACTGCTCAATGCACTTGATAAACAAAAGATCAGGAAAGATCAACAAAAAGCATTAATACAAACATTACAGCCTTTTTTATTTGAATTACTCGAACAACCTAACATGGATTATGATTCTGGTAATTTTTTTATATTGGTCAAATATTATGATCAGTATTTAAAAGCTTATTATCCTCAGCAAGCAAAATCTTGGTTAAAACAAAACCAGAATAAAATTTTAGCATTTTACAATTCACATCAAGATGAAAATACTCAACGGAACAATACGATAAGTGCACAACTCTATGCATTATTAGATCAACCAGAGAAAGCATTATATTTTCTCAAGTTATTAAAATTTACCGAAAAAGACAATTACACACCACCAGATATTCTCGATGCACAACTTTTCGATAAAATGCGTCATTCAAAAGCATTTCAAGACTGGTTTTCACGATATTCACAAGAATACCAAGCTTATCTAGAGCAAAATCCAAAGGTCTGTAACAGCCTACAAAGCAGTGTGCATTCTGAAATTAAATTATTAAATAATCAGAAACCTAAAAACGTATTAGAGATCAATAAAAATGTAAGTGAAGCACCTAAATCATCACCAAAGCTTGAACAAAAATCGGGGAAATAACATGAATTATCCAAAGTTAAGCATTGTAAATGTGATGACTTATCACTTTTGATTGCATTTATTTTAAAATTTTTAAAATCAATTTTCAGCATGAATCAAATGTTCATGCTGAAATATATTTTCAATTCAATTAATTAAATCGGATGTGAACTGGCAATTTCTTGGCTAATCATCACTGCTGTTGCAGCAGAAAGTGTCCACCCCAGATGTCCATGCCCTGTATTGTAGAATACCCGCTCACGTTTTCCACGTTTTACCACAGGCATCATATTTGGCATCATCGGTCTTAAACCTGCCCAAGGTACGCAATGTTCAGTCGAAATATCGAAGTTCTTATTTACCCAATCCGTTAAAGGCTGAATGCGATCTGAACGTATATCTCGGTTATAACCATTAAATTCCGCTGTACCTGCGATACGCAAACGATTTGCACCTAAACGTGAAGTCACAATCTTGGCGCTTTCATCAAGCAAGCTGACCCACGGTGCGCCATTGATACTTTTTTCATCGTTGAGTTGCACTGTGATTGAATATCCTTTGACAGGATAGACATTAACGCGATCACCCAATTGATTGGCCAATTGGTAACTTCCTACCCCACCACAGACCACAACTGCATCTGCGCTAATTTGTTCAATGACTTTAGCATGGCTTTCTTGACCATTCACATTTTCGCCACTGCTGTGATATTGAATATTTACACCTGTAGAAGTATGATCAATATTCACCACTTCCATGCCAAAGATGTATTTCACCCCATACTTTTCCGAAGCTTTCGCAAGCCCCATAGTAAATTTGTGAATATCACCTGTTGCATCACCTGGACAATAGAAACCACCATAATATTCACCAGTTAAACTTGGCTCAATGGCTTTTATTTCCTCAGGTGTCACTGCATGGCGTTCCAATCCACCTTTGCAAAGTAAATTATTGACAGCAGTTGCTATTTTATAGTCTTCTTCAGAATGATAGAAATGCAAAATTCCACGCTTTTCTAGGTCGAAATCAATCCCTTCTTGTTCTGCAATACTAAATAATCTTTGACGTGCCAACAGTGCCATTTTGACCGTGTCGCACGTATTGGCTTCGTAATGTTTAATGTTGCCAAGAAACTCAACCAGCCATGCATATTTGTGCAAATCAAATGCAGGATTGAGCAATAATGGGGCATCTTTTTTTGCCATCCATTTTATGCCTTTGAGAACCGTTGATTTTTGATTCCAAACTTCTGCATTGCAGGCAGACAGCTGTCCACCGTTGGCAAAAGATGTTTCCATCGCGGGAAATAAATGTTTATCAATAACAGTAACTTGATAACCTAATTGAGCAAGTTCATAAGCGGAAGTTACACCTGTAATTCCTGAACCAATAACGACAACATGACACATACGCACACTCCTTTGAAATGTAATGTTCAAGACGTTTCATTCGTCCTAAAATACATTGTCAATGTATGCCCCATCTGTCATGTGTACCTGAGAGCTTCGATAAAACCTAAGTCATTCATCATCAATGTTTTAGGTTAAACCATCCCCTTCGGTGAGCCATTTCTTTTTATTTTCAATAGAATGGCTTCTCTCCAGAGTTTTACAATGATTACAGTCCTTTTGCCTGAGAGTTTCCGGGGTCGTTGCTCCTTCGGCGAGTCAGAAGACTTCTCTCCTGCAATCATCTTTCCTTGTATATAGCAATTAATATGCCACTGATTAAAATTAAAACAATACTTAATGACCAATTTCTTTCAATTTTTATCAATGATTCACTGAGTCATAGCGGAATACATTCAAATCATCATATTCAATTTGCGGTGTCGTGCCAGAAATAATATCGGATAATAATTTTGCCGAACCGCAGGACATTGTCCAACCAAGCGTACCATGCCCAGTATTGGTGAATAAATTTTTAAATTTTGTTTTACCGACTATTGGTGTTCCATCAGGCGTTGCAGGTCTTAAACCTGTC
Source organism: Acinetobacter sp. WCHAc060025 (assembly GCF_004209355.1). NCBI lineage: Bacteria > Pseudomonadati > Pseudomonadota > Gammaproteobacteria > Moraxellales > Moraxellaceae > Acinetobacter > Acinetobacter sp. WCHAc060025. The sequence goes on along the minus strand of NZ_SGSX01000006.1, from coordinate 74,868 downwards.
CAGAAATGTGCATCTGAAATATCACTGGCTTTTGGAAAAAGTTGCTGTAATACCATCAACAAAGTATCTTCACGGCTGGCTTTTAGGGAACGATCAAAACCATTAATTTCTGCCATACCACCCACACGGATACGATCATCAAAACGTGTCAGTGCAATCTTGTAAGACTCATCTAAAATCGTCGATACGGGTGATAATGCAGGATCTAAAATCTTCGTGGTGATCGAATATCCTTTGAGTGGATAGACAGGTGCATCTATATCTAACTGCTTGAGCATCTCATGGCTATAGCTGCCAAGTGCCATCACATAGGCATCTCCTTTTACTCGAGTTCCGTCACTGAGTAAGATCCCTGTAATCTGATCTACATCCTTTTCAATTTTTTCTATGCTGGAATTAAACAAGAATTGAACACCTTGTTCAGCTGCGAGTTCAGCCAATTCTGTCGTGAATTTTTGACAATCTCCCGTTTGGTCATTCGGTAAACGTAAGCCACCAACAAAATCAACTGTCGCATGTGCTAACGCAGGTTCAGCATGAATAACACCTGCTTTGTCTAATAATTCAAATGGCACACCTTCGTGTTTTAAAACTTCAGTATCTTTACCCGCAACATCCAACTGTTCTTGTTTACGGAATAATTGTAAAGTTCCTAACTGGCGTTCATCAAAATGAATCCCTGTTTCAGCACGCAAATCATCTAGACAATCACGACTATATTCTGAAATTCGCACCATGCGTTCTTTATTGATTTGATAGCGATTGATATTACATTCTGCGAGCATGCGCACCATCCACTGGTACTGATACATATCGCCTGTCAATTTAATTGCCAATGGTGAATGGGGCTGAAACATCCATTTAAATGCTTTGAGTGGAATGCCAGGCGCAGCCCAAGGTGATGCATAGCCAGGGGAAATTTGTCCAGCATTGGCAAAACTGGTTTCTAAAGCAACATTCGGCTGTCGATCAATCACCGTCACATCATGCCCTGCTTGTTTTAGATAATAAGCTGAGGTTGTACCGATAACGCCTGCACCAAGTATAATAATATGCATACAGAACTGAACCTTATATAAAAAATTAGATTTTTAATTAAAAACTATAATAAAAAGTTATACTTCTAGAAAAATATATTGATCAATTCTCAATGTAGCATTTCATATAAATTACGCAATATAGTTTTAATCATGCTTAAGTATTAGAATAATTAGATCTGTTCTTTTTATTTTCTATCTTATTCAAATAAAAAGGGTATTTTATAAATACCCTATTATTAATTTACAATTTTAAATATTTAGATCATTTATTTTAACGATGTGTGTGAATCGACATCACAATCCCAAAGCTGGCCAATAAAGCGATCACTGCTGTTCCGCCATAACTCATTAATGGCAATGGATCACCTGTCACTGGTAAAATTCCACTCACCATACCTGAGTTAACAAAAACATAAAAGAACACTGATAAACCTATCGTACCTGCCAATAATCGCCCATAGTTATGGAAGCAGTTTAGGCTGATCATCATGCATCTAAAAATAATCGCAGTATAAAGCGCGAATAAAAAGAACACGCCCATGAAGCCAAATTCTTCGGCATAGGTCGACATGATGAAATCGGTATGATGTTCAGGCAAATAACCCAATTGTGACTGCGTACCCTCTAAGAAGCCACGCCCAGACAAGCCACCTGAACCAATGGCAATCTTCGATTGGATAATATTCCATCCAGCACCCAAAGCATCAGACTCTGGATCGAATAATGTCAAAATACGTTTCTTTTGATAGGCTTGCAGTACAAATGTCCAAATAATCGGGAATGCACATGCCAAAGCCGCCAACGTGCCACCGATATACCACCAAGACATACCACTCAAGAACAATGCAAATACACCACCAATCACAATACCAATCGCTAAATCGGGCTGTAATAATGCCAAAACGAATGGCACCATCATAATGATCAGTGCAACAACGATATGACGAAATTTCGGTGGTAATGGCATCCGTGAAAAATACCACGCCATCATCAGCGGCATGGCAAATTTCATAAATTCACTGGGTTGCATACTGCCAATACCTGGAATAGTCAACCAGCGTTTTGCGCCTAAGCGCACATCACCGATCAGCAATACAAGTATGAGCAATAGTATGGCAAACAAATAGAACCAAGGACTGATGGCTTGATATACTTTGGGTGGTACTTGCGCACATAAAAAAAGCACAACGAAACCAACAGCGAAGCTGACACCTTGGCGAATCACCATCGACATATCTTCAGAAGATGCGCTATAGACCATCAATAGCCCTAAGACCATATTAATAATCAATAAACCGAGCAACCACGGATCGAGATGTAATCTATCCCATCTGGACGCTTTTTGGTTGAAACTTAAACCATCTCGAACTGATTGGCGTAAAAACTTATATTGTGGCGATGGCGTCATATAAAAATCTTAAATTAAGCTTTATTTTTACGTGATTATAAAGATAAATGCTGAGTGAGAAAATCTCTCATTTTAGAATTTTAACCTATTTCTCTAGGATTACTGCTGTGATTGTAAAATGAGTCGTGCCAATTCCAAATCATCTGGATAGGTGATTTTAATATTATCTGAACGCCCCATCACCACTTGTACCGCTTCACCAATATGTTCTAATGCACTGGCTTCATCTGTAATGACAACATCATTCTCCAAAGCTGTTTCTATCGCTTTTTTAAGCGTTGAAAATGTTGAAATTTGTGGGGTCTGCGCTTGCCACAATTGTTCACGACTCACTGTTTTGTGAATGTCTTTTTGATTCTCAACAAATTTCAAAGTATCACGTACAGGGATCGCTAAAATTGCACTACAGTTTTGTTCAATCGCTGTTTGGATAAGATCCTCAAGGCACTGCTTAGTGACACATGGTCGTGCGGCATCATGTACAAATACGAGATCATCTGCTTGAGCGAATTGCTCTAAGTAATTCAATGCATTTAAAACAGAGTTAACACGTTCTGCACCGCCAAGACAAAAGTGGCTAATTTGCTTATTTTTAAGTGGCAATGTTTGTGCATATTGATCTTGCTCACCGATTGCTAACACATAGCCTGTAAGTGGCAAATCATTTAAACGTTCTATCGTATGTTCTAAGACAGTTTGGTCTTGGATGATTTGATATTGTTTCAGTTCAGTTTTTGAAAAACGGCTTCCAGTACCTGCAGCAGGAATAATTGCCCAAATTTTACGGTTCTTCTGGTGCTGGTTCACTGTCTTCATTTGTTCCTGAATTGTTTAAACTTGGATCTGTAATAATCGGTTTGTAATGGGTACTGATGGTACTCATTTGCACAAAAGTTTCGTGTGGTTTTACTAAACCTAAATCAAGTCGTGCATGTTCTTCGATGGCTTCTGCGCCATTTTTTAAGTCATACACTTCAGCGGCTAGGATGCGATTGCGTTCTTTTAGGTCAGCATTGACTTCAGCTTGCTGTTCGATTTGCTGTACGAGTGCTTGATGCGGAAAATGACCTCCCGCACCGAACCAAAAGCGGTATTGAAGTACCGCCACGATGACGATCGCGAGCACGGCAATCACTTTACTTGAAGTGGTTTTAAAGACGTCTAACATGTATTTTTGTCTTATGTCACAGCGTTAAATTAAGGTGCTAATATACATCAAATATTTTGCATGGTGAACGCTTTACTGTGGTAAATATGCAAATGGTAGGTAGAATTTTATTTTCGCTTTAAACATGCTCACTGTTACATACAAAAAAACGAAAATTGTTGATAATTAATATTTTTTATTTAAAATGGAATAAGTATTTTTGTATATTGAGCTATGGATAATTTAACTTTCTCAAGAAATTTAAAAATTGAAATTCTAAAAACATTATCTACGGAAGAAGAAAAACTATTTCAAAATATAGATTCAATTGATTTTTTTAGTGAAATTTTAGACTTAAGATCACTACCTTCTCATGATTCAAGATTTCAAAATGCTAGTGGGGATTTTTTTCAACATTTTATTAACAACAATGATTGGACTCTTGAAGAAGTTTTTTTAGATAGATTTGATTTTGTAAATTCAGATTTGAATTTTATTAACCTCTTAAATTTTGTTATTTCCCCACAAGTTAATAGAAATGAGGAAGAAATTAAATTTTTCTTCCATACATTAAATAGCTTATTGCCAAAAGAGAAATTTGAATATATACCGCAAGGGTATGATGAAAATAATCTTCCAATATTCAAAGTTGGAAGATTAGATGCAAATAAAAGATTTAAAGATATTCCTGATAATAACATTCCATTTCTAGTACATGATCATAACAATGAAAATCCAAGATTTGTTCTAAACAAATCTAGATGGGATGACTTTGGGAGTAAAAACAGTTTTATTTTATATTTCAAAGAGAATAATACAACAATTAGAATTGGTGAGTTAAAAATTATTACGAAAGAGCAATCTAGCTCAACTGACTTAATTAATAATGAGTTCTATCAATTACCATCAAACTTTTGTTCTTTAGGTCAAAGCTTTTCATACTATGAAACCATAAAAAACTTATTTAACACGCAATTTTTTTCCATTCTCAAAGCATTAAACGATTCAGCTTTTTTTGTTCAAATAGCCGAAGAATTTGAAAATACTCCTGAATTCAAATCAAGTTTGATAAGATATGCTCAACAAGAACAATTAATTAGACAAGCTAAATATCGTATCGATAATTATGATTTAAGCAACCTATATTCTTTTAACTATATCTTTAAGCCAACTTATTTATCAAATGAAGATGAAAATTTAGATATTAATTTTAAATTTAATGCTGACAAACCGCTAGCCAATCGTATTTATGCCTTAATTGGAAAAAATGGAGTCGGTAAGACTCAACTTATTTCGAAACTACCATTAGATATCGCAAATAATAAACAAGATTTTTTTTCACCTAAAGTCCCGTTATTTAGTAAATTAATAGCAGTTTCTTATAGCATTTTTGATAAATTTCTAATACCTAATAACTCTTCAACTTTTAATTATCTGTATTGCGGTCTCCGAGAAAAAAATGATAATAATGAATACTTTTTAAATTCAGATGAATTATTAAAAAGATTTTTTAGTTCAATATCTAAGATTGAACAGAATGAAAATTTTTATGATTGGACTGAAATTATTGGAAACTTCTTCTCAAAAGAACTTATCGAAAAATGGATTTTACCAAATAACTATGTTAATAGATTAAAACTAAATAAAACTGTTTTTTTGCAGGATCACAAAAATTTTAGTTCTGGACAAGCTATATTTGTTTATATTTTCACAGAGATTCTAGCAAATATTCGTTATGACTCATTAATTTTATTTGATGAACCTGAAACACATTTACATCCGAACGCAATCTCGCAATTAATAGCATTCATCAATTATTAGATAAGTTTCAATCATATTGCATCATTGCTACTCATTCACCTATTATTGTACAAGGTATTTTATCCAAAAACGTTTACGTTATAAAAAATGAATCAAGTGTTCTTTCTATTCGCCATCCATCTTTAGAAACTTTTGGTGAAAATTTAACAAGAATCACTGATGAAATTTTTGGCAGTCGTGATACTCAATCATACTTTAAAAGTAAATTGGAACAACTTGTTAAAGCAGGTTACAACTTTGATCAAATCAGCTCATTATTAACTACTGAAAATACATCACTTAGTTTGAATGCGTCAATATTACTCAATAATTTAGTGAATCAAAATGATCAACATTAAACCTTATTCTAATGATAGTTTCGAGTTTTTAGAAAGTGTTGTTGATTCTAAACGTAAACGACCAAATGAAAAACAACCATTCTATAAAGATAGAATGAAACAAATTTTACCAGAACTTAAACCCATGTGTGTACACTATGATGATGCATTTATTAGTCAAACATTAAAAACTCTAACCAGTAGTCCACGATTCAGTGAAATAAATTTAAAAAGTGATTTATTAGATTTATACTCCTACAATGCTAAGCCTTTTATTAAGTTAAAAAATAAAATTGTTGAATTACCTGATGGTAGTTCATTTGACACATGCCAATATTGCGGAATCAATAGTATAAGTACATTAGATCATGTATTACCTAAAAGTACATTTCCAGAGTTTGTTGTACATCCAAAAAATTTATTTCCTGCTTGTTCAGAATGCAATAGTTTAAAAATGTCTAAATGGTTAGAATCAGGTGAGGCTTCTTTTTTAAATTTATATTCTGACGTACTACCATTAGCTCAATTTTTATTTTTAAATATAAAATATAATGGAAAAACATTTGATGTATCTTTTTACTTATCGAATAAAAATAATATTAATTCTAAACTTTTTAATGTAATTAAGAATCACTTCAAGAACTTAAAACTTATTGAGAGATTTAACAAAAGGTCACATGAAATTATTTCTGAGTTCATTAATTCTATCATTCCAAACTTAGAGACTAATAGCTTAGAACAATTATTAAATAATTCTAAAAATCGAATTCCTAGGCAAAAGAATAGCATTGGACATAATCATTTTAAAAATATTATAGAACTCGAGCTATCTAATGGGATAGCACTTATTGAATATTTAAAAATGAATAACTATATTTAACCTAAATTATTATTTTTAAATTATGACAATAAAAAACCACCCCATTCCGAGGTGGTTTTTCAATCTAAATCAATCAATAACGATTAATTCAAACCTTTAAATTCAGCTTTACCGCGGTAAACTGCATTGGTTAATTCTTCAATACGAAGCAATTGGTTATATTTCGCAATACGGTCAGAACGTGAAAGTGAACCCGTTTTGATTTGACCCGCAGCAGTACCAACAGCAAGATCTGCAATTGTAGAATCTTCTGTTTCACCAGAACGGTGAGAAATTACAGTGCTATAACCATTTGCTTTAGCAAGGTAAATTGCATCTAAAGTTTCAGACAACGTACCGATTTGGTTGTATTTGATTAAAATCGAGTTACCGATTTTCTCATCAATACCACGTTGTAAAATCTTAGGATTAGTAACAAACAAATCATCACCAACCAATTGGATTTTATCACCAAGAATAGAAGTCAAGTACGCCCAACCTTCCCAGTCAGACTCATCCAAACCATCTTCAATTGAGATAATTGGATATTGGTTTACAAGACCAGCTAAATAGTCAGCAAATTGGTTGCTTGTGAATGCTTTATTGCCTTCACCTGCAAGTACATATTGACCATTTTTGTAAAATTCTGAAGATGCACAGTCAAGCGCAAGCATGATGTCAGAACCTGCTTTATAGCCAGTTTGACCAATTGCTTCAAGAATCGCAGTAATCGCTTCTTCGTTGGTACGAAGGTTAGGTGCAAAACCACCTTCATCACCCACTGCTGTATTTAAACCTTGTTTTTTAAGTACAGATTTTAAAGAATGGAAAATTTCTGCACCCGCACGTAAAGCTTCAGAGAATGAAGTAAAACCTACAGGCTCAATCATAAACTCTTGAATATCTACAGTATTATCTGCATGCGAACCACCGTTGATGATGTTCATCATTGGTACAGGCATAGATAAAGTCGTTTGACCACGTAAGTCAGCGATATATTGGAACAATTCAGTTTTCTTTTCAGCAGATGCAGCACGAGCAGCAGCCAAAGAAACCGCTAAAGTTGCGTTAGCACCTAATTTTTCTTTATTTTCAGTGCCATCAAGCGCGATCATTTTGTCATCAAGCGCTTTTTGTTCAAATACGTTTTGACCTTTTAATAAGTCTTTGATTTGACCATTTACGTTTTGAACTGCAGTGCGAACACCTTTACCCAAGTAACGTGATTTGTCACCGTCACGAAGTTCCAAAGCTTCACGAGAACCAGTTGAAGCACCAGATGGTGCACATGCACGGCCAACAACGCCAGAGTCTAGGATAACGTCTGCTTCGATGGTAGGGTTACCACGAGAGTCCAAAATTTCACGTGCACGAATGTCAACGATTTGACTCATGAACAATTCCTCAGTTGATTAATAAAATGACGCGCCATATTTCAGGCGCATCTAATTGTAAAAATTAGTGTGTATCTAGCTTTTTGAAACCTTTGACCAAGGTATCCAATTCTTTCAGCTGCGCTAAGAATGGCTCTAACTGAGACATACGTAATGCACAAGGTCCGTCGCATTTGGCTTTTTCAGGATCTGGATGCCCTTCTAAGAACAAACCTGCAAGACCTGTCGCCATACCTGCACGTGCAAGTGTGGTGATTTGCGCACGGCGTCCGCCCGCAGAATCTGCACGACCGCCTGGTGTTTGAAGCGCATGTGTCACATCAAAGAACACCGGCACGTTCATTTCTTTCATGGTATCAAAGCCAAGCATATCAACGATTAAGTTGTTATAACCAAATGCTGAACCACGCTCACACAGAATCAGTTTGTCATTTCCTGCTTCTAAACATTTATTGAGGATATGACGCATTTCATGCGGTGCAAGGAATTGTGCTTTTTTGATGTTAATAATGGCTTGTGTTTTCGCCATTGCTTCAACAAGATCAGTCTGACGACTTAAAAAAGCTGGAAGCTGAATAATATCTGCAACTTCAGCAACAGGTGCTGCTTGGTAAGGTTCGTGGACATCGGTAATGATCGGCACATTAAAATGTTTTTTAATGTCACCTAACCATTCAATGCCCTTTTCCAAACCAGGACCACGGAATGAATGTAAGCTCGAACGATTAGCTTTATCAAAGCTCGCTTTAAAGACATAAGGAATCTCTAAGCGTTTACAGATATCAACATAAGTTTCTGCAATTTCAAAAGCCAAGTCTTTCGATTCAAGTACGTTCATTCCGCCGAATAATACAAATGGCAAGTGGTTTGCCATTTGTATATCGCCTAAACGTACAATTTCTTGTGGTTTTAATTGTGACATTTAAACTTCCTAGTCGTGTCCTTAAACTTATTTGCTATTTTGGTGCTGTTTTTTCGCAGCATCAATGAAGCCAGCAAATAATGGATGTCCATCACGTGGTGAGCTGGTAAATTCTGGGTGGAATTGTACAGCAATAAACCAAGGATGTTCAGGAATTTCTACTGTTTCAACAAGATGTTGTACAGATGAATAACCTGAAATTTTCATACCTGCTTCTTCAATTGTAGGAATGAAACGATCATTCATTTCATAACGATGGCGATGACGCTCTGTGATTTCAGCTTTACCATAGACTTCACGTGTTTTAGTGCCTTCAACCAATTCTGATTTTTGAGCACCTAAACGCATTGTTCCACCAAGATTTGACTCAGTGCTACGGTGTTGAATTTCACCACGTTCATCTAACCATTCAGTGATTAAACCAATCAATGGGAATTTAGTTGAACGGTTAAATTCAGTTGAAGTCGCTTCTGGCATATTTGCAACATGACGTGCAAATTCAATCACAGCCAATTGCATACCTAAACAAATACCTAAGAATGGTACTTTGTTTTCACGTGCAAATTGAATCGCTTGCATTTTACCTTCAGTACCACGTTCACCAAAACCACCTGGTACAAGGATCGCATCAGCATCTTTCAATACTTCTGCTGGATTTTGGCTTTCAAGTTCTTCTGCATTGACATAATCAATTTGAACTTTTACGCGATTTTGAATACCCGCATGTAAAAGTGCTTCATTTACAGATTTATAAGCATCTGGAAGTTCAACATATTTACCCACCATCGCAACACGGATTGTGTATTCAGGGTTCAATAATGCTTCAACGACATGATCCCAATCTGAAAGGTCTGCTTCAGGAAGATCGTTATAACCAAAACGTTCACAAATTAAATCGTCAACATTTTGCTCATAGAATGTACGTGGAATTTGATAGATTGAACGTGCATCTTTACATACCACAACAGCACGTGCTTCTACGTTAGTGAATAACGCGATTTTACGTGTTGTGTCTGCATCGACATCATGTTCAGTACGACAAATCAGGATGTCTGGCTGAATACCAATTGACAATAATTCTTTAACAGAATGTTGTGTTGGTTTAGTTTTTAATTCTGCAGCAGACTTGATATATGGCAATAATGTTAAATGCATCAACATGGTACGTTTATGACCAAGTTCAACCATTAACTGACGTACTGATTCCATGAATGGGAGAGATTCAATGTCACCAACTGTACCGCCGATTTCAACGATAGCCACGTCATAACCTTCGCCTGCGCGAAGAACACGTTCTTTAATATTATCCGTAATATGTGGAATAACTTGGACAGTACCACCAAGGTAATCACCACGACGTTCTTTATTTAAAACATCTTGGTAAACACGACCTGAAGTAAAGTTATTCAATTTGGTCATTTTAGCACGACGTAAGAAACGTTCGTAATAACCCAAATCTAAGTCAGTTTCAGCACCATCTTCAGTGACAAATACTTCACCGTGCTGAAATGGGCTCATAGTCCCAGGATCGACATTAATGTATGGATCCATTTTGACCATGGTTACTTTTAAACCACGGGCTTCTAAAAGTGCAGCAACTGAAGCAGCTGAAATACCTTTACCTAGTGATGATACAACACCACCAGTGACGAATATAAAATGGGTCATTAAGTTTCTCGTACAATGGAGCCTAAATTGGCCTACAATGTTGTGCGATTTTACTTTACCTTGTACCTAGAAAGCAAAGTCAATTCACATCAATTCATAGAACAATAAACAATTGGCTATTCTATCAGCATTTCCAATAAAAATTTAGCACTTGATTAGGTGATTTTTAAATATCATTTTGCTGTTATACTAGGTAACATCTCTCTAATACGTTTTGTTTTGAGTAATTATGAATAAGAAATTTTTAATTTGTGGCGCAATTGCGACAGCACTCCTTGTTTCCGCTTGTGTAAAAAAAGAAGAGCCTAAAGAAACTGAGCAAGAAAATGTTGAGAATACTCAATCTGCTTCTGAAGCTTCTGAATTCCAAAGTCTTCCAAGTGTTGAGCAAAATACAGCTCAAGAAACTCAGCAAGAAGAAATTCCAGTACATGTAGAAGTAAGTCGTACTGAAACAGCAAATACCACAACTGAAATTCGTACAACTTCACATGAAGCACATGCGACGACTCAAAATACGCAGTCTGAACAAGCTCAACCGAAACCAGAACCTAAGCCGGCTAAAGCTGAGTCAGTAAAAACTGAAACTGCTCAAACTGCGCCTAAACCACAACCTGCTCCAAAAGCAAATTCTGGTACAGCGCAAACTGAAGATGACGCTGTTGCCGCTGCGATTGCCGCTGCGACACCTGCGCTTAAAAACTAATTTTAGTTTTAGCATTAAAAAAACCAGTCATTTAGACTGGTTTTTTATTTGAGTTTTAAATGAGAACCGCCTTTTAAGATCTGAACTCACATTAAAAGCCATGCTCAAAATAAATTAGAACTGCTTTAAAAAATCTGCCATCAAACGCGAAGCCCAAGACTTTGTTTGTACACCCTCGTAAAAACCACAATGACTGCCCTTTTTTGTGGTAACAACTGCAACATTTTCCATACTTTGAATGGTCTGCTTAAATGGCTCTAAATTTTTAATCGAACAGACTGGGTCATCTTCAGCATTTAAAATCATGAGTGGAATTTTCACATTTTCAAACACATAGATTGGATTAATGGCTTGAGAATAACTTTGATAGTCAGCATAACCTGCCATTTCATAGTATTCATTTTGAAATTCTTGCAAAGTCTTGGTTTGTAGAACCTTTTGCACTGAACCAATTTGACGCCATGTCTGCTCATAAGGCTCGATGAATGACTGAAATAATTTTTTGGTCATGATTTTGGTATAAAAAGGATGAACATTTTCAAACCCCAACTCTGTGTCATAACCAGGACACATAGCAAAGGCGGCTTTAAATGGCGTATCCAAGCCCTGTTCACCTAAGTAACGAACCAATAAACCTGTTCCTGCTGATGAACCAACCGCATAAAGTTCAGATTGTGGAAATTGCTTTTGAATAAAATTCAATTGCTCTTTTAGATCAGATGTCGAACCAAAGATCGACATTTGTGGCACTGGCATTGGTAAACCTGCATGCCCACGGCGTAAACACAGCGCGATACGCCAACCTGTATATTCATGCAAATCTTTAACCAATTCACGCATACTCGCAGGTGTTCCTGTAATGGTATGCATGATGACAACGGTTGGAGTATTTTGAGGCAAATCGTAGCCATACCATGAAATCGCGGTAATTCCACCATCTTGCATGGTCAGTTGATCGAGTCGATCATATTCCAGCTTTATGGTTTTTTTCTTAATGATATCAAAATACAGCAAATGTGCATGGGTATTACTCAGCCAAGGCGTTGGACGATATTTATCATGCAATTGTGGCAACTGTTCAAGTATTTCAGCCATTTGACCCTCTGGCTTATAATACAATTTCGGCAGTTCGGCACCTGTGACTTGATCAAGAACAGTTTGCGTCAGTTGAGTCGCTCTATTAAGCGTAGCATTGAATATAGACATTTTGATTCCCGTTGGCTGACCATTTTAAAATACCTATGCGCTCAGCATCATTTTAAAAAGATCAATTACCGAATAGATTCAGAATGTACGAATACATTCTGAATTTCAAACAATTTAAGTGACAAACGATTTAAATGGCAAAATATTTAAGTCACAAGTTAAGTACGAAAATATTTCATTAATGGATGAAATATTATGCAGGCTGATATTTAGCGAAACGTTCGGCCATTTGTACAGCCAACGCCTCTAAACCTTGTTTAGGACGAATCATCACTTCAAATTCAACAATTTGACCTTGTTCATTGAAGCGAATCATATCAATGCCTTTCAGTTACTTTTCAGACACAATCGCAGAAAACTCAAGCACCACACTTTGCTCATCTTCGGTAAAAAATTCACGGTGATACGTAAAGTTTTCAAATACCTGAATGACATTGGTCAAAATGAAGTAAACCACCTGCTTCCCTTCATAGGGCTTAAATGCCACAGGTGAACGAAACACCACATCATCAGCAAGTAATTCACTGAGGATACTCATGTCACGTGTTTTGATCATTTCATGCCATTTTTGAATGGCTGGTTTGGTGTTTTTGTAGCTCATTTTATGTCCTTATATAAAACTCATTTAAACATTAATCCCTCCCAACCTCCCTTTAAAAAGGGAGGGGCTTCACGAATTTTATAACGGTAATAAAAACGAAGCTTTTCCCCTCTTTCTTAAAGAGGGGTTAGGGGAGATTCTATTAAAAAAATTAAATCACCATCGCCAATTCAGCACCCTGACGAATAGCACGTTTTGCATCCAACTCGCCCGCTTCTTTCGCACCACCAATCAAATGCACAGATTTACCATCGGCTTGAAGCTGATCAAACATTGCGGTAAATGGTTCCTGTCCTGCACAGATCACCACATTATCGACATCTAAAATCATGGTTTTTTCACCCACGGTGATATGTAAACCTTGATCATCGATTTTGTCGTAGCTTGCACCTGGAATCATATTGACATGACGGTGTTTTAAACCTGTACGGTGAATCCAACCTGTGGTCTTACCTAAGCCTGCACCAACGGAATTGGTTTTGCGTTGCAGTAAATAAATTTCACGTGGTGACTGTTCAACTTCAGGGGCTTTCAAACCGCCAACATGCTCATAAGTGGTATCAATGCCCCATTCATCATAGAATTTCTGAGGATTTAGACTGCCACTTTCGCCTTCATGCGATAAATATTCAGCGGTATCAAAACCAATACCGCCCGCACCAATAATTGCGACTTTTTTACCCACAGGCTTACGGTCACGTAACACTTCGATATAGGACAATACTTTTGGATGATCAATGCCTTCGATATTTAAATGACGTGGTGTTACACCTGTTGCGACCACAATGTCATCAAAGTTTTCAACACTGAGTTCCTCATACGTTGCTGTGTGATTCAGTACTAATTTAATGTTCGGTTGAAGTTCAATTTTACGTTTGAAATAACGTAAAGTTTCATAGAACTCTTCTTTGCCCGGAATGGTTTTGGCAATATTGAACTGACCACCAATCTGATTGGATGCTTCAAAAATCGTGACTTTATGACCACGATCTGCAGCATAGGTTGCAAAACTTAAACCCGCTGGCCCTGCACCAATCACGGCAATATTTTTCACATTTGCTGAATCTTTAAAGATTAACTCTGTTTCATAACATGCACGTGGATTTACTAAACAAGTGGCTATTTTCATTGAGAAAATATGATCCAGACACGCTTGATTACAGCCGATACAGGTATTGATTTCATCTGCACGACCTTGTTCAGCTTTTGCGACAAAATGCGAATCTGCAAGCATTGGACGAGCTATCGAGATCATATCCGCATCGCCCTGAGCAAGAACATGTTCAGCCATTTCAGGGGTATTGATGCGGTTTGAGGTAATTAAAGGCACATTAACCGAACCTTTTAACTTCTTCGTCACCCATGTAAATGCTGCACGAGGAACTTTGGTGGCAATCGTTGGAATGCGTGCTTCATGCCAGCCGATACCTGTATTGATAATCGTTGCGCCTGCTTTTTCGATTTCTTTAGCAAGTTGAATCACTTCCTCTAAAGTTGAACCGCCTTCAACCAAATCAAGCATAGATAAACGATAGATAATGATGAAGTTCTCACCGACTTCTTCACGGGTACGGCGCACAATTTCAATCGGGAAACGAATACGGTTTTCGTAGCTACCGCCCCATTCATCATCACGATGGTTGGTACGTGCAGCGATAAATTCATTGATCAGATAGCCTTCTGAACCCATGATTTCCACGCCATCATAGCCTGCAATCTGTGACATTTTTGCGCAATTGGCAAAGTCAGCAATGGTTTGATTCACTTCCGCAGACGTTAAAGCATGTGGTTTAGTTGGATTAATCGGTGCTTGAATCGCTGATGGCGCAACGTTTTCAGGCTGATAAGAATAACGCCCTGTATGTAAAATCTGTAATGCGATTTTCCCACCTGCATCATGCACGGCTTGGGTAATGACTTTATGTTTTTCTGCTTCTTCTACAGTATCAAGTTTAGAACCACCAAAGAATGTCACCCCATGATCATTCGGTGAAATACCACCTGTCACGATTAAACCCACACCGCCTGCTGCACGTTCTGCATAGAAAGCAGCCATACGGTCATAACCACCATCGACTTCTTCAAGCCCTACATGCATAGAACCCATTAACACTCTGTTTTTTAATGTGGTAAAGCCTAAATCTAAAGGCGCAAGTAAATGCGGATAATTAGACATGAATACTCCTTGGCTGCTTTTGCTGGCTTGTGATATTTGCAATTTTTTAATTTAGTGCAACTTGTTGCAAAAATTTATGTTTTATTTATAAGCGAGAATTGATTTTTATGCAACATGTTGCATAATGACTCGACAGCTATTTTTTTGAGATTTGTAACAAAATGTCCTTAGCCCATGTACTCCTCACCAGTTTGATCGAAAAACCAAGCACAGGTATCGATTTGGGGCGGCGTTTTGACCGATCAATGGGGTTCTTTTGGAATGCAACACATCAGCAAATCTATAGAGAACTCAATGGCATGTTACAAAAAGGTTGGATTTCTACCATTGAGGAAGAATCTGAAAATAGTCGCAAAAAAACCTATCAAGTTGAACAACTTGGGCGTACTGAACTGGCAGATTGGATGGTCAAACAAAGCCCACCTGCGCAACTGCGTGAAGAACTCATGGTACGGTTACGTGCCGAAGCACAATTTGGTGGAAATACCGTTTTACCTGAACTCGAACGTCATTTAGAATTACATCAAGAAAAATTGAAAGTCTATCAATCAATCTTCGCAAAAGATTTCCAACACGAAGATGACACTGATAGAACATTATTTATTCATAAAATGATTTTACAATTGGGTATTAACCTTGAGATGGGTTGGATTGATTGGCTTGAAACCATCATCCCTCAATTGAAGAAATTTTCGCAAAATTAAAATATAGGTACAACTATGCCGTTTTATACAATGCCTGATGGTGAAAAATTATTTGTTCGTGAAATTGGTCAAGGCGAACCTGTAATGGTGCTCTCTGGCTTAGGTATGCATAGTTGGCAGTGGCTGCCTTTTTTATTGCCAAATATTAAGCAGTATAAATTTTATATTCCTGATTGGCGTGGATTTGGTGGCTCAAAAGCCTGTGAAATTCCACAAGATATTGCTGCAATTCCAAACCATTGGCGTGACCTAGATTGTCTAATTCAACATTTGGATTTAGATAATTTTATCTTGATGGGCTATTCCATGGGCGCATCTACGGCAATGCACGGCATGCAATATGGCGACCTACAAAGCAAATTAAAAGCCTATTTGCATATCGATCAAACACCAAAGATTCCAAGTGATTTAAACTGGGAGTTTGGTTTATTTGGAAAAAAATATTTTAAAATAAAACGTTTACTGAAAGATTTTTCTGAATTTTTACATCAATACTCAAACTATCGTTTTGTTGATGAATTACCACTTGAACCACGTACTGAGCTTATTCAAATTTGGCTGAATTTCATTAAAATTCAAGGCAGTAATAAACTTAGTCCAATCATGTTCAATTTGGCACTCAAACATCCTACGCTTCAACGTCATTTGTTGCCGATACGTCGGATGGATTATCTAACATGGTATATCGATAACTACCTGAATCATAATGAAGATTATCGCCAATCAATTTCAACACTTGCCTGCCCAACCACCTTCTTTATTGGACAATTGTCTACACTTTATCCAATCGAAGGCCAGCTCAGAGTGTCAAACTCTCTCAGTAATTCACAAAATATTATTTTTAAAAAATCAGGACATACACCGCTGATAACTGAACCAGTAAAATTCAGCCGTGAAATTTCAGCATTTTTAAAGAAAGTGAGTTGAATCCATGTAAATTTAGGGTGGGATAAGACATATTATTCCATCTTAAATTTTTTATTTTTTTGATAAATCATTCAACAACCCAGAATTAAAAAACAATATTGACCGATTTTTTATAAATAAAATAACTAAAAAAATCTGTAAAGTTACTCTAAATTCTCACATCATGTAAATAAACACAATATAAGTAATGCGTCATTTTTTGGCAAACTTGTATTTAGCTGTGTGTTTTTTGTACCAAATAAAAATAGGTCCATCTTTTAATCCTAGAATAAAAAATAGTTTGTGAAAATCATGTTCTATTTTCAAAAACAAAAAATTCAACGTCATAATAAGGATATTGTATGAGTGAAACACACACCTATCACCCACATGAAAAACGCGATCGTGTTATGGCGATTGTGGGTGCTGCTTCGGGTAACTTAGTCGAATGGTTTGACTTTTATATTTACGCTGCTTTTGCCACCTATTTTACCCATGCGCTTACCGCACCTGATATGAATGACTCAACCAAAGCCATTTACGTTTGGGGTGTATTCGCCGCGAGTTTCTTCATGCGTCCAATCGGCAGTTGGCTATTTGGTTGGATTGGTGATACTTATGGTCGTAAAAAATCCATGATCATTTCGATCACCCTCATGGCAATTAGTTCTTTTTTATTCGCAGCACTTCCTACTTATGAAGACGTTGGGATGCTAGCTCCCTTTTTACTGCTCGCAGTACGATTGCTTCAAGGGCTTTCTGTCGGTGGTGAGTACGGTACCGTTGCCACCTATATGAGTGAAGTTGCACTTAAAGGGCAACGTGGTTTCTATTCATCATTTCAATATGTAACACTATCTGGCGGACAACTTTTAGCAAGTTTACTTGGCGTCATCATGCTCGCACTGATGTCCAAAGAGGAATTAATGAATGGTGGATGGCGTATTCCTTTCATTATTGGTGGTGTTGTTGCAATTCTTTCATTCTTTGCCCGTCGTCATTTAAAAGAAACGCTAAAAGAGGATGAAGGGAAAAAAGAGGGGTCAGGTAGCTTAACTGAGCTATTTAAGCATAATTGGAAAACCTTCCTATTGGTTGTTGGTTATACTTCTGCGGGTTCACTGTGTTTTTATATTATTACTGTATATTCAAAAACATATATCACCAGTCTCGGTTTTGCTGATAAAACTGTCGGCTATATGATGACCATTGCACTGTTTGTATTTATGTGTGCTCAACCACTATTTGGAATGCTTTCTGATCGAATTGGTCGGCGCGCCTCCATGATTTTGTTTAGTGTGAGTTGTGCAATCTTTATCTATCCCGTGATGGTGATTGCAATGCCTTATTTCCATGATTCAGCAGTGATCGTTACGTTGTTACTGATCTTCCTCATGTTTATGCTGAGTTTCTACACTTCAATCAGTGGACTTGTTAAAGCTGAAATGTTCCCTGCACATATTCGCGCCCTCGGTGTTGGTTTCGCCTATGCCGTAGGTAATGCAATCTTTGGTGGTTCAGCACCTGCTGTTGCACTTAAGCTCAAAGATATGGGACATGAAAATAGCTTCTTTCTTTATGTGATTGTGATGCTGATCATTTGTTTGATTTGTAGTTTACAGTTGCCAAAACAACCTGAATATTTACACCATGACCATTAAGTACATTGATCTAGAAACCTTTGAGTAAAGTCCGTACATGTTAAAGAAAAGATCTGTTTTTACAGATTTTTTCTTATTTTAATCATTCGATTAATTTATGATAAGACAACTAAAACATGCATCCCACGACATTTAGAGGAAATATGAAAAAAATAATATTGAGTCTTATGATTTTATCGATAAGTGCATTCTCAAATGCAAAATCTCAAACTTATACCATTTTAAATGGTGGCGGTGTTGATGATCTTGGATTGATCCTTAAAGATAGTAAAAATAAAGAAGTTCACGCCTTCTGTGATCAGAAATGTGGGGATTGGTTTGATCCTGATGAAGAGTCAGGTGGTGAGCACATTAAGAAAAAAATTATTGGGAAAAAAGTTCAAGCTGAAATAAAAGTTGAAAACAACAGAGATCGCATAGTTGGTCCTGGAGCAAATGAAAGACTAAGTTTCATTAAAAACATCAAATTGATAAAATAATTTTTCAATTCATTCAAATTAGAATTTATAAATACACCTTATAGATCAATAAGGTGTATTGAGTCCAAATGACTTAATAATTCTCGGATGTAGTCAATTTTCACCACTAGAAATAACATACTTAAACATGATCTACTTACAAAATATCACTACCCATTTCCCTTAAGAAAAGTTTATAAAATGCAATTTTTTAATGCATTGATATAAAATAGAATCATCATTAGCTCAACAATATTCAACATGATCTATCATTCTAAAAACACATTTAAGAAAATATTTCTAACGACGACCATTTTATTTTCAAGCTCAATCAGCTTTGCAGAGCAATGCTTATCACCACAAAAACTGACTGAGCAAATGTATAAAAAACATTTCAGTGGGCGCAATGATGATGTAAAGCCACTGGCTTCAACAAGTATACAAAACTTAGAAAAATACCTGACAAAACCGCTGGCTAAAAAAATTGATAATGACAATAAATGCCAAACTAAAACCCAAATGCTGTGTAATTTAGAATTTGATATTTTAACCGATGCACAAGATTCACCTGAAAAACCACGCTATAACATCACCCAAGTTTCCAATACTCAAGTAAATGTCATGATTTCAGGTGTAGATTATAAAAAGAAAATTACACTAAAATTTGCACAAGAAAATGGTTGTAGCAAAATTTCAGATATTCTTTATCCTACGCATCAGTCATTAAATCATCTTCTAAAGTAAAAAGATGATTTAACTTTAACAGAGCAACTTAAAATAGATGTATTGTTTTAGAACAATACATCCTGTCGCCCAGGCATTTGATCTGCTGAGATTTTATCAACAGCAAACTGATATTTTAAAATATTCTTCATCGAGTCCTGTTCAACAACATCAATTGCACCCATCACATCTTCATTTTCAGGATCTTGCAATCTTGCGGCTTCACACCACTTAACCGCTTCAGGATAATTAAAATAATGTGGTCGATCTGCTTGATCTGCATACAAACGTGCCAAAGCGGTCATTGCCTTAATATGCCTGTTCCATCCATGCTCGATCAATAAGGGAATGATCGTATCGCCAAGATCGGGGTAAAAACTATAATAAAACATGCGGTCAGCGTATAAATCTATAATATCGCTTTCTAACTCTTCATATTCATAAGTACCGTCTTTACGCGACTTTTCTAAACCGATTCTGGTTTTTTCAAAATAATCTAAACTCTGTTTCAGTAAAGGATAAGGTTGAGTTTCACTCTCTTTAATGCCTCGATTAAGGTAATTCACGCCCACGTTATACATGGCAATATAATGACCTTGCTCTGCTGCTTTGGTTGAATATTTTTTTGCAATATCAACATCGTATAAACTAGAATCTTCACGTGAATGAATATAACCACAGGTAAAACTCGGATTGACATAACCCAAATCTGATGCACGATGCAACATATCAATCACCAGTGGATAATCCTCTGGTGCATCAAAAGGCTTAAAAACCCGATAAAAACAACAATCATCACCTTCAGGAAATTTCTTCGGCTTTTCCAGAGTCATTGCAAACTCATACCATGATTGTGAAACCAAAGGATTTTTTTCTATTCCAGACCAACCATGCTGCGCGAGTAAGCCATATAAAACAGAAGCACTGGCTAGAATTTTTCGGTTCGATATAGCAATTTTTCCTAAAAAATCATTTGATCGAGCATGTTTATACCAATACTCGATTGCACGGCGTAATTCATATTCATCAAAAATATCTTCATCGACGGTATGTAAGTAACATTCTAAAATCTTAGGATCAGACTCATTCAGAAGCCAATAAAAATATGCCAGACGCAAATAGATTTTGGCACGATTGGCATCACTGAGTGGACGTTTCAATAAGTCTTGCGCGATTTGAATATGCTTTTTAATTTCACCGGTTTGCTCACTCGAGTAACTATCTTCTACCGAGTCATACCACATCACAAAATTGAGTTCATTCTTTTCAATTTCTGAAAAATGCTGACACCAATCTGATTGAATAAATCGAGTAATGGCTTCATAGCTATAGCCCCATCGTGGCAATAGATAGAAGCAATAGTCAATCGCTGCAACCAATCCAAACTTTGATTGATCTATAAAAACTTTTAGCCAAAGCGCAGATGCTTTTTGTGGTAAATCCAGTGAATTTCTAAGCTCAATATACGGTACGAGCAATTCAGGGATTTGCTCAGGCAATTGCAATGCTAAGTCTGCGTGTAAACCACTTAAAGCAGCCAATTCTTTATAAGAAGGTTTGATAATATGTCTTAAATTTTGTGGCGGTTTTTGTTTGGTGAACCATTTTTCAAACCACTGCGGCTCGTCCAATCGTGCTGCTGTATTTAATAAATGAATTGCGACAGACCAGCAATCACTTGAAAAAGTTAAAGCTTGCATCGCAGTAACATACACTTGCTTCTGTGCCTCACTTGCACAGTCCCACATATCTTCAGTAACTTGATTTGCCCAAGTTCCACCACGATACTCGGCAGACCAAAATCCCCAGTAACGCACTTTCATCAAATAAGGATAAATACTTTCAGGATATGCTTTCGACCAATCCTCGATATGTTTCAGCGCCAAAGGTCCTTGATTCAGAAACATTTCATGAAACATACGATAGGCAAAATTAAACCAATCATGTTCCCATTGTAAGGCTGTTTTACCATTACGATCATGCCAAAGCTCAGTAAAATATTTTTCTAATTCAGCAAACTGTCTATTTTCAAGTAAACCAAAAGGATATTTTTGATCTTTACGAAAAGCTTCATGTACATATTCTGCCTTGATCATGACGAAGCTCCTACAACGATCGCATTAGAATGATTCTGCTGTGTGATTAAATCATTTTGAAGTTGAGGGTGTTTTAATTCAGGGAATAATTCTAAATGCCAATCTAGTGATTTCCAATTACAACTTGAACTTTCTAAATATCGATCCACTTCATAACGTGCTGATTTATCATAACTCTGATGATCAGAGTGCTTGATAATCAAATCAATTTCACGCCCTTGTGCATAATACTGCCCCATTTCTTTCCAACTCTCACAGCAATCTTGAATAATCTGTGCAGAGGCTAAAATATACTGCCAAGCTTCATCTTCTTTGATGTAATCAAACTGATGGAGTAAGCGCATGGTGACAATTTTCTGAATATGCGCATAGACCAATACATCCCGATAATAAGGACGCTCATGTTTATTTAAGTCGTACCATCCATGAAAATCCCCCACATAGAAGTAATCTTGAAAGAAATATTCAATACTGGTCAAACGCTCAATTTGACTATCATTTTCCAGTTTTAACAACTGATCTAAATGTTTCTTAAACTTTGTTTCATCATTTTTAAAATCATCAAGTTGTAAGCTGTCCACATCATCATGCGAGATTTTATTTCTGGCATAGATCAAGTCCCCAGTCGCCAATGCCCATCTTTTTCTCGAATCAGCATTACTTTTAAGGAAAGGCATAGCAGGGATCGCAAAAATCACCATTAAAATTTTAAAAATCCAACCCACTAACGGAATTTGACTAAGTACTGCAAGTGCAAGAAAGACCAAGTAAAAAGGTAAAAGAATTAAATGAATCAAAATATGCATACTTTTCTTTTCAGCAAATTCGAGTGGAATATTTAATTTCCGTTGATCAAATGCGACATCAGTAAAGGCTTTGACTTGCTCAATCAATTGACTTTGTGGTTCGAGAATAAATTCTTCACGCTTGGTTGCAATCATCATCCATTGCAAAACTTTAGATTGCTTATCACACAATTCCATAAGGTTCGGATCATGCATCACAATCCCTTCAACTTGTACCTCATTATCCAGTTCATAGAAATAAAAATAAGGCTTTTCAGTTGATGCCGTTTTTATTTTAGCTTCAACTTTGATTTCATTCGATTCGTTGTTCTGCTCACTTTCCGCAACCAATTCAGGCTGATAAAGAATCCCCATACGCGCACAATCTGAGTTTTGATTATTCTTCGGTTGAATCAAGTTCAGGAACAATAAAACATCGTCTGCATATTTTTTGACAGGAACTTCGTTCTGTTTCCCTTTAATTTGTTCAATGCACCAATCTTCACCATCCCACTCTAAACTGATGGTGACATGAGGTTTATTTAGCTTATCTCGCAAGCTGAAATAGCGAAATATCCCTTGTTCCTTTTGGGTCACGTAAAACTCTGCATATCCACCAGTTAAATCTTTGAGATGATCAAATTGCCCTAAGCAATGCTGCATATAACGTGATTCAAATGCCAACTCTTGACGAAGCAATTGCCCCATGGCATTAATTTCAACAAAACGTCCTGTGCTCACAGTTAAAATATCTGTAAGCGCATTTTCATTACTGTCCCATTTGCCTTTTTCCAAACGCTTTTTCATGAGTTCATGATCTTTATGCCAAGCCTCTAAGACTTGGTCATAGGTCATTTTCATGAATTTACCTTTTAAATTACTTTTCAGCCGCGAATTAAAAAATTCAAGAATCGGTTTCTCTAAAGCCAAAATTTGCTCGTGTAATGGATCAACATAGAGCATCTGACTTTCGGGCTGTTGTTCTAATTTTTTTAGAAACCAAGTAGGGATTGGCTGGGGTAATTGGCAAATTTTCCATGCAGACACTGAGTTGACATGAAAGACTGGATTGAATTGTTTAATCACAAATTCAAAGAATTTTTTTTCCAACCATTGCGTAATTTCAGGGTCATCATTTCGTTTTTGGCTACGCTCAACAATGGTTTTTTTAACTTCTGGCGCATTGACAATATCACGTGTTTCCATTGTATTCCATTTTAAAATTATATATTTATGACTGTTTTTATAAATATTATTGATAAAAACATTCAAACTTTCTGGATGTTTAATTCACTTATTCTATAACAAAATCTACCCAATAAACTAGAATTTAACGTGTTTATAATTTCGCTATGATATGATTTTATAAAATTCAAAATATCGTTCATTATGAAAAAAATCGTGGTCTTTTCAGGTGCAGGTATGAGTGCTGAAAGTGGCATCAGCACTTTTCGTGACAGTAATGGTCTTTGGGAAAATTACGATATCCAAGATGTTGCTACACCTGAAGCTTGGCATCGTAATCCTGAGCTCGTTCAACGTTTTTATAATGAACGGCGGAAAAATATTTTAGAAGCCCAACCGAACAAAGCGCATCAAATCATTGCTGATTTAGAACAATATTTTGATGTAGCAGTGATTACCCAAAACATTGATGACCTACATGAACGTGCAGGTAGCCAAAATGTGATTCATTTACATGGTAATATTCGTTTGGCGAAAAGTTCAAAAGCAAATGCACAATACAGTACTGAATTTTATCCAATAAAAGGCTGGGAACTCAACTTAGAAAATGATAAATGCCCTGATGGCTATCCTTTACGCCCTCATGTGGTGTGGTTTGGCGAAGCTGTTCCCGCCTATGAGGATGCTGTTCAAACCATTCAAGATGCTGATATTTTTATCGTGATCGGCTCAACTCTGACGGTATATCCTGTTGCAGGTTTGATTCATGAAATACCATCAACATGTGAAGCCTATTATATCGATCCGCATGCCAGTTATGAGCGTGTCCCACAGCAATATCAATGCTTAAAAATGAATGCAACTGAGGGTATGCAACAACTGTTTGAACGTTTTATTGCAAAATAAAACCCAACCTTACCGATTCACTTGATCAGTAAGGTTGCTATCTCATATTTAGATGAAATCAATGCGCTTTCAGTCCATCAAACTTTATTCACCTGAAGGGTTTGATTTGTTATTTTGATCTGATTGATGGTCTTTAGGATAATCAGATTTCAAAGAATCATTAAATAATTTATTCAATAACGGCTTGAATAAGCGATACAGAATAATTAAGACCAAAATGATTAAATACAGTGGCCAAATTGTGATGAGAATCACCAACAAATCTAAAATAAAGTGCCAACCATATTGCACACCATCCCAAGCACGTTTCCAGAAACTATCTCCATTTAAACGCGCCACAGCATCTACATCGACATCTAAACTTTCACGCACCATCGCAGGCTGTTTAATACTGATACTAATGGTACTAAAACGCACACGGTCTTGAACTTCAAGTTGGGTTAAACGGGCAATTTCATTGAGTTCGGTACGTCTGGTATCACTTGGCACAGTCTGTGTTTGTGCCATTTTTTCTTCTAATAGCTTTAATTCAAAACGTTTTGCTGAATATTGTTGTTGATTTAAAAAGAACATTAAAGGCAAAAGTTGATTGACATATACTGCTGCTTTATCACTTGGAACACGAACAATAATTTCAGCATGCGGATTTACTTTTTCAAAAACTCGGATTTTTCCATCACCAATTTTTTGCGTCTGAGTGTCCATCACATCAAAATTAATATTCTTTTGCTCGATAAATCCACCTGCTTGAAAGGTGAGCTTGTCGATTTCCAAAGCCGTTTTAACCACATCTTTTGCCGTGAAATCAACTTGCGCTTCACGTACCATTCGGCGTGCTTTTTCTGCATCACTCACTTCTGTGGTCAGAATCGTTTCAGGTTTCTGCTCTGTTACAGGTGTTGTATTGGGATTACTTGGTGAAGCAGCATCTGCGACAGCCTGATCCGCTGCTTGTTTCGCATTTTGTACATCTTGTGAAGCAACTTCAACGCTTGAATTTGTCGCACTATCTGCACTCGCTTCTTCTGCTTTTTTTGAGCATCCTGAAATAAGGATTAAGCTTAAAATGAGTATTAAATGTTTATTATTCATCATCATATTTCTTTCGTTTGAGTTTATACGTTATATATTTTTCTCGATTATATAGAAATTCTAATCATGTCGCTATGCAAAAAAATACAGCACCGAAATGCTGTATCGCTCAAACTCATCTGTATTTACAAAGAATGTCTACGCGAATGCACTTAACTCACCCGATCCATTTCCTCATAAGGCTGAATATCAATTTTTGAAATCATATTTTCAAAAGAGAATATTTCATCCAATTGTTCTTGAGTCATTAAACCTTGCTCAAGTACCACTTCTTGAATGGTTTTATTCTCAGCAATACATTGTTTACCAATTTCATCACATTTTGCATGACCTAGAATCGGATCAAGCAAAGTAATAATCCCAACACTACGCATCACGGCATCAAAACAAGTTTGTTCATTGGCAACAATGCCTTGAATACATTTCTCATCTAAAGTTTGAATACCATGCGTTAGAAGTTCAATGGATTCATTCATAGATAAAGCAATGACTGGCTCCATCACATTCAGTTGTAATTGCCCAGCTTCAGCTGCAAAAGTAATGGTGAGATCATTACCTATCACTTTAAATGCAATTTGATTGACCACCTCAGGAATCACGGGATTCACTTTTGCAGGCATGATCGATGAACCCGCTTGTAATTCAGGTAAGCGAATCTCCCACAAACCGGTTCGAGGTCCAGAACTGAGTAAGCGTAAATCATTACAGATTTTAGAAAGCTTGACTGCTAAACGCTTTAAAGTACTCGAAAGAATAATGAATACACCACAATCACTGGTTGCTTCAACATAATCCTCTGCACCAGTTAAATTTAGACCTGTAATTTCTTTTAAATTATCGCTCACTTGCGCTGCATAGCCATGAGGCGTATTCACCCCAGTACCAATTGCAGTTGCACCTAAGTTAATTTCCAATAGCAATGCTCGAGTTTTTTTAATCAGACGCACATCTTCTTTTAAAAGCGTCGCAAAAGCATGAAACTCTTGTCCCAAAGTCATCGGAACAGCATCTTGTAACTGGGTTCTACCCATTTTTAAAACATATTGGAACTCTGTCGACTTTAAAATCAGTGAACTAATTAAGTTATTTATTTTTTCAAATAATACATCAAAGGAATAATAAGTCGCTAAACGCAAGGCTGTAGGATACACATCATTGGTCGATTGTGATTTATTGACATGATCATTTGGATGAATAATGTCATAACGCCCTTTTGCATAACCTAATGCTTCTAAAGCAATATTAGCAATCACCTCATTGGTATTCATATTGATAGAAGTGCCTGCTCCACCTTGGTAAATATCAGTTGGAAAAGAATCTTTCCAATCTTGTGGATTTTCTATTAATTGATTACAAGCATTTTGAATGGATAAACTGATTTCTTCAGAAATTTTATTGAATTGTAAATTGGTTTTAGCGGATGCTTTTTTGACCTGAGCCAAAGCACGAATAAAATGGCTTTGTTCTCCCACCGTATGTTTGGAAATATTGAAGTTTTCCAAAGCGCGAACCGTATGAATACCATAATAACTATTTATTGGAACTTCTTTACTGCCCAATAAATCCTTTTCGACTCGCATTGTTTCTAATTGAACCGTTTCCATTTGCTTTACTCTTTTTTATATGCACTATATTTGTGCTATATCCATATTATTCTTTTTAATTCATTTCTCTATTAGCAAAAGACACCATTTAGATAAATTATTCTTATTTAAATATAGTCTAATGTTAACAATGTAACATCGTGTAAATAATCATTTTAGGGATTATTTGAGCACTTTTCTTTTATTTTAATTTTTAGTTTTTCTTATAAAATTATGTATTTTTTCGATTGTATCTAAATGTACAATTGGATACATAAACCACCATTATTTACATTAGAACCCAAACAGCGATTTTTTTTATTTCTGTAAAGAATCAGCAAGTGAAATTAACGCAAAAAAATAAAACTTGGAGCTTTATCTCCTTAAAGGAATGAATTGGATATGGACTCAATCAACCCCACAGTAGTGACATTTATTTTTTATATTATTGCTATGGTCTGTATAGGCTTATATGCGTATAGACGAACCACAAATTTTTCAGATTATATTTTAGGTGGACGAAGCTTAGGAAGTTTTGTTACTGCACTATCCGCAGGTGCCTCTGACATGAGTGGTTGGCTCCTGATGGGGCTACCTGGTGCAATCTATATCACGGGGCTATCTGAATCTTGGATTGCGATTGGCTTGATTATCGGTGCATGGTTAAATTGGTATTTGGTCGCTGGACGCTTACGTGTCCATACAGAAATTCAAAATAATGCTTTGACATTACCCGATTATTTCACCAGTCGTTTTGCAGATAAAAAGAAAGTGCTTCGTATTATCTCAGCTTTGGTAATTCTCATTTTCTTCGGGATCTACTGTGCTTCTGGCATGGTGGCGGGTGCTCGTCTATTTGAAAGTATTTTCGCAATGGATTACTCGACGGCTTTATGGGTAAGTGCAATTGCAACGATGAGCTATGTCTGTATCGGCGGTTTCCTTGCAATCAGCTGGACAGATACTTTCCAAGCTGGCTTGATGATTTTTGCTTTGCTTCTCGCACCAATTATGACTTTCCTTGCGGTAGGTGATTTAACTACTGTGAATCACTTAATCGAATCTGTTCGCCCTCATGCAGCAAATATGTTCCAAGGTGTTAGTGCTATCGCCATTATTTCATCCATGGCTTGGGGCTTAGGCTATTTTGGTCAACCACATATTCTTGTGCGTTTTATGGCAGCAGATTCAGTTAAGTCTATTCCAAATGCCCGCCGTATCGGTATGGCTTGGATGATTCTATGCTTAGGTGGTGCGGTTGCGATTGGTTATGTGGGTATTGCTTACTTTGCAGCAAACCCAGATATTCCTGCTGCTGCCATCGTGGCAAAAAATCCAGAAACCGTATTTATGGAATTGACCAAAATCCTCTTTAATCCATGGATTGCAGGTGTGGTTCTGGCTGCGATTTTAGCGGCAGTGATGAGTACCTTGAGCTGTCAATTACTCGTATGTTCAAGTACATTGACTGAAGATATTTATAAATCATTTATCCGTAAAACTGCATCACAAAATGAGTTGGTATGGGTGGGTCGTTTAATGGTATTGGCAATTTCAGTATTGGCAATCCTTTTAGCATTCAACCCTGAAAGTAAAGTACTCGGTTTAGTGGCTTATGCATGGGCTGGTTTTGGTGCAGCTTTTGGACCATTGATTATCTTGTCAATTTTCTGGAAACGTATGACGTTGAATGGTGCGATCATTGGGATTATTGTCGGTGCAGTGACCGTTATTCTTTGGAAAAACACCATGGCGCATACAGGACTATATGAAATCGTACCAGGCTTTATTCTGTCTTTCATCAGTATCGTAATCGTAAGTTTAATGGGTAAAGCGCCTGAACAAGAAGTCATTGATCGTTTTGACCATGCTGAACAAGTGTATGATCGTGAGATGAAAAATCTTTAATATCGGTAATAAATTAAATCTTTAATTTTATAGTTACCATTAAAAAACCTCTCCTGAGCCAATCAAGAGAGGTTTTTTAATATTTTGAATGTTAAAAAATATTCTACTTTTTTGCTTTTGCCTTAAAATTTAAATGCAACTGTCCACTGTCTTTAATCACTTCCATCACAGGATAACTTCGGGTTTCTTTCACACCAGGCAACTGCCATAGTACTTGCCCAGAAATACGGCGAAACTCCTCCATATCTGCACAACGAATTTTCACTAGAAAGTCAAAGCCACCACTAATCATGTGACAAGCCATAATCTCAGGATATTGCACCACAGCATCCGAGAATTCATCCAAAGCATTTGGCGTAGTTTTATCCAAAAGTATTTCAACAAAAACGACAAAATTTGCCCCTAACATTTTAGGATTAAGCTTCGCTTCATAGCCAAGAATATAACCTTCTGCTGTGAGTTTTTGCACACGTGCAAGCGCAGCCGTTGCTGATAAGTTCACTTCTTCAGCCAATTTAATATTGGAAATTTTGGCATCTTTTTGCAGTATTTCTAAAATCCGAATATCTATCCGATCCAGGTTTAAATACGCACCTTCCATAGCATAATTCTCTAAATATTATTCAAATTATAGTGAGTTATTCACCAAATATTCTGTAATCATAAATTATATAAGGCGAAATGCTCAACAAAAATTTTCAAGTCACAGGATGTTGGCAATGAATATGAATTCACCACAAAATTTAGACTCCCATACAAATTTGAATACGGAATCTATTCAAAATTTTGCACCAAGCTTAGATTACATCACTGAGTTTAAAGATAAGTCTGATTTAGAAGATGCAATCAATACGGCTTGGCGTCGCTCTGAACCTGAATGCGTGGAGAATTTACTTGATCACAGCCAAATGTCCGAAGAGTTGAATCAAAAAATTTATGACATTGCTTTTAATCTCGCGCATAGCTTACGTGACCGTAAAAGCTCATCTGGAAAAGCAGGCATTGTGCAAGGCTTGTTGCAAGAGTTTTCCTTATCATCACAAGAAGGCATTGCCTTGATGTGTTTGGCAGAAGCCTTACTCCGTATCCCAGACAGTGCGACACGCGATTTATTAATCAAAGATAAAATTAACCAAGGCAACTGGAAAGACCATTTAGGTCAAAGTAATTTGATGTTCGTGAATGCTGCAGCGTGGGGTTTAATGCTGACAGGCAAGCTCATGGAAACCCCAAAACAGAATAGCCTTTCTGGTATTTTGACCTCTCTTCTCGCACGTACAGGCAAAGGCGTCATCCGTAAGGCTGTCGATGTGGCGATGCGTATGATGGGTGAGCAGTTTGTCACAGGTGAAACCATCGAAGAAGCTTTGGATAATGCCAAAGTGCTTGAAGATAAAGGTTTCCGTTATTCTTATGATATGTTGGGCGAAGCTGCTTTAACTGAGCATGATGCAGATCGTTATTTTGAAGATTACACCCAAGCCATTCATGCCATTGGTAAGGCTTCAGCAGGCAAAGATGTATATTCTGGACCTGGTATCTCGATTAAGCTTTCTGCTTTACACCCTCGTTATCAACGCTCACAGATCGCGCGTGTTCACGATGAACTCTATCCGCGTATTTTAAATCTTGCGCTTTTAGCCAAAACCTATGACATCGGTTTAAATATTGATGCAGAGGAAGCAGATCGTTTAGAACTTTCTTTAGAGCTACTTGAACGTTTGTGCTTTGAACCGCAATTGGCGGATTGGAAAGGCATCGGCTTCGTCATTCAAGCTTATCAAAAACGTTGTTTCTATGTGGTTGATTATATTGTTGATCTTGCAAAACGTAGCCAAAAACGTCTAATGATACGCCTAGTTAAAGGTGCTTACTGGGACAGTGAAATTAAAAAAGCGCAAATTGATGGTATGAGTGACTACCCTGTTTTCACGCGTAAAGTACATACCGATTTGTCTTACATAGCTTGCGCCAAAAAACTATTGGCTGCACCCGAATACATCTACCCTCAATTTGCGACACATAATGCGCAAACCCTTGCCACGATTTACCAATTAGCAGATCCACAAAAATATTATACAGGTCAATATGAGTTCCAATGCTTACACGGCATGGGCGAACCACTTTATGAACAAGTTGTAGGAAATGTTGCTGATAATAAACTTGGAATCCCTTGCCGAATTTATGCCCCAGTCGGTAATCACGAAACCCTACTCGCTTATTTAGTACGCCGTTTATTGGAAAATGGCGCGAATACCTCTTTTGTAAATCGTATTGCAGATAAAAGTATTCAAATTGATGATCTCATTGAAGATCCAATTCATGAAATCATGCAAACCGCACAAAAAGAACAAGCCGTAGGTTTAAAACATCCTGCGATCCCTTTGCCTCAAGATTTGTATCAAGGCATTCGACAAAACTCTAAAGGTTTAGATCTTGCTGATGATAGCGAATTGACTGAATTAAACCGTATTGCTCAACAGTATTCTTCTCATCAATGGAACAGTGCTAGCCTCGTTGATCAGCTTGATATTCAAGATTTATCAGAAAGTAATGCAGTTGAAATCCGTAATCCATCGAATCATCAAGACCTCGTTGGCTATGTCATCGAAGCAGAAACAGCACAAGTTGACCTGGCTTTAGAAAATGCACATCAAGCATTAGAGGATTGGAAAAATACCTCTAAAGACGTTCGTGCAGACTTACTGTTGAAAGCTGCGGATTTGATGGAAGCACGTATTCATGAGTTGATGGTTTTATTAAACCGTGAAAGTGGTAAAACCTATAGCAATGCCATTGCAGAAGTCCGTGAAGCTGTGGATTTCCTACGTTATTATGCAGCTCAAGCAAAAGCGATTGATCATAATACTGTTATAGAACCTTTAGGAACTGTGCTATGTATTAGTCCTTGGAACTTCCCATTGGCAATTTTTTCGGGACAAATTTCTGCAGCTTTGGTTGCTGGAAATACCGTGATTGCAAAACCTGCGGAACAGACTCCTTTAATTGCCGCACAAGCGATTCAAATTTTATGGGAAGCTGGCATTCCTAAATCAGTCGTTCAACTTTTACCTGGTCGTGGTGAAACTGTTGGCGCCAAACTCAGCCAAGATGAACGTATCCAAGGTATTATGTTCACGGGTTCTACTGAAGTTGCCAAAATTTTACAGAAAACTGTTGCCCAAAGACTGAGCCCATCAGGACAACCAATTCCATTGATTGCCGAAACAGGTGGTCAAAATGCCATGATCGTGGATTCATCAGCACTGACTGAGCAAGTTGTGATTGATGCAGTAAATTCAGCCTTCGATAGTGCGGGTCAGCGTTGTTCTGCCCTGCGTGTACTCTGTGTGCAAGAAGACAATGCAGCGACATTGATCAAAATGCTAAAAGGTGCAATGCAACAGTTGAAAATCGGTAATCCAATTCTACTAAAAACCGATATTGGTCCTGTGATTGATCAAGAAGCACAGCAAAATATTGAAAAGCATATTGAAATGATGCGTAGCAAAGGTTGTCCAGTCCATCAATTTGCAGATAATACCCCAACATCTGACTTGAATGCGGGTACATTTATTGTTCCAACCCTGATTGAACTACCGAATTTAAATGATTTAAAACGTGAAGTCTTCGGTCCAGTCTTGCATGTGATCACCTATAAATATGGTGAGTTAAAACAACTTTTAAAGCATATCAATTCTAAAGGTTATGGTTTAACGATGGGTTTACATACCCGTATTGATGAAACCATTCAAACCACGATTGAGCATGCGGAAGTTGGAAATCTCTATATTAATCGCAATATTGTCGGTGCAGTCGTCGGCGTACAACCGTTTGGTGGTGAAGGTTTATCAGGCACTGGACCTAAAGCAGGTGGTCCAATTTATCTATATAAATTGATGCAACATACCACATTGCCACTACAACCTTTTGGCACGGTAAAAACGCTTTCCACACGAAATACAAAAAATTCTGAAATTTATGAATTATTTGAAAAATGGGTAAAGCAAAGCTATGCTCAGATTCAATTACAACCATATCAATCTCCGGTTGCATTGTATGAGTTACCTGGACCTACAGGTGAATCTAACCAATATCAAATTGTGGCACGTCAACGTATCTTGGCGATTGCAGACAATGAAACTTCACTACTCGATCAATTCAATGCAATCTTAAGTTTAAATGCGCAAGCCATCATTTTGAGTGACAATACACTTGCCTTGAAAATGATTCAGTCTATGCCTCAAGCTTTAAAACAAAAATTCACGATGGTCAATGATTTAATCACTGGTGAATTTGATGCGGTGCTACACCAAAGCTCTGAACAAAGTTTGCAAAATACTCAAGCAATGGTTGCACAACGCCAAGGTGCTATTGTAGGAATTACCCATTGTCATGATGTAAATGGGCAAATTCCACCTGAACCACTATTGATTGAGCGTGCAATCAGCATCAATACAGCTGCTGCCGGAGGTAATGCAAGTTTGATGACACTAGATAGTTAAGAGTTCATTGACTTTCTAAAGTAGAAGACCATCACATTTACACCGTATTACCCAAGCTTTTTGAATGAGAAGCTTGGGTATTTTTAATGCCTTTGCAATCCAAAAATATTATTCAATTTTTTATAAAACTTCTTTGAATTAACTCATTTTTTATGTCTATTAATTTTTGCTGATTTTCAGATTTAAAACCTTCCATCAACCATGCACCATCGGCAGCATAGCGTAACAATTGTAAATTCATATCCTGATCAGTCGCTTGATGTCGAACCAAACGTTGCGCCAACCACTGGTTCCATTCTGCACAAAAAGCCTGATCTGAAATAAACGTTAGACACAAAGCTGACCACACTGAACCGATCCCAAAATTCTCACTCGTTAACGTCAGCTCAATATAAGCACGTGTAAAACAACCATATTCAATCGTTTTCATTGCTAGATATTTTTCAACTTCATCATCTAAAGTATGCATTGCACTGCTGATCATTGCCGTAATTAAGCTTTGTTTATTGGGGAAATGATGAAACACGCCCCCCTTTGTCACATTTGATAAATCTGCTACAGCCTGAATAGATACACCTTGCATACCACTTTCTGCGGCAAGTCGCATGGTATTTTGCAAAATAAGCTGTCGAACTTTTTCCGGCTCTTTTTTACGTTGATGCGCGTTGCTGATCTGAGTCAAATTAATGCCCTGCGGTAGTTGAAAATAAATTAATTACGATAACACCTGAAATAATCAAAGCAATCCCAATCATCGCAGCGAGATCAAAACTTTGTTTAAATACAATAAATCCTAAAAATGCTGTCAATACGATACCAACACCCGCCCAAATTGCATAAGTAATTCCCAATGGAATGACTTTCACCACTTGTGATAACAAGTAAAAGGCGATGCTATATAACACCAAAACGGTTAAAGACGGTACTAATTTAGTAAAACCTTCTGATTTTACTATAAATGTAGAACCAATCACCTCTGAAACAATAGCAAATGCTAAGAGTAGATATGCAGTTAAAATAGGATTCATGAATAACTCAAAATAAAGATACCAACCAAATGGTATGTTAATATATTCTAGCAAAAATTTAAAATTAATTTCGATATGATATAAATATTTCTTAATAATAAATGTAAATCTATGATAATTATATTTTTTGAAAACAAAAAAGTGAAATATTTTTCAATATTTCACTTTTATAGATCCTGCTTTTACTTTGCCATCAAGCTGGACTTACAATGTAAAAGAAAGAAATGATAGCAATCAATACAAATACAGCGAGAACCAAATAAGTATTTAACGTATTGAAACTTTTTAAAAAATTTAAAATTTCCATTTTTTATTTTTCACAAAAAAACCAGACATTATAATAATATAATTTGTCCAACTTTGTAAGAACATTAAGTTAAATTAAATTTATAAAACATTTTTAAGAGTGACTTTTTGTATCAAAATCTGCTGATAAAAAACTGAAAATTACAGCAAAGAATTATCATTATCAAATGATAAATATTATCATAATATTGATTTTATTTACTTATTTTTCAAAAATCATAATAATCTAATAAAAATAGAATCAAACAAAAAGTATGCCAACTGTTTTATATTTATTAATTATTCTTAACAAATAATTTTATTCGTGAATAAAGAAGTATCCGCTTTCTTTAAATTCAAATCATAATTTAATTATTGGTAAAAATGTGCACAATCTCGTATAAACCGAGATAAATTCAACTTAACAATCTGAACTCATTTTTTTCGATGATATGTATCTCCATTTTGTTTATTTAAACAAAAGATTTTAAATTAAAGTTAAATAATTTGATGGATAACTCTTATCAATATTTTATTATTTTTTTCATAAAAAATTTAGACTCTCATCCCTGAGATTAATTTTAATAAAAAAATCAATTGTTTATTTTTTAAACAAAACTATCGAACTTCAAAATAATGTTTTTCTGTCACTACTTTAATTTTGATATTTTTATAAAAACGGAGTAATGGATCATTTGGGTCTTTCTTGAGCGCATCAGCGAATTTATCTTCATGCATCAATTGTGCATAAGTCTTATAACCGATTTCTAATACAGAAGGTTCCTTACCCTCAAGTTGGTAATCTTCAATACGCTTATTGATTTTCTTGACACTAATTTCCATCACAGCCTCCATAAATCTCTTTTTTTTATAACATTGTTTTATGACATTTATATTTAAATAACACAGTAATTTGACTTTCGAATTTTTATTACATCAATCTAATAATTAGTAAATATTTATTAAGAAAATTCAAATAAATTATTCAGATGAACATTTTACCTTATGATGAAATCCCTTTCGATCTACTCCAAAATAAAGCTAATAATTAAACCTTCGCAATTTGTTGATGTAAGCTTTGTAAAAAAATATCAGCCTCAGCTTTAGTTTCACATTTCTTGTGATACGTACCATTGGCTTTATAATTATGCGGAGTATATTCAATATCTATAGAAAAATTTTGTGTAATCATGTTTTTAGAAACATGTACAGCAATGATATGAATTGAATTTAGGTAAAAACCATCTTCTATTTTGACCAACATTTTACAGCCTCGAACTGATCACACAGGAAGTTAAAACAAAAAAGCTCATCATAGGATGATGAGCTTATTGTTTAAATAATTTAAACCGTATTGTACATTAATTTAGCTAAAATTGATTTTTTTTGATTGTTTTTTATCTACTACATCCCCCCCAATCTATGCTTTTTTACAATATCTTTAAAAAACATAACTCAATTATACGTTTCCAATTTTATTGTTTGACAATTTGCTCTCTTTTTCCAACATATCGATGCTAAATTAATAGCGTGATACAAATCACAAAATTATTTTCTAATGATTTATTATGCTTTATTTTATGGAGGCTTTCTCTATGAATTATTTGATTATTTTAAACTCTCCACACGATTACCATTTTGATGAAGTTCATAAAATCATCCAAAATTATGATGCATCTATCCGTGTGAATACCTCAACTTGGCTAGTGAATACAATCTATGATGCTAAAATCATTCGTCAACATTTATCCAATATTTTAGGGATAAATGATTCACTCCTTGTTTTTAAAGTTGATCATGAACACTCTTTTGCCAATGAATTAGATTTAAATGATTGGATGGAGGAAATGGAACAGAAAACTGTATTAAGCCCTTAAATTGATAATTCATTCAAAACAGTTGATAAAAGCAAATAAAAAAGCTACTCCGTTTATAGAAGTAGCTTCTCAATTTCGTATTAACTAATCAGTTTTATGAATGTATTAAACACTCAGCATACTACTGAGAGTTTCAACTTCAAGAATGATATAAATTATTGAAATTAATTGTTTTTATTCATTGAAAAATTTCTACCTGCAAAATTTCTGCAAAATAAAAACAAAACTCGAACATAAGTGATTAGTTCGATTGATGTTTTTGACCATCATCTAAAAACTAATTTTAGCATTTTGATGTTACGCTTAAATAGCTTTCAAAGGATGTTGCTGAATTTGGAATGTTGCCTAGTTGGGCGAAAGATTTATGCTTTAGTAAGAATATATATAATGAGCGCACCGAGACAGTTGCAGAGAAATATCGAAAAGATTGGTTGAACGCTGGTCATAGCCATACACACGAATACTTTTTAGAAATCCCGAATGAGTTTGCTACATACATAAAAGAAAACCCTGTAAATTTACAGGGCTCATTATTGTAATTTCAGGAAGTATCCTAGTTTTTGTAAGCTTGGTTTATTGCATAGAACAATTGGCTCTTAAAAAATTAATTACATATCTCGTTCTTGCGACAATTTCAGCATTGGAATCACCTAGGGTTACATCATAGCTTTCATAGTTATAAATCTTTCCACCTTTAGGACCAGCATTTTTCAATGCTGTCTGAACGTTCCACCCATATTTCCACTCTAATGGCCATGAATAATCATCCAGATATTTTCCAGTTAATTTAAATCCATTTGCTATATCTTTAGTTGAATACAAGCTTTCCGTTTTTGCCCAATCTATGGGTTGGGACCATTTGTAGCCTACATTATACTTTCTCTCATCACCCGCCCAGTTAATATCAGTGTGAATTGCCCATATTGCATCATCTTCAAAGATTTTAAGCTTACTTTTACAGTGACTTATAGTCTCGAAAGTCATTGATCTGACATTTTCAGCCCAAGTGTTTCTATCCTTGAATTTGGGTGGACTAGGATAGTTTATCCTTCCGTCTACACGTATATGTGTTAAAAAATCTTGAGCATTTTCAATTGTTTCAAAGGAGCTTCCATATTCAAACAGATGACGGTTTTTATATAAGTTCAATTTCGCAGTAGAAACACTAACACTATTCCCTTCTTTAACCAGTTTTGCTGCCAACTGATCTCGTAAGTTTAATTGAGCCCTTGTGTAGTCCTGTAAAAACTCATGGTAAGTTTGATTTCCAGTCAGTACTACTGGGATAGTTTTACCATCTACGCCCACACAGTAAGTTTGCTTTTCTTCTTCATAACAGTGTACATCTCCATAAATTGGATGCTTTTTTGAAACTATTAACCCATCCCAGTTAATCTTCTTTCCAAAAAAACGAACAAACAGCACTCTGTTTTTTTCATCAAGTGCAGATAGCACCAATGATGAGCCAGACACACCATACTCCAGCCTAGGATCTCCCTGAAACACAACACGATTAAATGAGCCCTTGTAAACCTCTTTCCAGATTGATTGGGCTTGCGTATTTGTAACAGCCATCGCAACAAAAGTAAGTGTCAAAATCTTAAATAATTTAGTAATCATAACTCCCCCTTATTGCCTTGTAGCCGAAGAACAAGGGACTTCCTTTTTAGTTGGAGGACAAGTAACTGTGGCAGTACAGTTTGCAATTTGCATTCCAAATAAATTCACAGGATTTGGACAATCCAACGAACCTAGGCTTCCACCATTGCCATTACACAGATCACCTTTATTAACTTTGCTATAAGCGTCCTTCGATGCCTGAATCGTTCTATACAAAGAGAAATTCATTTTTCCAATAGATTGCTTTGTTTCAATGATGCATTTCTGCGGCTTTGGTGGCAAAACTTTTTCTACTGCAACTTTTGACTGTGCAAATTCCAGTGCATCACGATTATTTAACTTATATTTACTTTCAGCCTTTTTTGCTTCAGCGGCTATCTTCGCCTTTTCAACACGTTCCTTTTCTAATCGAACTTTCTCTGCAGTTTCAGCTTTTTGTTTGGCAGTTTGCGCTTCACGCTCTCTTTGTCTTTTTTCAGCGTCAAGTTTTTTCTTTAATTCATTGGCTTGTTGCTGTTCTTTAGCATCCTGGGCGCTACAGTAACCCATTGCCACACACTGTGTATGACTGACACAGTATTTCTCATTATATTCATATGGAGTCAAGCCGCCAGTGCCTCTTACCCCTATTTTAGCCCCTATATCAATTGCCAGTTGACCATTTTTATCATATCCACCCCAACAAGGAGACCAAATAATAACACCATTGCCATAAGCTGTATTAAAGCCAAAGGTAATTATTAAAAATATATATTTCAGTAATTTCATATTTCACCCAAGGTTTTAACCTCTAAAATATTATGAAAATATTCATCTTATGCTAGATGAAAGAAGTTGT
Source organism: Acinetobacter sp. WCHAc060025 (assembly GCF_004209355.1). Taxonomy (NCBI): domain Bacteria; kingdom Pseudomonadati; phylum Pseudomonadota; class Gammaproteobacteria; order Moraxellales; family Moraxellaceae; genus Acinetobacter; species Acinetobacter sp. WCHAc060025. Next base: position 35,443 of record NZ_SGSX01000006.1, on the reverse strand, counting down.
TTAAATTCTATAGCTATATTTAAAAAGTAGAATACATCTCAATTTAATCATTAATATCAATGCATTTGAAGCGAAAAAATCGCAGGTATATTTAATTCATCTATCCATAAACCTAGATATATCAACTAAAACCTATTTTACAAAGAATGGGATGATTATGCTTGGAGCAAGTTGTTGACTGTAAATAACTAATAAATCATTATTTAATTACTTGCGTTTTAAGTATTTAATTATGACTTTAAAAGATTCAGTCCAGACTGCAATTCTAATTGTAGGATTTTTTTCACTACTTATATTTGGTGTATCTTACTATTTCATACTTATTGATCCTGATTCAAGCAACCATCCTTTAAAGGAATCATTGTCAATAACTGCTAGTTTTTTTGGTGGTTTCGCAACATTAACTGCTGCTTATATTGCTTCAAAGTTATTTAATGACTGGAAGGATACCCATAATAAGAATATTGATGCTCAACTTTGCATGAGAATCTATGATTTCATTGATTTTGCCAATCAAGAGTTAGTAATAATTTCTGGGTTTGTTAGGAATTACAGCCAATTGAGAGTAGAAGATAGACCTAGATTTAAAAACTTACTTAGTGATCACTTTAATAGGCTTAAAAATTTGAGCGACTTAACAACTTTAAGCTTATCTAACCTAGGATATTTTATTGATGAAACTGAATACAATTTGCTGTATGTTCCTAAAATCAATGAATTAATGGGTAACTTAGAAGTCTATAGTACAGTTTATCAGAATTATGAAAATAACCTCAACTTTACCGTTGATAATAATATTCATGAACGGCTAGATGATCTAATGATTGATACAAGAAATAGGTATAGGGCTTTTATTGTTGAGCTAAAGAAATATTATAAAGCGTAACCCTCACTCGAAGGCCTTCACAATCGCCTCATGCTTGCTTTTACACTCATTATATTTCACCACAGTATTGACAGACCAAATCAATAAAGTTCGCCCTGTCCCATCTTCTAATTGCTGAAGATTAGGGCAAGGCTCAAGCAAATTAGCTGGAATTCTCGGTGATAAGTGAGTTGATTGCTGACACGCCGCTATCATCAAAGCAAATAGACTTATAAATAGGACGCTCAACGATCTTTTGCACTTCACGTGTAACTGTTTCGACTTTGATGCGTTGTTCTGATTTAAGTTGCTCATAATCTGCGCTCACTTGGTTGATTTCATTTTGTTTTTTGATCAATGCTTTTTGTTGATCGTCTTTGAGTTTCAGTATTTTCTGCTGACAAACTGATTCAGCTTTTGATGTTTTCCCGCCAAGTGATTTGTATATGCAACTTGGCCAAGCCATAAAACAAAAAGGATCGCTATAGCGACCCAAGTTTTGAATTTCCAGATTAGTTTTATTGTCATGCGGTGGCACTCCACTTTTTATAAGCATTTGCCAATTTCACGTCATAGCTATTTTTAGCGTACGCAACACCATTGTAACCACGCGCAAATGCTTTCCAGTCTTTATTCATCAACGCATTAACAAGATTATTCACTTTGATATAGCGACACATTGCTTCAAGTTGTGATGCCTCATCCTTATACATTGCATTGATAAATGACTGTAAAGTCGGATAGTCGAGTGCTTTCCAGTGATAACCCATCACCTGACCTACGCCCCATGAGCATGATTCTAGTGCTGATGTCCGATCGTATTGAGACGCTGCGTTTAGACGACCATGTTGTGCAGTGTACAAGCCATAGTTACCTGCAGTTGTATTACATAGATCTGGCCGCTTGATCATCATTGTTTCTACAACTTTTGATTTGTTATTTGCAATCAAACGCTGTCGCATAACATGACGTTCAAATAAAATTACAGGCGTATTATCAGAGTTAAAACCAGAACCTTTGCACTCCACTTCAATGACAGCTCGAAGTGTTGCGACTTCAACACCAAGTGCTAGAGCCTGATTCTTAATTTGATCTGAGGTTAATTTTTTACTCATTTTACTTTCCTTTAGGCGTAAAAAAACCACCCGAAGGTGGTTCAAATGTTTTATAAATTTAGGTAGCTGACCAAAGATGGTAGTACTCTTGAATATCTTGATTTAGAAATTCGTCACGCTCAGGGTCATAGTGAAAAGCCTCACTTTCTAAAAGTTCAGCACGACCATTTAAAGCAAGGTATTTTTTTAAGAAAGTCTTAAATAATTCAACTCTTTCAGGAAATATACTTTCGCCATCCCATAAAATTGCACTCATTAATGAACCCTACTTAAAAACAACGAGAGTAAATTATACTAAAGATTAATACCTTACTCAATAATATTGCGATAAAAGTCACATATTTCCAATATTTATCTACTTATGTCATTTTTTGCATTTTTAAGTTCTTTCACCACTTCGATAATCGTCTTCCCCTCCTGGCGATTAATAAAGTTGAATGTCCAACGAACAATGGCCCAACCCGGTAAACCACAGACGAAAAAGAATCCACCTAATGCAATCACCCCCCAGATATCTGTCACCCACTCATGTAAACCCCATCGTACAATGATGAAAGCACCACCGGTAAGACTTGAAACGACAGTACAAATTAAGCCTACTGCCCACTCCTGTGGTGAACGAGGGAAACGCATCATAATAACGACTGTTGCTACTGCTGCAATTGCGAGTGTTACAGCTATTGCAGCACCATAAAACTTTAAAAAAGCAGTGAGACTGCCTGTTGCGACTGGTTCCATTTACATCAATATCCTTTAATTTTGGCAATAAAAAAGCACCCGATTGGGTGCTGTATTTGATAACTTCACACTTCTATCTGAACCACAGTGCCCTGCAGTGCAGATCTTTTAATTTCATTATTTGAGATAAAAACTCGATCACCTGTTTTGTATTCGACCGAACTAGTGCACATCACCAAACCTGAATTATCAGAAACCAAGACTTTGTAATTTGGGTGATTAACACTTGTAATTGTGCCGACAAATTCAGGTGCTTTAGGCATCAAAGCCATTAGTCTTTCAAGCGGATTACTCATTTACAATACGCTCCACTTTTACAGTTTGCTCTACTTTTGAATATGTAAATGACACATCGACTGCATCAACAATACCCCGCCACTTCCCATCGAATGCAAAAACATCACCCAAAACCTGTTCAGGTGACTTTTGCGAAATAGGCATATTAAAAACATGATCTTCAACACGACCTGATTTCGCCAATTTTGTACGACCAAAACCACCCATGCTGACAGCATTAAAAAGCGGATTAGCCACAGGCTCTAATAAAACATCACCTGCAGTATCTCTGCGTTTAATCTGCCCTGTGTTGCCGTTTCTTGGGTTTGTTAATGTAATTGCATTGTAGTGCAGAAATTCTTGATAGCTTTCAGAATGCTGTGTGACAATGCTTTCAGGTATCAGTGAATCATAATCACTAACAGTCATTACATCCCAGTATGTCTTCTTGTAAAACGGTTTAATTGAGATTGTATTACTGTCCTTTTCACTATAAACAAAACCACCACCAGCTTCAGCAATCACTTTAATCGCATCAATTGGCGCTTGATTTGTATAACTTAGACTTTCTGTTTCAACAATCCACCCAAGATCATCGATGAGCTGCCAATTCAGTTGAGTGTCACTATTTACTCGATCTAATTCAGCTTGAACAAGTTGCACTGATGTACGCTCATTTTCTTGTAGATATGAGCGTACAGGTGAATATTGAGATTCTAGCAATGCAGATTGACTACGACCCGACAACGTGTAAATCGTTTTAGCGAACACTTGGGATTTTGAATAATCTTCATACATCATCATGTGAACATTGCCATTCACAGAAATTTTCAACACATCAAATTTTTGCAGTTTACTCATTTCGGGTTCAACAACAGTCAAGCTGTAAGACCAACACCATCGGCTTCGATCTGTGCCGTATTTACCATTTAAAACAATTATTTCTTCATTTGTTCGAGTGTTTATGATTGATACTTCATTCACGATATACCACCAATTTTGATTTTTAATTGCGGGAATACAGTCATCTACACCAAAATTCAAAATCACATTGTGTGAATCTACTTTTGTGCATAAACAGTTGAATTCTAGATTTGTACTGCCGACATATCCTAGAATTTCCGGCTTTGGCCAAGGTTGAACAGGATGCTTTCTATAGTGGATCGGGCGAGCTTTCTGCCACACAAATTCATTTGCCGTAACAAACTCTAGCCCTTTATCCCACTCAAATTGATATGTTTTTTCAAAATGTTTGGCAACTTCATGTGAGTAAGTAAACTGCTTACGTTTTCGAATCAATTCAACCCAATCAAATTGACGCTCAATGTATTTTTTCTCAGCAACTTCGTAGTCAAACCCATATTGTTTCTTAAGCCTAATATTTTCTTGCCAACGCAAATCTAAATTAGAGTTTAAACCTGTTGATTCTTCAAAAATCGTTCTGATATTTTGAGCAAGTGGCTTCCCTTCTTCGTTTTTAATATCAACAACGGTAAGTTGGGTTAAGCCTGCATCATAAAAAGAAGCCCTATTCAGGGCTCTTAAAATTGGCTTTGACCAAGGTATTTGCACAACACTTAAACACGGCAAAGCTTTTTGATAAATCAAAGAATTATTTAACGAAACACCGACAATGTGATTAATATCAAATGTACCCACTGCCTCAAAAGCAAACGCAGTATCAATGAGGATATTGGCTGAGCCATGCACATCAATCGGTGGCTCTACCGTGCCCGTTGCGCTAAATCTAAATGACGTATCAATGCTGATATTTGCGTAATTAAACCCATCTTCAGCACCAAAATTTAAAACTAAATTTTGTGAATCAACTGGCTTTAATTCTTTGGTAAAATTCAAAATTACATTCAAAGCATCTGGTGGCGTGTAGTCAGACATTTACCACCTCATTTTTTAGAGCTGTGGGCTTAAATAAATCACATCAAGTTTTACGCTTGATCCAAGTACAATATCGTAATTATCTAAAACAATGTCAGTCCCAACATTAATATCAGCAACAGCTACACCCTCACCATTAATCAATCTCGCCCATTTTACTGTGCCAGATTTAATTGCAACGCCTGCATTTGTTGAGAATAACTCTATATTGTTTTCATGAATTGCTTTGGTGCATGGCTTTTGCAAATCAAGAACTAAAACCTTTGCTGAGCTTTTTGCATCAACATCAATTGAAACAGGTTTTGAGTCATCATAAAAAATAAGGGTAGCATTTGCGCTACCTTGATCTAAGAAATTAGCTGTCGCTCGTAGCATTGCCAAGCTTGTTTTTAAAGATGGCTTACCCATTGTGGCACCACGTTGTCTTGAATGACTGCGTTATATGTTTTATGAGGATCTAATGAAACAATTGTATAAGCAACATCAAGTGGCAAATACATCTTATACACCCCATTCTTATCACTTTGAACTGATCCTAGTAAAGCACCATTTGATCTGCCATACGCTCGAACTTGTCTTGAAACAGGGGTTCCTATTTCCAAAGTCTTGCCCGCAACAACAGAAATTTTGCTCGCATAATCAGGAGATACAGCAAATGATTTACTTACATACATTATTTACTCTCCAGTGTTAAACAATATCGAGTTGATGTTGCGATACTTGAGTTCCATGAAGATGCATAGTTGGCAATTTTTCCAAAATCCGCATCTATTTTGCTTGTTGTTGTTGCTAGCGTTGTAGTCTTTAAGAAAGGTACGACACCCCGTGTTACACCGCTTGAATCAATAATTAACATATCAGAAATGATATGGTTAGCACTCTGCAAATCAAGATATGGAGGCCTCACTAGGCCCTCACTATTAGCAACACCATTACTTTTGTACCAAATCAATCCTTTTAGCTGCCCAGCGCTTGACCCTACACTATCTCCTGTACCGAACGGCACAATTGCACCACGCGCAAGGATAGCGTGGTCTGTGCTTTGCGCATATCTATTCGGTATGCCTGCACACATTAGTAGCGCATTTTTACTTTTTAATGATGAGTCGTAAAACTCAACAAATCCGTATGCGCCCCATGTTTCAACCCAGTTTTGCAGGCCAATATTAATCGACAAAACAAAGCCACTCTCACCTGTGCCTGCGATTGTGAAGGGCCCCCCAATATACGGAACAGCTGCACTATCTGCCGAGAAACCATTGTCGTAATTTGTATGAGCAACAGCATAATACCACTTTGCCCAACCGTGGTGTGTGCCATCCCACCCCCAGTTTGCATTTGGGTTTTGTGCATCAAATGGCATCTGCACACCAGTGATATTATCAATATCACTCATGCTTGAGACGACACCAATTTTTGCAAACTTAGCTCCAGTGGCAGCTGCACCACTCACACAAAAATCATGCACAAGCAAAATTAGACCCAGTGATTCAGGATCTGTTGATCTATATGCTCGTTTTGGCTCTGTGCTATCGATCGGTGTGCTAAATACAATTTCAAAATCAAGCGGAGCTGTGGAACAGATTGCACTCCCTGAAATCGCTTGCGGATGCGATGATAAACACTCAATCACAATATCATTCGTATTTGCTGATAGTACTTTAAAGTCACCATCCCACCCGTTTGTTGACCCACCAATCCGCACAACTTGACGATCAATAAAACCGTGCCCTGCACCCAAAGAGATCGTTGCTGTGATTGCTTCTGTTGATGATTTTGTAATAGATAAAACTGGCACAAAGTTAAAACCCTCTACCAAGACTTTATCTAAAAGCTTAATCATACTCCCCCAGTTGTTTGTGAGCTGAGGGATGTTTTTCATATCGTTTCGATAGTGTTTAACAAGATTTGACATTTTTTGCTCACAAAAAAAACCGCATAAGCGGTCACTATTAATTTACAAGTTATACAATTCGATCAATATCCCCACACAGCATCGTTTGGAATTGATCTGATATTTGCGTTGGTTCAGACTGTTTAACGGTTCGGATCAACTGAACTGGGTAGTTCGCAGCGATTGTATTGAAGCGTAGTGTATTTCCGTTCGCCCAACCCGATCCCCACCCTTCTTTCTTAACTATGAAATATGGAACTTTAGTGACTGGATTAATCGGGGAGAAGTCTTCACCGATGGTGCCTGTTCCCACTTCGCCCGAATACTCACCCACGCATTTGAAAGCTGTACTGCTTGTAAAGACAATCGCAAAACGCTCCTGAATCGCACCCTTGTTTGTCACTTGAATTGGGTAAATTGCATCATTGTAGTTTGCTGAAATAGCACCACCTGTTGCTTCATCAGCCCAAACGCTATTCCAAGTCTGTTGAACAAATTTGCGTGTGTATCGTGCTTGCATATCGCCAATCACTAAAGCTGAACCCACAATCGTGTTTTCTGCATCATAATTGTGGGTTAAGGGTTTGGTTAATGTGATCTGTCCGCTGATTTGAACATCACGTATCAAGCCCATGTCACGATAGCGAAATTTGGCAGTAAACGGAGGTGTAAGTGCATTTACCGCAAAATCACCTGACAATGTAAATTTCCCATAATCATAATCAACAACATATTGATCGTATGTGACTTTCACACCTTTACTATCCTCAAGCTCACACCATGCAATACGTGCATCGCCCAACTCATAAGTTTTGCCCGCAACATGATCAGGCATCACATATTCTTTAGATGCGCTTACAACACACATACCACCGACACGGAAAATCGGTACACGTCCATCGAGTGGTAAGCGTGTAGCTGATAAACCGAGGATTTCCGCATCAAGCGGGATATATGTATAAGCAATAGCATTGTATCGAGCAGACGAAGCATCAACCCAAACTGGAACATTTATGTACTGCCTACCAGCTTCTTCATATTCTAAAAGAATGTCATACCAAGACTTTGCTTCAATTTCAGGTCTATTTGTCACTGTGATTTCAGTCTTAGTGTAGAAAAATATCTCAACAATACCTGTGATGTAGTTGACTTTTCCGTGCGCTCGGCTTGTTTCAATTACACCGTTTTCATCAGCAGTTAAAGTCAATTGACCAAAATCTATTGATGAAACAACTACAGTTAGAGATTGCGGACGAATTGGAATAATTGGAGTTCTAAAGCTTAGCTTATTAACTGGTGGTAAGTCAGTTGTTGTTGTCAGTGACTGTAATGCAACAGCGTTGTCAATATTTGGAGTCCAAGTATCAAGCTCAACCAACCCGTTTCCGTATTGCATCACACCTGATGCAATCCCGCTATTAGTTGCGGGATCCACATTTCGATAAAGCGTACCATTTCGATCCAAAAACGTATCATTTCCAATTTTAAAACGAACCGAACCAGTCAATATCTGCTCGTTATAACCCGATGACAAATCAAGTTTAATTTTGTCAGCAAGTACTGTTTGATTTGCTGAATTTAAACACGAAGTGTCACGATAAGTAACTTCAATATCAACTGGATTGTATGCTCGCAACTCAACGTCACGACCACTGATTTGTGAGACTTGCGGTGAATAAAATGAAGCCATGAATCCCCCTCATGCTGATGCGTAGACATTGGATGGTGTGTATATATAATCAAAAACTTTCTTAATCATTGCTGGTGTAACTTCTACTTGACCACTAGTGTAATCAATCTTGCCTTGCACCTGATCTTGATTATCTACGAGATTCCCCATGCTTGATGATATAGGCACATCGATCAAATCAAGATGTCCGAAATTTCCACCCACTGAACTGAGTGGGATACGCAAACCGATACTGTTTGGCTGTAACGGCGACCCCATCCCAACTACAAATGTTAATTTTTGAGCTGAATCGGGCATAACGTTAAATTTTGTCTGAGTTTGTTTTGATCCAAAATTATAAGTAATTTTGAATTCAGTATTTTTCTGCGGCAGCTTAAGCGGAATTATTTCGCCCTCGCCTGTGCTGTAATTCATAAAGCCTGTTGCATCACCAGTGAATTTACCCTGCGCATTGCTCACTGCTTTTTTCGGCACTCCCTCAAGTAACCAATCAATCGTTACACCTGTTGCGACTCCACCTTGATTCAATCTGAACGCAAATTTTGCTTTGTTTACAGGTAAACCAGAGCGCACAAAAGTGATGATCGGTGTACCCCATAAAAGCAAGATCGGTGTACCCACATCTGGTAACACACCCGCTGTGAATGTCCAAGATCCTGTTTCATAGTTAATTCGACCCGAACCAAAAGACGTGCTAGAGCCTTTTAATTGCCCTGAGCCATCGTCTTTAAGTTCGTAAAACTTCCCCTGCGCCATATAAGAAATCGATAAACAACCAGGTGCAGGAATCGGGACTAAAACCCCTGTCCAGTTCGAACTTTGATTATTCTGTGTCACTGGCACTGAATAACTTTGAAAATACTGACTTGGTGATGCAGCAGGTGTGAATGTGATTGCAAGTGTTGTTGCCCCTGAGCCTGCTGCAGTGGTCCATTGAATTAACCCGCGCTGATAGTCGATCACGCCTACTTGTGTACCTTGGCTATTTTTAAGCAATCCGCCTTGGTCTGTAATTTGCTGACCAAATAAGCTAAATGAAACACTTGAAGGCATTACACTTGAGCCGATGTATAGGTTTTGACTCGTACCCACTGTTGTTGAGAAGTTTGCTGAAATAGAACCTGAGTTCCCAGGCACTAAAACAACACTCTCACCCGCAGCGTTTACATCAACAATTGGTGATTCTGTCTGTGCAGACGGAATAAGCTGAGCAAAAATATCTTTTGCATTTACAGTGTATTCACCAACAGTCGCTGCGCTTTTTAGCTTCACAGATGAGTAATAAAGCCCTGTATCAGCAACAAGCGTGTCACGAAGAATAGTTTGGCTTTTATCTCCGTTGTACCACTGCTTTGCTGAAAGCCCTACATAGTCTTGATCAAGCGGATCGTTAAGTGAATATGTCGCAACCTTATATTCAACCTTTTTATTTTCAACAATCAAAATTGCAGTTCGCGTTTCGACTTTAGTAACTCGCACATACTGCTCATGTTGAAGTGCTTTACCCTCATTTGAAGCTAAAACAATCGTACTACCGACTGATGCTTCTGTTTCTTCAGGAAACATGATGGCTTGCAAGGTTTTCATGCCTTGATAGTGTGTATCCTGCGGATAACCCGCAGTCTGACCACCTTTCGCTAAGTAGTTTTCAATACGGTTTTGGGCTGCTTTGCGCTGATCAGTCCAACTTTTTGTGCTAAATAGAAGAGCTGAAACATTCGGGTCTTTAGGCAACTCTGAAATAAATACAGTTGCACCCATTAATTTATCAGTGTCATTTGTGATAACTGCAGGAAAAATCTTGCGAATAGACACATTACCCATCGTGCGATCTAATTCAGAAATATCATCAAACAGGTTATTGCTAAGCCCATCTTGAATGATTTGACCGTTGTATTTTCCACCACCATCATCGTTGTCAGTCAGACGTTCAGACTCATAAATGACTAAATCTTTAGTTTCAATCGGCATCTTCTAACTCCAAAAATCTGAGCGTTACGTTATATTCGTCGTCTTCTGAAACGCTTGGGTGATCAAGCACAGGACGTGCCTCAATTGCTTTTTCTTGATGATTAAAAGCGACATTAAAAGTTCGCTTATCATGAAAATATTCAAACTGAAGCGTGAATTTTTCTTGCAGTACTGACCAGTCTTTTAGCTTTGAAACCACATGGCGTTTAACCCAAGCCATGTTTTTATCAGCTGTTAGTGTGATCGGTCGTCCTGACTTCTTTTTGCCTTCTTGAATAATCAAAGAACCGTTTACTGCGCGCTCTTGTGACTGCTCAATGGGTTGCCAATCAAATTCATCAGACCATAAAAAGCCGTCTGACAATGAGACGGCTTCTGATGTTGCTACACGTATTAATTTCATATTTAACTGCTCTTCTTAAGCATTTCAAATTGACTTAGCATTTGCTCCACTGAATCAACATCCTTGCCTGAACCAGTGAGACTCGCTGTTTGTTGACCATTTGAAAGTTCAATTCTTCGTGTTGATGTTGGGTTTGAGTTAAGACTCGATGATGACTTACTACCCGAATACTGCGAATAACGCTCTAATTGCTCACGCACATAGTTCGCATTCGATGTGCCACCACCCCCACCAGCAAATGACCCAACAATATCAAGTCCATTTTTAGCAAGCCAAGACTTAGAAGCATTTTTATAACCATCGCCAGACTTAGATCCGTTCAAAATGCTTTGCGCAATTTCAGTCGCTCTTTTATCGTCATAACCCATGGCTTTAAGTTCTGCTTCAACTCCACTTTGATCGAATGCTAAGCGTGTTTTCTCGCCTTTTCTTGTTGCATGAATTCCGCCTTGTTGCGCTTCCAGTGCTTTATTCCAAGCTTCGGTAGATGAAAGAGCTTCTTCGCGAGCAACTTCACCCATGCGGCGATAAGCACTTGTTACACCATTTGAAACTGTTGAGGCGTGGGCTTTTGCTGCTCTGTCCATTTCTGCATAAGATTTGACGACGGTTTTTCCAGCCTCATCAACTGTGGTAATCATTCCAGCTGTTGCAGCTGTAGACTTTGCTACGGCGATTTGTCCTGCATCACCCGACAACTCAGCGGCTTGCATTGCTTTTGTGTAAGCTTGTTGAATTCCTTCAGCTGTAGCCTTTCCACTATCTCTGATATTAATGAAATCCATCATTGCTTGTTTAGCAGCAAGTGCTAAGTTTTCTTTAGTTTCAATTCCAAGTCGCTTAAAAGAAGCTGTTACAGGATCAATATCATCGGGTAACTTCTGTGCTTGCATTTTTATTGCAAATAGCCCTTGATCTACCTGTGATGTTGAAATTACCCCTTGGTCACCAAATTCTTTGAGCTTGGCTTTTGCCGCATCTATCTCAGCTTGTGATTTCGCGGTTTCTAGCCATTTAAGCCACGCTTGGTAAGTTACATCCCCTGCTTGTTTGCCAGTCACCCCAGCTTCGCTTAACTTGTTTTTAAAACCATCCAATTCCCCACCAGTAGCAGAAAAAGACTTGGATACTTTGTTCAGTGATGCATCAAGATCTACATCAAATATCTTTGCAGCAGCGGAAGCTCTGGAGTAAGCAGACTCAGCAACCTTACCTGATCCTGTAGTTGCATTATTAAGCTCTGTAATACGAGTATTACGATTATTGCGAAGCTCATTTTCTTTAGCATCTATAGCATTAACGGAGTTTTGAGCAGAAACCAATGCATTTAAATCACCTGTTCGCTTGGCTTCCTCAATCTGCTTATCCACTAATACGCGCTCTACTGCAGCCTGCTTTTGGTATGCAAGAAGCTCTTCATCTGCCTTTTTGACGTTATCTTTAGCAACTTTAAGAGCCTCTTCTTTAACCTTGGCATTTTCGGCTGCCTGCGCTGCGCTTTCACCTGCCTGAACAGAAACCTTACCCGCTTCATCAATTGTGACGATATAGCCCTTGGTTAATAGATCAGCTTGCATCACGCCATCCATTACGCCACCATTGGCTTTAATGGATGCCTCAGCATAGGCTTGGACGGCTTTTAGTTTTTCATCCTCAGTAACTTTTTTCCCTTCAGCTTCTGTTTTTTGATCCGCTAATAGTTGGTTTAGCTTTTCTTTTGATAGAGCGATAGACTCTTGATTCCCTTGCTCCTCTGTTTTACTAATATCCTTGTAGGTTTCAATTACAGCCCACTTGTGATTCTCAGCAAGTTTAGCGGCTTCGCTACCATTTTTTTCAGCCTGAGCAAACATCCGATCGGATGCATTCAAAGCTTGTTGCGCTAAAGTATCAAAACCCAAGAAACCTAAGACTTGTGAACTAAGCGCATACAAACCACCTGATAAAAACTGAATTCCAGATAAGAGTAGTTTTAGACCGATATTAAAACCAGTTGCTATATCGCTAATGGCTGCAAATGCCATTCTTAATGTATTCAGCGCAACCTCAAGCCCACTAACCTCCTCTTTTCCGCTCAATAATGCAGCAAAAAGCGGAGAGACACTATCAAGAGCTGTGGTAAACGCACTCCAAATTGTCTCCTCGAGTGTAGCAACGTTTGAAATTAATGATTTTACAGTATCATATGCATCACTTAATGTTGATTTAAGTACATTAATTGTCGATGGATCAATGCTTTGTAGTTTATCTCCAATCCAAACAAAACCTTCACCAATATCATCAATAAATATTTTGAGGTTTTGGATGTTATCCGCAAGCATTGCTAACCACTGAGCAACCTGTGAAGATGTTCCACTTGCTTGATCCATCTTGCCAATCAGGATTTCCCAACTAGTTGAAATGCGTTGTAATGCGTTTCCGATTGTTGTTGGGAATTTATCGTAATCTGCTTGTACTGCCGCTGACTGACTTTGAATTGCCTTAACAACACGCTCGGCTGAGAGCTCTCCATTTTCAGCCATTTTACGGAGTTCACCAGTAGTGACATTCAATCCTGATGCCAAAGCCTTAGTTAAACCTGGCGCTTGCTCCATGATCGAGTTGAATTCATCCCCACGCAACACACCAGACTGTAACGCCTGAGCTAATTGTGTGATTGCCGCTTCACTTGCCTGTGCTGACCCACCGCCAGTTTGAATTGCTTGGTTAATCGTTTTCGTTAAATCTAATGACTGTTGTTGTGTAAGCCCCATTTGCTTACCAGTGTCATTAATCTTTGTGAATAGCGTACCTGTGGCTTCAAGTGAGCTATTCGTTGCAAGGGCAACCTGATGTACACCCGCCATCGCTTGAGCAAAGTTACCGCCATCTTGGGTGGCGATATTGATGCGTGCTGATAAGTTGGTATAAGAATCGGCTGTTTGGGCTAATTCCTTAACACCAAAACCAACACCGAGAGCAGCCATTGCACCGACTAATGCGTTTGCGGCAAATCTTGCACCACCCATTCCTTTAGATAAAGTTGATACACCTGAGTTGGCTTTTTCTGCCGCGGAATCAACTCCACTTAATTCATTTTTTAAACGTGAAATTTCTTGCTCAGTAATTTTGGTAACACGAGCAATTTCTTCCGCTGGAAGTTTGCTATTTTTTTTAAAGTCTTCAAGTTTTTTAGTTAGGTCTGTAATTGCATCATTAATTACAGTTGGTGGTCGAATACCTAATGCACTGTAGATATCGTTTCCAGCTTTCTTTGCACTATCTGCCGCCTTATTTGTGCTATCTGAGACTTCATGCATTGCAGATGATGCTTTTGTTTGAAAATCTTTAAAGGCTATTTGGGTTAAGGATAGTGCATCCTCAAGCGCTACAACTCGATTGCTCGCCTCATTAAACTTTTCTAAAGGTACTGCACTGGTACTTTGACTCAGGTTCTTTAGTTCAGTTGTAGCTTGCTGTAATTCTTTCTCAAGCGTACTTATCGAGTTTGCACCCAATTGACTAATTCGTTCAATCTCTTGGGATGAAACAACAGCACCATCACCCATACTTTCAATAGCACGGGTTGCATTCTGTGCCTCAGAAACCACATTATTCAAATCCACTGATGTGAATTTTTGAACCTCGGCAATTGTCTTGCTTGCGGCTCTATCAACACCAGTCATTGCATTTCTTGCTACAGATTCGTAAGCGCCAAATGCTGTTTCAACAGTTTGAATTGACGACTTTAGGTCTTCAACACGATTTATTGCATTTTGTATATCAGCTGGTGAAGCATTTGTTTGAGATAGTCGTACCAGTTCAGCTTGCGCCCCTATCAGCTCTGATTTTAATCCGCTGATCATTTGCTGACTTTGGGTTGACATATCGCGCAACTGTGTTGCACTAATCGCACTTTTATCACCAAGTGATGATATTTCCGTTGTTGCTTTTGCCAGCTCACCAACCAAGGCATCTATCTTTATTTTTTCAGCTTCTGTTTTAATGGTCTCCAAAACAGATCTAACGGTTGTTTCAGATTGTTTTGCTGCGCTAATTAAACCCTTGTTATCACCATCTAAAATGAGTTTAAATGTTAGATTTTTTGACATGAGAACCTCAAAATTTAGGCAATAAAAAACCTCCATATAGGAGGTGGTACGATGATTAAGTAGTAGCTTTATTTTAAGGCATATAAAATTGCCGCCACAGAAAGTCCTAAAGCGCTTAATGCTAAGACTAGAAGCGCTACCCCTTGTAACAAACCGACACGATCAGCACCTTTTGATGTCATTTTTCCGCCTACCTTTTTATTAGTTTTTCCAAATATATACACATACAATTGCAGTCAATAAAAGTGCAATAAATCTCCACGCTTTCATTTTGTTGATCTCCGTTAGACACCAATTAATTAATTTGATAAAATCTTCCATACAGATTTACTTTCCTCTTTACTTCTCGGTTGAGTGGAATCCAAAACCCCGATGTTTCCGCATTGGGGTTTTTCTTTAGGTAATAAAAAAGCCGAACTAAATAGCTCGGCTTTCAAAGTAAAACTTGTGAGTTGTGCTTGATATCAATTCAAGTTGTAGTGGTGCGGTTTACAACTTTTTCTAAATTCTAGATATTAAAAACCTCCCGTAGGAGGTCCTCTAAAATAAGCAAATTAAGATTTCACAATTTTTAAAACTTTCCCTGTATTTGAACTTTCAAAAAGCATCTCAAAATTAGGACGAAGCACTTCACCTTCAAAAACAATATGCTTAATTCGTTCGTGGGTTTTGGCTTCATTTACAACAATATCATCTAGAGTCGCTTCGACCTCATATTGCGATCCAAATTGATCTTTTACATTAATTGCTAGCTTATTCATAAAAACACCTTAAAAACAAATAAAAAAACAGCCAAGGCTGTAAACAAAAAATTCAATGATTATTAAATTTGTACTGCTCACTGAATACAGACAATATACCCTAAAAGTATTAATCTTAGAAATATTTCAAAACCATAACTCTGGTTATGAGAAATTAATTGAGAGTTTTATGATATAAATGTTGCACTTTTTTACATTTTCCTTTTGGGTTTTATATGAAAAACAATCACACATCAAATGATTCAGAATCAACTACCTTGGGCTGGAAATTTATAGCCATCGTTGCGGTTTTAACATCAGTCTTTTTCACTTTTTTATATTTAGCCATGTCTAGTGAACCAGACTATATGCCTAGTCAAAAGCAAAAAGTAACGAACGAGCATAAACAAGTTACTACTGTGCCAAATACAGAAAAATCTTCATCTGAGTAATTTGAAGTTTAAGTGTATTTAATTAGACCTCCCTCGGGAGGTCTAATTAAATTATGATCTAAATCGGTAACTTTTGCTGATAATTTCCAGTTATCCAGTCAAAGCTTTAAAATTCATTATTCCACCACACTCCCACAATGCTTACACTTTCTAGCATCAAAACGAATTTCCTCACGACAATCTGGACACTGAAGCAATTGAACACTATTGCTTTGATGCAATCGATTATTAGCTTGCTGTGGTCGATATAGCCTTACATTGCTACTACTACAAGAGCTACAAACTTTAGTCTTTCGATTAAGAAGCCAATACAAAATACCCACTGGAAAGAAAAGCAAGAGTAAGACGATCAACACCAAAACACTCCCTTTGCTTTTGGTTGCCCCAACATGCCCACAAACTTGACACTCAACTGTATGACTCAGAATCAACGCTCCCACTGGATTCTAAATACTTTACCTTCCCAAATGGTTACGGTGTATTTTAAGTTGTCGATCGTGTAGTAATAATCAGTTAAAAACATTAGCTTTCCGCGCGAATCACGCGAAGTGTATTCATTCTTAGATTCGGGTCTTCCAAGCTTTGAAAGCATTGATCCAACCGAATCATCATAAGTAACCAATTCTGTTGAGGTGCGAATGCTTCTCGCATCTACCGCATAAGCGCTTACCGTAGTAAATCCAAGCAACAAGCTAATAAATAATATCTTTTTCATAAAACCCCCACGTTTTAATCAAAGAATATCTATCGCCCACTGAATAATCAATGTGAAAATTAACCTTTCTTCACTTCTTCAGTGTATTTTGAATACGCTTTACTATCAGCATGATATGAAACACGCATAGCACTACCAAAGCTTAGAAGTGAATTTCGCTCATTGCGTTGAGCTGCTTTTAAGTATTCTAAAAATGTGCCGAAACTATAATCTAAAATATCTTTATGTCTATGACCTTTACTGATTAAAAACTGGAATGAGTCGAACCAAGTTGTTTCTGTTTTTTCTTTTGTTTTTTTAGCATCTTCTTGATCGAAATAAGCTTTATTCACCACCAGTACTTCAGAGAATATTGAGATAAATTTATCCGCATCTGTGTTCATGATGCTGAGAAAAACATCAGTGTCGAAATTGGTAGTGAGCGAACAAAGCATTAAAGCGGAGGTTTTATTTTGCTTTATAACCGACTCAGCTTTTTCATCCGAATAATCTTGTTTTAATTCTTTTCTGATAGGTTCTGCAAATTGAGACCATTTATCTAAATCTTTCACTGTGATTTGATTGATTTCAATATCTTCTTTTTGAATAGTTCTGTTTGATGCGAGAAAGAATTCATTCATATTAAAACCTATTAAACTGGCACAAAAAAGACGCTTATGCGCCCCATGTGCCTGTCATATAACGTATTACTAAACTTTGAATCGCTCAATACCACCAAATGGTCCAAGCACTGGATCTAAAGCTTTAGTGTTGTCCATAAGCGCTTCGGCTTTAATTGGGTATTCCGCAAAGTCTTCATTGATAAGATCAAATTCTGTTTCCGGGCTGAACTGCAATCGCCAAAAATCTGCAACAATCTTATCGCCTTGGTAAGTATCCACCCCTTTAAACAAGCCTGCATATTCAACCCCAAACTCCACAGCAAGCACACTTCGCTCAATAGCGCCTGCTGTTCCTGACCATGAAATGTTTTCTGTGATAGCTTCATTAAAAGTGACTGTCCCATAAACCAAATCCAAACTATATTTACTTGGTTCGATGGTTGTTGCTGAACCTGATTTAAAAGTCACTTCTTTTAAATTGCGATAACCTAAGTTGATCATCTCACCCGCTTTTACAGACCCGATTGATAGATCTGCAATGGGTTTTTCTTCTGTATCAGCAGTCTGAGCACTAAACAAAATATTACGGTTTTGTTTTGAAAATTCTTCAAGTGTTCCGCTTAACTCCAACCCAACAGCTTTGCGCAAAACCGCATCCTTCGCGCGGAACCCATATCGCGGATCAAAGTGATCTTTAGTTTCAGCTGTAATTTTAACTTTCAGATCAGGCATAGGACCTGCTGAAACATAATTACCAGCAACACCATTCGTGATTTTGGCAAGAAAGAATTCTCCTTGCAGCGAAATTAAGTCAGGATTATTCGCCATTCGCCTTCACCTCTTTACTTTGTTTAGCTGAAGCAGATGGCTTCACTTCTTCAATGATTTTATCTGCTAATAATTGTTTGATTTGCTGATCAGTTAAGCCACCAACGACCTCACCAACAGCAAAACGCCCTACAGGTTGCAAGGCGGTATATTGTTTTTGCATGTGTTTGTCCTAAATAAATCGTTTCGATTCAAAGAAAACTGTTAAATATGCGAATCCAGGTGAAAAGCCCTCTTTCACATCGACAAGTGACAGTGGTCTGCAGCTTGACTTGGGTTGCCAACCACTAAGCAAAGTTATGACTTCTTCAAGTAAATTGCCTGCTTCATCTGTTACCGCAGAACCATCGACCATTTGCGATTGAGCATTACGACATGCAACAGTTACAGCCCAACGCAAACCAAGCAAATTCACTCTAGAGTCACTAGAGTTATCTGACTTAGCAATACGTTGAAAATTCACATGCGCGGATGGTGTAATTTGCGACATTTCAGTGACTTTCACCGAATTTAATGGTGTGTAAATTTGCTTAAAAGCTGAAATCTCTTTTAGCTTTTCGGCAATCTCACGGCGTACAGCGAAAAATCAGCCATGTATGTGGTTTCCTATAATGTCTAAAATTTCTTTCTCATCTTCGGAATTAATCCCAAGATAAGCCCTAGGCTCCGACTCTACACTTTTAACTTTTCGCCATTGTCCAACTACATTAAAAAGCAAATAACCCGATCGAGCTGTAGCCTTGAACCCAAAGTGCATACTTTCCGCATATTCAACATTGGTCCCCCACTCAACACCATTCGACAATACATTGTGAGTTAAGCTGTTCATTAATCGATTAGTATCTCTTAATGTTTGCCCATTTTGCTCCTTTGCTCTCCATGATTGTTTCCACGGATTGCCATCTGGATCGTGTTGATCTACAAAGCGCATCTGAGTAGATGAAACTCCATAAGCGCCAATCTCATCATACATTTTCGATGTATCAAGATTAATAATCTGCTGTAGAGCTTCAATAACTGAGCTTTCTTCACTTGTAACTTTGATTGCTACAGCCATAATCACCTCACTTTAAGCTTGGCATCATATTTAAAACATCATCACCAAACACACCACCTCGATACGTTGTACCGATTGGCATAGTTGCAGGTGAGTTTTTCGGCTTCTCTTCAGTGACTTCATTCTCTTGATTGAGGATATTAAGTACAGCTTTACCATCAGCAATACGCTTCAAAAAATCAATTTCAGCTTTATAGCGATTCTCTACTTCTTCAGTAGGTTGCTGAAAGTAAAGGCGGTATCTTGCGATATTGCATGCGATTCGCTGTAGAGTACTTGGAATGCTAGGAAGCGGTAAGCTGTACTTTACCGCCACATAACTATCAATTTCCTCTGTCGCATCCTGCAAAGCTTCTGCAATCGCCCCATCAGGTAACATTGATTTCAGATTTTCAACTTCATTACCAAATCGCTTAATCAAATCCTCTTCAGTTGCGTACATAGATCACCTATTTGGTTGCTGTTTCGACCTTTTTAGCCTCAGCTTGAGCCTTTTTTAGGTCTGCCTGACTAGTAGCTAAAGTTTTTTCCAAACCTGCAACTTTTGCTACAAGCTCAGCAACTTCAGCTTCTGCTTTTTCCTTACCAGCAATCAAAATCGTTTCATTAACCTTAAGCTCAGCAACTTCAGCTTCAAGTTTTGTTAGTTGGGATGCATTGGTATTGGCTTTAGGAGTATCTAACTCCACATCCTCTGCAATAGCACCAGATACTAAAAGGGCTTGAAGTTGTTTATCTTCAAGCCCTTTGATTTCATCACCTGGTCGAAAATGACCAAGCGATTGTTTTGCGATGAACTTTGGCATTTTCTACTCCTTAAACAAAGCCACGACCACCAACCAAACCATTTTTATTGTTTGGAATAGCTAAAGGTGATGATTCAGCAAGTATTTGAATACTTGATGGGTTCTTTTCTTGCCATTGGCTCAAATAGAATTCTAAAGCTTGGCCAAAAGCCTCTACGTTTTGAATAGCACAGTGCGCGATCCAACCATTGGCATCTGAAATCAGGCCAAAGAAATCTTCAGGAATAAAACGCTCAGATGCACCACCGCCAATACTGTGTTGTACGTCATACGTCCAAATTTCAATATTATCTACAGTGCCACAGAACTGCGGTTTATCTTTATGATCAAATGTTGGTGTAAGTGGAACACTAATACCCGCATACGGCGCAATGAACTTTTCTTTAAATTCAGGGTCTTTAATCATTGTGTTGTAGACTTTGGATGTCGTCAGCGCCATTTGTGGTGATGTACCTGAATGCTCTACAGATAAATCAATCATAGCCTGCCAATCATCCATGACTTTTGCACCAACCTGCCCCCATTTAATTAATGGAGAGAAATTACAAGCAGGATTACGCTCATAATCAACTTCATACTTTGGGAAATCCGCTGATGCAAAAGTGGTTTTACCATAAAGCAATACATCACGTGCAATTAGCAATTTTCGATTTTCAATCGATTGACGCAAATACAAAGCTTTCTGAGCTTGATCAATCAGCAATAAGTCTGCATCACTTAAACGGTTAGAGCCAGTTGCAACCACACCGAATTTACGCAATTGCGAAATTAAAGCTGTGTTTTGCACTTCGCTTGGCATGACAGTCATCATTGGTTTTAGATAGGCAGGCTTTACGAATTTTACGTTACCAGATTCACCTACTTTGATTTGACGACCCGCAGCGGTTGGTGTAACAAACGGTGCTAAAGGTGTTGCTGTATTTAATTCACCAATAGGTACTGTGTCTTTAGTGTATGAAACACGCTGAGGAAAGAAGCGATCAATTAACCATGGATCAACACGCTGAGTGGTATCCGTTAACAGAACCAATTGAGGGATATCAAGCAACTCAATTGGTGCATTTTGAAATGTAAAAGTTTGACTCATGATTAATTACCTACCACTTTTCGTAATTCGATTTTATTTCTCAATGCTTGAGCTCGCACTGAATCCATTTGTGCGGCTGTTAAAGCAACGCCTTTTACTGTAACTACAGCAACATCAAATACACCCTGTACATAAAGTGGCATTTCAAGATTGTTAGTAGCGTGATACGTTGATTGCTCCATTGAAAAATCAGCTACAGAGACAGCATTCCAATCGCTCAGCACATCGCCTGTGAAAGTGGGATGAACAACCTTGTTGTTTTCATCAACAAGTACCAGATCACCACGTAAATAAGCCACACCTGTTGTTGGTTTTGCGTTCTCGGTACGAACGTTGTCACCAACAACAAGTTGCTTGACAACAATTGTTTCTGTGATTGTTTGACCCATGATTATTTCTCCTCCTGAGCTGCAGCAAATTTACCGAATGCCTGATCCAGTGCTGTACCTTGTCCGCCTGCATTAAATTGCTGTTGGTTGTTTTGATCACCCGTTGCTTGGTGCTGGAATAGGTGTGCTAAATGCGGTGGCACAGTATTATTTGGCTGTTGACCTGTGGGTGCTGGTTGACCACCCGCGAACTGCTTCATTTGTTGCGACATGAATGCAAAAGAAGCGTCATCCATATTTGTATATGATGTTTTTTCTTCTGCGCTAAATTGTTTATTCAAAGCAGTTTCTAAAGATTTAATATCTTCTTCACGTTTATTTGCTTTGAACTGTTTTAACTCAGCTTGAGCTGCATCACGCTCTTGCTCAGCCTTTGCCTGTGCTGCTTTCGCTTGTTCTAATTCGGTCACGTTTGTGTCCTCTTTGCTAAATTGTTTTGGATCGTGGCTTGCTGCCACGGCGTTGGTATTGTCATCAGCACCTAAAGCACAGAAAGACACTTCACGGATTCGACCACCACGGAATACTGTGATGGGTCCTTGGAGTAACTTTCCGTTTACCGTCACAGATGCATCTGCTTGGATTTCTTCAATGCTAGATGGCTCAATTCGTACTGACATCTGCCAAGGGAAACCATCATCCGAGTCTTGAGCCACTTGAGTACCAAACTCATTACTCATTAGGTCACCTGAAACAGTTAAACCTGTCTGATGATCAATGGAGTGTGTATTGATAGCCCCTGCTCGTTGGCTTGATCGATGCTCAAGTAGTGCGGGGATACGTCCTTTTAGTTGCATAGAATCCAAATCAAAAATGACTCGGCTCCAATACCAGTGGTCAGTAATCGGCTCACCACTGTATGCGACACCCGAGAATGTTCGTTTCTTTTTACCTTCCTCAGCACCATCAACACTCAGTTGCCCGAGTTGAAAACAATACTGGTTAGGCTTTTCAGCTTCAGGCATTTTTCATGCTCCAATAAAAAAACCACCTAAAAGGTGGCTAGATTTACTTTAATTTATGGGCGTTTAGGTGGCTTGGATAACACCGAGCACAAGGCTTGAACCAACATGCTTACTCTTGATGGCACACCTATTACTACAATCTTTTTCTCGCAACCGCACGGGCTATAACCATTGCCATTACGACCATCTAAACCACGGCGACATGATTCACATTTCTTTGTCATTTAATTCACCAGTGCTTTTAATGTATAAACTAATTTGCTGTCACGCGTATCAATTGAAACCACTTCAAATGACAAACCAATCTCAAACAACACACCCTGACCTGCATTTAACTTTTCAAGATCAATACCCAAGCCTTTTGCATTCTCAATCTGAATAATGATGTTTGAGTCAGATCCACGCATAAGCATAGGTGCATTAAGCTGAATTGTTTGCCCTACTTGATATGAAGCCACCTGTTGAAGTGTTGCGACACCTGTCACCATTGAGCTTGAATTATTCGATACAGCTTGGATTTGATTTAACCCATCCTGAACCCATTGCTTTAAAACATCCTCAGCAAGATTAATAGCAGGCTTTTGAATATATGCTGTTAATTCCGCATCATTGCCCTGCACGTAATCAATCAGTGTCTTAATTGCACTTGGTCTGATATTTGGATCAAGTGGGATTACTGTATTTGCAATCGTGTCAAATAGGTCACGACTTGAATCAGTCATTGGCGCAAGCAAGCTTGTTAACTCCTTACTTGCGGTCCATTCCGCTTTAATTCCCTGTTTCTGATCAAGCAAATACTCTTGTTTCAAAATCGAGTCTGCAATCTTTTGATCGACCACAGTTTCCATTTCACCAAAAGTTAAAGGGCTTGTAGACCATCCAGACTCTTCTGCAACTTTTGGCAAATCTTCATCTGAGGTAATGCCGTATTTCTTCGCCTGCGCTTCTGTCAGAGCAATCACAGTGCATCGGCACATAAACCCCCACGGCGGGTAATACAGCAACCAAAACGGGTCATCTATGTGTCGAATAATGCGATTCAACTCTAAATGACTTGGGCGAACGCGAGAATCATCAATAGCAGAATACATAAGATAAGGGCGTTTATCTTTATTCCTTTGATGTTGTTGCCAACGACCATGCCCATAGGCTGTTTGAATATTGGTTCGGAATACATTCTTTAAATATCGATCACTCAGTACAATCTCATTCTCAGCAACCAATTTCTTAAAGTCGTTGTAAGTACTACCATCGGCAATTGATTTGTTGACTGCCTTAATAACAGTCTCTACCTGTTCAATACTCGATAAAAACCCGACGGTTGTTGCCAACTGTCGGGTCTTCAAATCCATCGAGTAAAATTCATCAGGTAGTACTATTTTTCGCTCATGTGCAAATCGAAGTGCTTCAAGAAAAGTAACTGGTTGCATTTACTTGCCTCCGCTTGCACTCACATAACCCAGCACATCTGCTGCATATAAAGCACGTTCTAAGTTTGCTGTGAACTGAGACTGTGAGGCACTTGGTATCAATTGCATTAAGTTGAATGCTAAATCCTCAGGTGATTCACTTGATTGAATCAGCTCATTGACTTGCTTCTGATCCAACAATTCAAACGAACGCTGCCCGTCGGTAAGCTCTTCAACCTCCTGCTGCTCTGGTGAGAGTTTCTTGGTACTGGCGGCAAAGCTAAAGGCTCTTTGTGGGAGGGCTTTGAACTGTGTATTAACTGAAACACCACTTTCATTCATTTTGAAGTGCTCAGCCTTGATGCCATATGTTTCCATAACATATTGCTGATTAAACTCAACTCCGAGATCCTTTAATTTTAAATCACGGTTAACGACATCAACATTAAGATCCTGCTCACCACCTAGAATGACTGTGTGCTTTTCAAAATTATTCAGGAGGCAAATTGAATCGATAATCTCTTGAACAGTTGGAGTAATCATTCGCAGATCAGAGTTACGCTTATCCATGCGTACTTCGTTGTGCACCACCCCAAGCGCCTTACTACCACCCCCATCATTCTCAGATGTCATGGTTTGACCTAAGACGACTTTTTGAATCCTTTTGGTCATTACCTTATCAAATGCTTCAAAAGCTGAACTACCAGCACCTGAGAAGTTTGTACCTACAGTATTAACATCATCCTCAGAATCAATTGAAATTACTGACTGAGCATGAGCATTAAGTAATGCGGTGGTCATTGCATCAATATCATCTTGATTTCGACCATCTCCCCCCACTTTACCCACCAATAACGGCGATCCGAAACGCTCTAAGAACTTCACCCAAAACTTGGTACTGTTGGTTTTAAAGAACCATAGCCAGTAAAGCTTAGAAAGTAATGGATCACCGTATGGCTGTTTAAATGTCGGTTTGCGTCGAGTCAAAAAGAACTTTAAGGGGTATGTCTTAAATACATCAATCTCTAAACTCGACTGAGGTTTTCGGAAAATTAATTGTCCATCATTTTTCGGCTCAAACCATTCAAGAGGCTTAACAACTATTTCACTCAAAGTAATACGACTTTGTAAATCGAAAGCAAAGACAGCCTCCATGACTGAATAACCGTATGGAAGAGCCTCCCATGCACCTGACACAATCTCAAAATGCCATTTGGTTAATAGCTCTTTAAGGAATAAAGTCTGTTCACCATGATCTTCAGCGAATCGCCACGGCGCATTCAAAACTGAATCTAGACGTGTCTCCATGGCTTGAGAAATTTCATCATCTGCCAATAGCACTGAGAGCTTTTGTCGAGATAGGCCCGCAGCTCTTAAGACTTCATCAATGTCAGCTGCACGCCCCATAGAAAAAGCAAGCTTCTCAACTGCAACTTCTGTCATTAAACCTGCTGACTTAGGTTTAGTTTTTTTCTGCTTTTGTGATTTAGCCATATTGCTTTACCTAGGTATAAACACGAGAACCACCACCGCCAGGACGAACTCTTGTTGGTGTGCTCTTAATCAATGGTTGTAAGCCATAGCGAATACCATCCATATGATGGTTATTCAGGTCCAGAATCTCAGGAAGTACGTCACCAGCTCGATTGACCTTATAGGAGTACAGCTTGAATTCTCTTGCTGTCTCTGGACAATCAGGATGAATAACGATTTGCTTGAATTTCTTCATATACGTCACACCATCCTCTACAGATCCCGGCCACTTATCAGCAGCCTTGATCTTGAAGCCCTGACGCTTCATATAGCTGATCGTTTCAGGACGTGAGTTATCAGCTCGGATTTCATGTGTCCGTGCACCAGGTACTTCATCGAATAGATTTGGTAGATGGTCAATTTCACAGCCCACCTGATGTGCCTCATTACGAATATAGAGAATGTCGTTATGTATAAAGATGCGATTGAGTGTGGTTGGATCTTGCGAGAATCCCCAGTCAGATCCGTAATAAACCTCTGTCCAATCATCATCTGATTCAAATTCATCAACGACATAGCGACCAGAGAAAATAATCGCCTGACTAAACTCAAGATAAGCACCATGCCACACATGTTCGAACATGGACCATGCATTCTCATCACCAGCAGCTTGCATACGAATAGCGCGCTTACGGTCCTCTTCGTATTCATCAAGTAAGGTCTGAGGTGCAAATGGATTATTGTTGATGTTTACTTCAATAACGATTGAATCATCTGGAGCAAACTCACCACGTAAAAACTCATCAATCGGATCATCCTTTGACTCTGGGTTCCAAGTCGCCCAGATTTGCGAACCTTCGGCACGCATTGTCGGACGCAATAAACGTAGTGATTTGGCTGAGAGTCGATTCGCTTCCTCAATCCATGCGATCTTAAATCCTTCAAGTGACTTGATAGAGTCTGCCGTATGATCTTGCATACCTTGGAACAGGATAACCCCTTCACCACCTTTACGCTTTATCAAGTCACGTTGCAC
Organism: Acinetobacter sp. WCHAc060025; assembly: GCF_004209355.1. Classification (NCBI taxonomy): domain Bacteria; kingdom Pseudomonadati; phylum Pseudomonadota; class Gammaproteobacteria; order Moraxellales; family Moraxellaceae; genus Acinetobacter; species Acinetobacter sp. WCHAc060025. The sequence continues at coordinate 8,945 of NZ_SGSX01000006.1, read as the reverse complement.
ATCAAATAAATGCGATACGCCTAAGGCTTTAATCTTGTCTTCAATGAGCTGCTTACTTGAGTATTTAATTGATTTCTGGATTTCACGAATACATACGGCACGTAGATCCTTATCAACTACACATTCTTCTACCAACTGTTCACCCACAAAATGTGATTTACCAGATCCACGTCCACCATATGCTCCTTTGTATCGAGCAGATTTAAACCATGGTTTAGACCAACGTGGAGTTTTTATTCTAAGCTCCACGCCCAGCCCTCCTAATCGACAAATTCTCGAATAATCTTGATCTCTAAATCTGCACCGTCTTTACCAGTGTGCTCAACCTTTGTGGTTCTACCATCAGTCTCTTGTAATGCCAGTTTCAAAAGACTTTGTTTAGTTTTTTTGTTTTTCCCCGAATCGTCATACATCTTTTGCATTTCCTTCAATCGGTAGTACTTATTGGCAATCGGAATATCAATTAACCCTGAATCGAATTTTTCACGTGTCTCTTCAAATAACAGAACATATTTTTTACTGAGATTTTTTCCACGGCGTTTAGTTGGATCGTATAAAGCGACCTGGGATCGATCAATAATCAAGTCAAATTCTTGCTTCACAAGATCCGCAACCTCTTGAGGGGTATCACGGCAGGCAAGAGACTGAACTATAAAGATTTTCACAGGCTCTTTTAGTGTTGCCATAAATACCTCTTTGTGTCGCTACGTGTCGCAAGATAGCCAAAAAAAAGAGCCTTTCGACTCAATTAATCACACATGTACCACAACAAGCAGAAATACTCTTTTCAGACACAAACGGCGCATTCTTTGCAATTTCCAATAATCGTTTAACATTTGCATCTGCGCCCCATCGTTTAGTCTCACCGAAGAACACTTCCACGTCATGCCCAGCTAAATAGTGCTTTGGTAAGCCAGTCACATCACTACAGATAGGCTCACCATCTTCATCACGCTCAACACCAATATGATAAAGCTCATGCTCAATCAAACGGCAAAACTCAACATCATTCGAGTTTTCACAAAAACTTGCATCCACAGTGATTAAGTACACTGGCACAAAACCGAACCAATCCCGCATCTGTTGTTCTTGGCGAGCTTTCTTCCATCCGCCTTGATTGAACATTACTTTTTCGCACTGACCCAATACCATTCGCTTTTTAGCCACGGCGGCGGATGAAGCCCAAGCAAATGCTAAAAAGGTTTCATCATCATGTAAGAGTTCCGCAATATGATCGTGATCAGGATTATGTAGATGACCGCCAACAGTCAGCCAATTCGCAACAACCCATTCTTTTAAATCAGGTGCAGGTTGAAGTCGTATTGCTTCTTCTTCCTCAGCCTGATCAATAAAGTCAGTCGGTGGGAATGGTCTGATTTGGTCCATATTTCACCCATAAAAAAAACCCACATACAAAATGTGAGTTTTATTAAATCATTTAACTTTCGAACTAAGGATACTTCTGTTTTAAAATATCTAGATCATCTAAAAGTTTCTTTCCTTGTAGCAATGCTGCTTGCGTACTGATATAAGTTTGCTGGTCATTCTTATTAATACTGTAATCTGCGAAATGTCGCTGCGCCTTAAGAGTTTTTAACTCTCGACTAAAGCGACTGAGAGTCAAGTCCATATGTGTACGTTGAAGCGCCAATAAACAGCTGGTGTACTTTTCATGAGAGTTCCCCTCAGCTTCATCTATTTCATCAGGAAAGCGTTGATCTATCCAATCTCGTGTAGCTAAATAGACTGCATAATAGGTACGCCCAACTACAGTACGGTTAATTGCCTCATTTTCTTCTGTATTTGCATCATGTAAATTTTTAGCAACGATATAAAAGTCTTGAACATCCATTTACGCAACAATCTCACCTTTTTGTACAATTGCAGTACTATGTTTAACATAGATCACAACTTTCTCTATTTGCTGTTGCTCTCCGTCATTAGCTTCTGCATACCATGCCATAATGACATCTTGTAAATGGCTGTTAAAGTCAAATAAGTCTTTAGCGTTATCAATTGCTGTATGTACAGTTATGATTAAATCTTGGGATTCATAATTAAAGAAAGACTGAGTTTTACCGTTATATTGTGCATAAAACTCTTGATAAAATAATGCCATAATTTTTCTATAAACAGGCAAAGAAACACCCAGCTGTTGAGTTTGGCGCACTCTCTCATACACACCATATTTACCAAACTCTCTTAATTTTAAATCCAATTGAGCATCATTATGTGAATCTGTAATAAGGTACGTAGACACCATATGTTCTAATAGAGCATTCAGCTCTTGAATATTCTCAAATTTTTGCTTCAACGCTGATAGGTAGGTTGTAATAAAAGCATCGATATCAGCTGTCTCGATATAAAGTTTCAGTAATTTTTCCCATGCAAGGTAAGATTGATTATTAGTCAATTTCAATACATTCTTCAATATATCAACTGCTATATCATAATGATTATAGTAAGCCTCAATACTTGATTTAAGACATTGCGCTTGTATAGGGTCATCTACTGCCAAACTTCTAACAATATGAATTAATTTTCTTTTTTTAAACTCTTCATTTTTTAAATTTTTTTTCCCACTTTGCCCTATTGTATCATTTAGATACTTAATATCAGGAGCGGGGTTTATATGACTCATGGGGTATACCCTAAATGTGAGAAACACTATGAATGAATAATATAATACCGTACTTTAAGCACCAAATACAATTTACGCAAATTTAGACTTCAGAACAACCGAATTAATTTAAAACATGCCTCTTCAAATTCCTCAACCACTGACTCGAAAAATTAGCTTCAACCTGCAGTGGTCCATCTGCCTGAATTTTATATCTTGGTGCTGACTCTATTCGTACAACGGTATAACCCATCTCTTCAGCAACATCATAACGATCCATGCTCCAAGCTTTATTTGCCAACTTGCCTTTACGACCACCTGACCATGGCCCACCTGATATTTCAACTAAAATTCTGTGCTCAATTAAATGAAAATCAAAACGCCAATGCTTTGTAGACTCAAACTGAAATGTCTTTTCGTATTTAATTTCAAATAAATTTAAAGCATGTTCAAAACTCTCAAATGCTTCTAAATATTTTTCAGTTGCTTTGGGTAATGGTCTAGTTCTAGGTTTTCTTTTTATTTCAGATTTTTTGGTGAGTTGAGTGTATTGGGATGGATCCATGGTTTTACTCAATAAAAAAAACCTCCCGAAGGAGGTTCTAATTTCTCAAAGTTCAAGTTTTGAAACTTTTGAGCTAATGACTTTCCAGCCCATTCCTTCTTTATTCTCAATAATTATAGAATCTTGCAAGGATGGGCCAGCATTCGGATCATCCTCAGCGAATTTTCCAGACGTAATTTTAAATAAATTGTTACTTAGTTGCTTAAATTCACTAATAAATCGGTAATTGATGTGTTTATCTACATCTTCACCAAACGGATAATCCCCAGTAACTATATATGGTCTATTTTTTGACATTTTAATTACTTGAGTAAGAGTCGCGTAATATGTTCCACTACCACCTGCGCAAGCTTGATCCCCAGCCCACAGCACGAAAAACTCATTTTGCCCCCAATTATCGATATCTTTATTTATCACATAAACATCATTAATAGTGGTTTGAACTTTACCATTCTCCCCCTTATTAAAGGTTGTATCACAAGCTATTGAATTAGCATAATTTTTCACAACATTCAAAGCTTGATTTTTTTCAATTACATCTGAGCCCGCATGTACTTGAAATGACAAAACCAAACCTAACAAACTAACTTTAAGTTTCATTATTATCCCTATAATTAATTTAGAAACAATAAATTATCAACTTAGCTAAGCAATATCAATCATTTATCACAAGTTTTAAATTCCCAATACGCTCTTTCAATTTGATCATGATCCCATCAATCGCTATCAACTCACCACGAGTCAATCCAGTTCTACTCAATGTCTGATATTTAGAAAGCTCATCGCAACAGAGCTTTAATTCTTGTTTTGCTTGAACTCTGTCTGTCATAACTTACCGCCCTTGCCGCGCATACTTACGACGTTTTGCTTGGCTTACTCGATTTGGTTTTGATTTGTACTTTTTTGGTTGAGTTGAGCGCAGTACGCTAGATAAAGAATTTAACCCATCAGCTGCTTGATTCAATTCTCTTGAAGTTAGAGATTCAGACATACCGAAAGCAGCCATAACCATTCCCAATAATCGACGCATGCAATTCTCCAAAAAATAAACCCCGAACAATGTCAGGGAAAATGTCACCACATTCCTATTCAAAATCATCTATTTGATAGAAAACTTTGAGTAAAAATATCAGCGGTTTTGTCAAAAAAGACAAAGGAAACGTAGCGAAAGGTGTTTGTTTAGCTTTATTTTAAGCAATAAAAAACCCACAATTTAAGGGAAAATTGTGGGTATCAAATTACATAGGCGATCGGGGCTGACCACCTATACCAAGTATATTACTCGGAATTAAACATAGAGAAAATAGCAAATTAAATAAATTTAATACCAAGGCTATTCCGTAGAACCTAAGCTATAGATTAGGTATTTATTACTTAAATATTGAATATTTTTCCATTTGTAAAAAAAGTTGCTATATACTAATCAATATAAGACCAATAAATGAATAAGAAGACAGCGCAAAATAAACCCTGTAGATTAGGAGAAACTACAGGGTCTTTTTTTGAGCTAAAGGCTAAGACAAACATAAAAAAGAAAACAAACAGCGCAATTAATGCTAGTAAGATTTATATTCTAATCCTGAATCTAAAAATGAGCAATACTATTTGTAGTAAATTTCACATTAATTCAACTTTACTATATTTTACTCACATATTTAACCAGCTTTTAATTTTCCCAATGCCCTGTTTGTCGTTAACTCCACTCCTGACTTTTTCTTAGAGTATGAATAATATGACTTGTTTACCTGCTTTAACTGAATAAGCTACAAGATCAAAAAAAGGACGTGGTGATCTGCCACATCCCTGCCTCAGATTACGATATTGATCAGCTCGGCAACTGATCTACCGCTACTCAACACGACAAACATTTCAAAGTTAGCTATTGATCTGCTCTGTGTCTTTCAACTCCATTTTGGCGGGGAGTCACCCACAACTTAAGGCTCTGAGGCTAACTCAATGTGTGACGAAATCACATTGGATTCAAACCGATTTATACGGCTGGTTTCTGCATCCCACCGTTTGCGCTTATAGCTGAGCAAATTGCACAGCGTCACAAATCCAAGTTCTTTTAAAGCTAACGGTCTTTCATGAGTCGATCCTCAATTGATCACTTGTGTATGTCACAAGCACCTTTATAAAATTCTGACAACAAAAAGCCCACACTCAGGGAAGTGCGGGCTTATGAGTATATTATTCTTATATATGTTGATTTATACTAGGCATAACACCACAAGTGATATTGATTATCATTTGCATTTAATACCAAATTCTCTATTTTAATATCATTCTTCAGTATTAACATTAAAATTGAGGTTTAGGCTCGTTTTTTCATCTGTCTAGCTCGTCTAATCAACCCTAGTACTTCTTTTCTCGCAATTATCTCATCTTTGGAATAAGGCAAATTATTAATTAATTCATCAATCGACATTGAACTATGTTCGATCAAATAGCAATCTTGATCAGTAGTCCAATTAGTGAGAGGTATTTCCGATTTTTTACGAGGTCTTTTCATGCCTACATTTTATCAAAATTGGTGTGATAAAAAAGCCCGCATAATGCGAGCTTTTATAATTCTAATTACATGAATTAGATTACTGTAATACCACTAGCTTGTAAGCCTTTTTTTCCGTTGGTAACAGAAAATTGAACGCGCTGACCTTCAAGAAGCACTTTAAATCCACTGCTTTGGATTTCACTATAATGAGCAAAAACATCTTGACCATTATCTGTTGCGATAAATCCAAAACCTTTAGTTTCATTAAACCACTTAACTGTACCAGTGCTAATATCTGACATATATACTTCTCAATGAATAAATAATAAAAGAAAAATATTTTTATAATATAAACAGTTTTTAATACGAAGAAATCTGAACTACGAAATTAAATCAGTAAACACTAAAATATTTATTCTCAGACTATCAATATACATTAACCCATAACGAATAGCTAGGTAGTTAAAAAATCAACTTATAAAGTTGATTTAATCCAGTGTAGAAAGATTTTCCATCAATATTCAATAAACATTCTTGTCCAGATTCCAGTTGGATTTTTTTTCCAACCTCTACAAGAGTGACACCATTAACATTATTTTGTTCGCGCTTAAGAGGAATAACCTTAACCTCAATTTGCTCGCCATTGTTTGCCTTAGCAAACATCCATCCATTTAATAAATTCACAATATACTCAATTATTTGAGCTTCAGTAAAATGTGCGAAATTTCATTACGATTAACATTATGAATTAGAATAACTTCGTATAAAAGTTAATTCTCTAAAATTTTACATCAGCATATTAAAAAAAATTAGTGAAGTTGATCATTTCATCAACTTATTTACGAAATTAACCATCTAATTAATATAATTTATTTTAGTTCACCTCTCCCGAGGCAATAACTAAAAATATTAAATATTGTACTATCAAAATCAATAAAAAAACCTAGAAAGCATTTAGCGATCTAGGCTATAAACACTAAAACTCTTCGTGGTAGCGGGAGCTGGATTTGAACCAACGACCTTCGGGTTATGAGCCCGACGAGCTACCAGACTGCTCCATCCCGCATCAACGAAGTGCCTTTATACGCCCTTATACTTTAGATAGCAAACTATATCTAAGAATATTTTAGAAACTATTCTAACCTCTAAAATTAGAATTTCACGATAAATCATTATTTTTATCAAATATACCTAAGACTTAATAAAGTAAATTTATAACGGGCAATAAAAAAAGCCCACTAATAGCTGCGGGCTTCCCAGATCGGCATGTTGCGGTCTCATGCTCTGCGTTAACTGTTCAAGCTTTAAATCATTTGAAGGGAATACGCTATTCCATCTAGCAACTTAAACACTACCGTTTCGCCTACGGATTCGATCAACTAAAGCCTAACACAGTTTTATTGATTTTGTATAAATTATTAATATTTAATTAAAAATAATAAAATTTAAATAAATGCAACCCCAATAATTTATATTTGTCATTTTCATGTAAGTCATTAAATAAAATTTTATTTTTAATGTTCAATGATAACAAAGGTCGACTTATATTTTTAAGGTAATCTTAATATATTTTGTCGATATATACCAGTTTCAACTCACATAACTCCACATGATGCTCTCACAACACCCCTAATGTAAGTCTATTTGTAGTCTAGTATGACTACTCACTCGTTAATTTAGGAAAATTGAAATGTCATTTAAAATTTTTTCACAATCTACAAAAGGTGTAATTGCAAACTCAACTGCAACGCCATCAGAACCACCTAAAGAACACTCAGAGTCAACACCGAAAGCAACACCTGGTTCTACCCCTCCTAACCCCAATAAAGATAATGAGCAACCGAACACAACCAAACCCAAATAGTACGAATTTTAATAAAAACATAAAGGTGAATTACTATGAAAATAGATCATGAATTGAAATCTGAGAAAGCACTTAAAGACACTAATCACTTAGATTTAAAACAACCACAATCCCAAAAAAATTTTCTTAATAGGTCTGATTTCAATAAACCTTTCCCGAAAGGCGCTCAAATCAGTAATGGCAGAATATTGCCTTAATTAACACTTTCAGCTCCTAATACCTACTTCTATATATTTAAGGTATTAGAAGTTGCGAGCTATAAAAAAGCCCACATTTCTGTGAGCTTCTAGCTGTTTCTAGCTGTTTCTAGCTGTGCAACTTACATACTTCGTGCACTATAAATCAAATTTAGCAAAGTAATGACGGCAAGTCAAATTCAACCCGTAATATGTGAGCTTATCTTGAATCGTGTTGCCACCCGCACAAGACCTAACGTTCTATCTCTAGTCACAGCAAAACGAGACAGATCGTAGAATTTAGCTATCTGTTCTTCCGAATATGCATTTACATGATAATCAATCATGATTGTTAGCCATTTTTTAACCTTTGCGTTTTCAGTATCAATTAAGTGATTAACCATATCTTCGATAGCTTGTGCTTGATCATCAGTAATATTACAACGTGGCAATGATCGCCTACGCTTGTCACGCATCACACCATTTGCTATATCAATTAATCGCCCCATTTGATTGCCATACCCTAAATGCTCATAATGACAATCAAGAAGCAACCAAGATCCATATTGTTCAAGCCATTGCTCAAGTGTTTTTTGCTCCCAATCTATTGCTACCGTAAAGTGCTTCTTAACCATCGCATTCATCCCAAATCACCCCACCATCTGCCTAATTTCTTCAATCGCCTTACCGCTTTTCACTTGCTCAGTGCTATACCGATACACTGAATAACCCAACGCTGTAGCTGAGTTATATTTTTCCATGTCACCTAAATACCCCTTACCACTCGTATGCCTTCCTTTTCCACCAAGCCAAATCCCTCCCTCAACTTCAATCAATATCTTTGTACCTGTCAGGTGAAAATCTGCCCGCCACTTCCGCTCTAGATTAAATCTAAACTCCTGCACAAACTCGATCTTGTAAGCTTTCAAGTGCTGAATGAGAGTAGATTCACCCTTACTCACAGTTTTAGCTTTTTTAACTGATACTCGACGCTTTACACGCCGAGGTTTTAGGTAATTTGCTCTGTAATCAGCGATTGAGATTGATGTCACTATCACCTCGTTTAATCAAAGTGAAACACCCGTAATTTCCTACAAATTTTTGACCACTATCATCGACAGCTGCGACTACAAGATTCTTAATATGTGTAACTCTTAGAGTACTGGTTGGTAGCTTCCAAGCTTCAACGTCATGTTGAACACTATCACCAACATGGAACGGGTTAC
>NZ_SGSX01000059.1:0-1039 GCF_004209355.1 Acinetobacter sp. WCHAc060025 | reverse complement strand
GGCTTTGTTGCACAAAGATTTGAAATGCAAAGCGCCCCTAATTGATCCAAATTTAAGGCGTAACTTGGGTAAGTGGGCGACCTAATTCCGTAAATCTGTTAAGGACTGCTACACGTGCATGGATCTCATTCACCTGACTAGGAAAGCTTCTTGCCATTAATTTATCGCCTAATAATTTGATGCAATGCATCTTGGTTTCCACCAAACTGCGGCGATGATAGCCTGACCATTTTTTCCATAATGTCCTGCCTAAATGTTTAACTGTTCGAAGTAATTCATTTCGCTCTAGCGAGCTACTCTTTGTATCTTTCCATGGTTTCGCATTTTTTCTAGGTGGAATCACCGCATGCGCTTGCCGATCTGCAATGACCTGACGGCATTGCTTGGTGTCATAAGCTCCATCGGTATAAACAGAGTCAATCTGCTCATCTTGTGGAATCTGATTAAGTAAATCACCAAGCACCTGTGAATCACTGACATTATTGGTTGTGAGCTGAATAGCGCGTATTTGTAGGGTTTTGGCATCTATACCAATATGTAGTTTACGCCATTGGCGACGATATTCAGCTCCATGTTTCTTGCGTTTCCATTCGCCCTCACCTAGAAACTTCATGCCTGTAGAGTCTACGAGTAGATGCAGCCCATCGCTACTTTTTTGGTAGCTGATTGCAATATCAATATGCTTTTGTCTTCTACAAAGCGTACTGTAATCTGGTGCGGTCCAATTTAATCCGCAAAGTTTAATCAGACTTTGCACAAAGCCAGTGACCATACGTAAAGACAAACGGAATAGAGATTTAATCATTAAGCAGCATTGGATAGCTGCGTCGGAGTAGGTTTGATTTCGCCCTTGTTTGCCTTTTGATGGAGCATACCATTGCGTAGCAGGATCAAACCAAATGGCAATATTTCCGCGACTCATGAGTGCTCGGTTATATGCGGGCCAATTGGTTGTGCGGTAGATTTTGTGTGTAGGCTTCTTCATTTGAAAATTATATCGCTGAAAAAGCCTTTACAGATAGGTTTGTGCAACAAAGCC
>NZ_SGSX01000058.1:0-1087 GCF_004209355.1 Acinetobacter sp. WCHAc060025 | reverse complement strand
GGCAGAGTAAAACTTGAAGTGCGACATAAACCACCTAATTAATTTAAAGGGTTTATGGAGTATATAAAATTGTCATACCATCATCTTAACTTTGAAGATCGTACTGCATTAATGCTTGAGTCAAGAAAAGAAGGCTTTTCAGCCAGAAAATTTGCTGAACTCATTAAAAGACATCCTAGTACGATCTATCGTGAGCTTAAAAGAAATAGCATCAATGACGTTTATCAAGCTCGATATGCTTCTGATAACACCTTCGCTAGACGTAGACGTGGTCACAGAAAACTCAAAATCGATTCAATCCTCTGGAAATTTATTGTTGAAGCGATCCGTTGTTTATGGTCTCCTCAGCAAATAGCAAAGCGTTTAAAGACATTTCCTGATTTGGATCAAACAATGAATGTAAGCCATACAACGATTTATTCAACGATACGAGCATTACCCAAGGGTGAGTTGAAAAAAGACTTATTATCCTGTCTACGTCATGAAAATAAAAAGCGAAAAGCTAACGGTGAACCTAAAAAAGATTCTATATTACAGGATATTAAAACTATTCATGAGCGCCCAGCCGAAGTTCAAGAAAGAAAAATACCGGGTCATTGGGAAGCTGATTTAATTAAAGGTAAAGACAATAAAAGTTCGATAGCAACACTTATTGAACGAAATACACGGCTCTGTATCTTGGCAACATTACCTGATGCAAAGGCAGAATCAGTGCGCAAGGCTTTAACTGAAGCTCTGAAATATTTACCTGCAGAACTGCGTAAAACGTTGACCTATGACCGTGGACGTGAGATGTCAGAACATAAAATACTCGAAGAAGATTTAGGCATAGATGTATATTTCTGTGACCCACATTCACCCTGGCAAAAAGGCACATGCGAAAATATGAATGGTTTAATTAGGCAATATTTACCTAAAGGGATTGATTTAAATCAGGCAGATCAGCATTATTTAAATCAAGTTGCCATGTCACTGAATACTCGTCCTAGAAAGGCGTTAGATTGGCTTACACCATTAGAGAAATTTGCTCAGCTTGTTGATTATCATATGGCTTTTGAAACTGTCGCACCTCATGTTTGAATTCGCC
>NZ_SGSX01000057.1:0-1106 GCF_004209355.1 Acinetobacter sp. WCHAc060025 | reverse complement strand
ATCGCAAAACGTAGACCTGGGTCCATTGCGATTGGGTGGATTAATTCTACTGACATTTCTACGTTGTCACCAGGCATAACCATTTCTACGCCGTCTTGAAGAGCGATAGCGCCAGTTACGTCAGTTGTACGGAAGTAGAACTGTGGACGGTAACCGTTAAGGAATGGAGTATGACGACCACCTTCTTCTTTAGAAAGTACGTATACTTCTGCGTCGAATTTAGTGTGCGGTTTGATTGTACCTGGTTTAGCAAGTACTTGACCACGTTGAACGTCTTCACGTTTAGTACCACGTAGAAGAACACCACAGTTCTCGCCCGCACGACCTTCGTCAAGAAGTTTACGGAACATTTCTACGCCAGTTACAGTTGTTTTAACTGTATCTTTAATACCAACGATTTCAACTTCTTCACCAACTTTTACGATACCAGCTTCAACACGACCTGTTACAACTGTACCACGACCAGAAATAGAGAATACATCTTCGATTGGCATCAAGAATGCTTTATCGATCGCACGTTCTGGTTCTGGGATGTAAGTGTCAAGCGCTTCAACAAGAGCAAGAACAGCTGGAACACCGTACTGGTTGTCTTCACCGTTAAGTGCAGCTAAAGCTGAACCACGGATAACTGGAGTGTCATCACCAGGGAAGTTATAAGTAGAAAGAAGTTCACGAACTTCCATTTCTACTAATTCGATTAACTCTTCGTCATCAACGATGTCACATTTGTTTAAGAAAACAAGAATGTAAGGAACACCTACTTGGCGAGAAAGAAGGATGTGTTCACGAGTTTGTGGCATAGGACCATCAGTCGCTGAACAAACAAGGATTGCACCATCCATCTGAGCAGCACCAGTGATCATGTTTTTAACATAATCGGCGTGTCCTGGGCAGTCTACGTGAGCGTAGTGACGGATTGGAGAATCGTATTCTACGTGAGAAGTATTAATAGTAATACCACGTGCTTTTTCTTCAGGTGCAGAGTCAATTGCAGCGTAGTCTTTCGCTTCGCCACCAAAAGTTTTTGCACATACAGTTGCAATCGCAGCTGTTAAAGTTGTTTTACCATGGTCGACGTGACCAATTGTACCCACGTTTACGTGTGG
>NZ_SGSX01000056.1:0-2044 GCF_004209355.1 Acinetobacter sp. WCHAc060025 | reverse complement strand
GTGTATTATGTTAATTTTAGATAAACTATAGAATCCATTAGTTTTTAAACCAATAAATTAAATATTTTATGGAACTCCAGAATATTTATTCAGGCGATACTTAAGCAATAAGGGTAGGGTGATTACATAAAGTATTGCAGCTAATGCCCATACCATTCCAGGAGCTGATGCCTGAGTCATAAAATAGAGGCTAGTAACTAATACAGGACCAATTATAGCCCCCAGACTATTAAAACTGCTTAATAGCCCTTGTAATTCACCTTGTCTTTCATCACTAATACCTCTGGACATCATTGCTTGCAAAGCAGGAACGGCTACTCCACCAAGGGCAAACAATGGTAACAACGCAAAAGGCACCCATTCTTCAACAGCAATAGATAAAAGAAGTAAACCAATTGCATCGCAAGCTATTCCACATAACAACGTATTTTTCTCTCCAAACCTCTTTACCATAGGGGCGATAGCAAAAACCTGTGCAATAGAATGGCATATTCCATAACTAGCAAGGGAAACACCTGCAATAAATATACTCCAGCCATAACGATCCTGCCCATAGATAACTCATAAAGTTGCGGGGACTTGTGAAACCAATGTGATAATTAAAAAGATACCAAGCAATGGAGCCATATTAGGTTGAGTGATCAAATAGGATAATTTCTTTAATATTGATTGCTCCTGAACCTTCTCAGTCATTTTATTGCTGTGTTTTGATTCTTTTAATAAGACTGCTGTCATTATTAAATTAATCCCATTCATAAAAGCAGCAGCAAAGAACGGTGCATGTAAGTTCCATTCACCCAAAACTCCACCTATTACCGGACCCGCTATAAACCCAATACCAAAGACAGCTCCAAGGAGACCAAACCTTTTTGCACGCTCATGGGCTGGAGTAATATCTGAAACATAAGCTGTTGCAACAGCCATGTTGGCACCTGTAATTCCCGCAAAAATACGACCAATATATAGCCACAATAGAGAAGGAGCAGCAGCCATTAGGAGATAATCAGCCGTTGCACCAGCAATTGAAATAATTAATACAGGTCGACGTCCAAATCGGTCACTCAACGCTCCAAGGATAGGTGCAAAAATGAACTGCATCAGAGCATACACAGCTAATAAAGCACCATAGTGAACACCGCCTGCTTCAGCTCCAGCCAATGACCGTAATAATTCAGGCAAGATCGGCATAATTAAACCAATCCCAACAGCATCCAGAAATATAGTGATTAAAATCACGCTCAATGATTTCTTCACAAATGCCTTCTCTAGCAATGATAGAATTAATATTCTCTCACACACTCCCTATCAGTGATAGATTTATGAGTAAAAAAGATATTGCACCTCAACGTCTGACACGTGAAATAGTCCTGCGTACCGCATTGGATATGTTGAATGAAGAAGGCATAGATTCAATAACCACACGCAAGCTAGCTCAACGATTGGGTATTAAATCTCCAACTCTATATTGGCATTTCAAGAATAAATCCTTGTTAATGGAAGCAATGGCGGAAACCATTATAAATGAACACCATTTAGTTTCTTTACCCATCGATGGGATGACATGGCAAGATTGGTTGCTCGCTAATTCTGTAAGCTTTCGTCGAGCACTACTAGCTTACCGTGATGGTGCTCGTCTACATGCAAGAACTAGCCCCAGTCAAGGACATTTCAACACGATTGAGGCCCAAGTTGCGCTGTTATCTCATGCTGGGTTTTCTCCTGTTGAAGCAGTTGCATTACTTATGACATTAGGAAGGTTTATTGTTGGGTGGGTCCTTGAGGAGCAGCAAGAAGAAATAAGATCAGACCCACCATTCGAAGCCGATCCAACTATATATCCACTCATGCTCCAAGGAGTGAATACCTTACAAAATATGAATGCGGATGACATTTTTGAAAATGGGATTCGTATGGTGATTATCGGTGCTGAAAGACAACTTGATATTAAAATGCAAACTTAACTCTATACTGCTTTAAGCAACTGTTCTATTTAGTAATAAAGCTTTTATCCTTAATTATTTAACATAATAGAGCTTATACGAAA
>NZ_SGSX01000055.1:0-2157 GCF_004209355.1 Acinetobacter sp. WCHAc060025 | reverse complement strand
AATAAGATGGGGGTAAAGGAATTCGAATCCATGCACTCCCATTTGCAAGATGCCGATTTGCCTTTGCCGTTTCAACGCTTAAACCCAGCTCCATATCTTCACATGGTTATGACCAGTCGAGGTCCTAAAGAAGTTCCGTGTCGTTTGCCTGCTGACAATGAAATTGCGGTTATTGATTGGGTCAATTTTACTGATAGCTGTGCCACGCTAAATCACAAATACGTTAATGCACTTCAAGATGACATTATCATTGATCCTGTTGAACTCAATTTTCAAATGGCGATTGAGATCGACAAGCATATTGAACACATATTCGGTTTAAACCTGACTTTTGCTGATAAAGGCATAAAGAACAGGTATCAAAGCTCGTTTGAAATCGGGGATAAATGCGGTTTTGTCTGTGTTGGCGGTCAACGAAATACATATCTAGTGATGCTTTCGGGTCGTGGCTGTTCAATGGCTACTGAGGGATGGGAACAACGTCTTTACACATTCCTGACCACTGTTGCAACTCGTGGAAAATTAACCCGTGTAGATATTGCACATGATGACTTTGACGGTTCAAAGATCAATGTCGATTGGGGCAATATGATGGACGGCATCGGTGGATTCCAAAACGGCAACCGTGCGCCAAATGTCGAGCATAAAGGCAATTGGAAACGTCCAAACGGTCGTGGGCGTACCTTAAACATTGGTAGCCGTGAATCAGGTAAATACTTACGTTTATACGAAAAAGGTAGGGCAGAGGGCGACCCATTAGACAACTGGCAACGTGCAGAGGTTGAATTTAAATCACGTGATCAAGTCTTACCTTTTGCCATGCTTCTGTCACCGTCTGAATATCTTATCGGTGCTTATCCATGTTTCGAAATTTTAGCTGAAGATATTCAACCTGAACGTATAGAAGTCATGGTTAAAACTGCACAAATCAATGCAAGTGCTGCACTTGAAACAATAAAAAAACAGTACGGCAGATATATCAATTTATTCAAAAAGGTTTTTGAACCTGAAGAACTTATCAATTTAATTTCACACTCTGACCCTTTTGCTTATCCAAAGCGGTTGGATCACGTCTTAATGACAGCGATGAGGATGTAAAACATGTCACAAATGAAAGTAACTTTAGTCGGTGCAAAATCTACAGATTGGAAGTCGGAAGATGGTCGTCATTATGATCACGTGACTTTATACGCATTGATTCCAATGGATGTATCTCAAGGTAATGCAGTCGGTCAAGGTGTTGCTGAGTTCAAATGGCAAGATTCTCGTAATTTGGTGCAACTTCAAGGGCGTAAATTTCCATTTGAAGCTACTTTAGAACTTGAGTTGGTGACAACTGGTCGTGCTCAAAAACAGGTGCTTACAAATGTCATTCTTCCACCTAAAGCATAATTTCCCAGTTCTTTGCCCGTTCTGCGGAACATATTGGCATCAAGGACAAATACAAGATCATAAGAACAAGTGTGATCAAAGGATTTAAAAAAAATGGCATATCAGTGTGCAGTTGTAGATCAGTCTACTAAACAATGTGTTGAATGGGTTTCATCTTTCAACTGGCTTGATTTTGCTATCACGGGGACGCAATCGGTACAAATCTGTGTAGCAATTGCATCCTATTTCTCAGTCTGTTGGGTGTTAAAAAAATCACGCTCAGCGGTCAAATAAAAGGGGTTAATCATGAAAAACATGACTAAATCGAAAAAAGCCTTAATGGCTAAATTGGCTGTAGCTTCGGCTGCTTTAACTGGTGCTGTATCTGCAAATGCTGCTGCAATTGAATTTGATACAACAGGTTTATTGGCAAATATTGCTTCAGGTGAGGGTTTCGCTGTAACTGCGGGTCTAGCATTCATTGGTTTGGCTGCAACGATTTCTGTATTACGTAAATCACGTGGTGCTGTTCGTTAATAGCAAA
This sequence comes from Acinetobacter sp. WCHAc060025, assembly GCF_004209355.1. Lineage (NCBI taxonomy): Bacteria > Pseudomonadati > Pseudomonadota > Gammaproteobacteria > Moraxellales > Moraxellaceae > Acinetobacter > Acinetobacter sp. WCHAc060025. Next base: position 242 of record NZ_SGSX01000055.1, on the reverse strand, counting down.
TAAAACCGCTTCTCTTCTGCGCGAACCTGTTGAGCGCGGAGAGAGAGGCGGTTTTTAATTTGGAGTTAAAAATGGATGAGCCTAGTTTAGTAAATTGGTTTTTCGTTTTCATCTTTTATCAAGGATTGAAAATCTTATTTTAGGTCATACACATGAGAAAATTTTTCAAGAAAATTCATGTTTTAGTTTTATCATTTGTATTATCTATTTCAAATGTCATTCTCATTAATCAAGCTAATGCT
>NZ_SGSX01000054.1:0-2476 GCF_004209355.1 Acinetobacter sp. WCHAc060025 | reverse complement strand
TATACATTATGCGAAATGATGTATATTAAGCCTTTGATTCTGAAAGCTTTTTAATTTGTTCAGCCATTTCAGCCGTGATTCTTTCAAGCTCTGACTTATAGATTCCTTGACTAAGTCGACCAATTATTTCTAACTGAGTTCTAAGGTTTTCAAACTTAAAAACCACATCATCTAAATTGTTCATAGCTTTTCCTGCTTCTTATCAAAGTTAAGCGCAATCAAAACTGCTCTTGGCGTCTTACCTGTGAAATCCCAATCAAAGATCATTTCTGCTTCCGCAGGCAATTTCTGGTGAATGTAATCATTAAAGAACTGTGCACCCTTGATCTTGTAATCAGTCGATTTGAAACCAATTGCACCTTGTTCGAGTTCCCGATCTGAATAGTTTTGAAGTACAGTTACGACCGTATTTGAAAACTCGATAGTTTTACCTGATGATTCGTCTTTGAAATCTCCCGCAGCCTTGCGGATTCCTGTAACTGTCATAATTGGATGTTGTGTAGTATTCATAGCTCACCTATGCAAGTTTTAAGTAATTGAATTGCGATACTGGTGGCTCATACCACTCAGGCAATTGCTGTGAAAAGTCGATTTCTACGAGCTTCATAAATGGAATAACATTTGATGACTTTTGATCATGCAAATTCTGTAAAAATGCCTTTGAAAACCCACACTCACAAAGTTCTGATATATGTCTGTGATATGTAGTTTTAGGCAATAATTCAGCAAGTTTTTCTAATCCGTGTTCACGAATAAGGCAAAACGTCGCGTAAATATTTCGTATACGAGTTTGTGAAACTTTTCCTGAATTGGTCACTACTACAGAGCTTTGGGAAATAGATTCAAGTACACTTTTATCATCTGTTAATTTCATAGTTTGACCTCTCAGGGCTTCAAATATGCTATGAGTTGCTTTTTTCCAGAGTGTTTGAAGAATCTCAGGGTTTTCACGCTGAAATTTAATTAATTCAAATAAGTTTGTCGGTATTCCATTACGCTCAAGCCAACGTTTTTTTAAACGTGCTTCAAAGCGCATAATTCCAAGTGTCCAATCAATCAAACGACTGTCTGACATCACCTTGATTACACGTATTGCCGACTTATCACATTTCTTGGCTAAAGCCTGTTGATCTTTGAATTCTTCCATGAATTCAGTATGTTTGAGATAGCATTTAATGTTGATCAATCTTGAATATTGACCACCCCAATAAATTGTATTGTCCATTTGCTTTTGACTAAGCTGTGTTTGACCATTTGTTACACGTCTCATAAATTCATGTAATTTCTTAGCCTTATACTGATCACCAACACGAGCCGAATAAGTCACATCAATATGAGATACCCAAGCTGTAGTCCAGTCGATCATTCGAGCTAAAGTCGGATAGGCTTCATAAAAAAAGCCAATCATTTCCATTGCACCTAGCTCAATATCATCATCACCAAATACATTGTGACCTTGACGTAATTTCGCAGGACTTGCTTTAATTTGGATATAAGGCGCATAACTTGAGTCAAAAAAACATTTCAAAGACATACCAGTAAAGCTAGTTGGTACAGATTCATACGGATGAAATAAAGATGAAGCCGTGATTGAACCGTCATCGTTCTTGTGTACTGCCCTACTCGCCAACGGTATTTCTAGACTATGCAAATCGACATCAATGAAAAAATACTCACCGCTTTCACTCAATGAGTAAAAACTAGATTCAAAGTGAGCATTAATACAAAGATGATCAAGCATATTGTCATGTTGTCATATAAACATTTGACATAAATATAAACATGACAACAAGTTTTATCAAGTGTTTTCATGACAACATGTAAAATAGAAAACATGAAAACAGGAGTTTGTAAATGAGTAAGAGAAATATGTATTTAAGAATCAAAGAGTCAGAGCAAGATATGCTTAGAGAAGCTCATAGAAAAATTAACAACAAACTATTAGAAAATGGATATCCAACTGTACAAGACAGTGAAATCCTGCACCAATTAATTGAAATAGGTTTAAAAAAATTAGACGTAGATAACCTCGGTCGTTTTTATATAAAAAACTAAAATTATCGGTCAAAAAATTTCATTACTTATTATAAATTCCCAAATTTGGCACTAGAGTCCACCACCAGAAGACGTGGACTCTCCTACTCGTCCAAAAAATCCATGATTATGCCCTTTTCATAATCGTGGAATTTCCTCAAATGTGTATAAAGATCGGGAAATTGCAAAGTTCTACCACAATACTGACAAACAGTATATTTATTGATCAAACATTGCATAAAGATATCGTTTTTATAGTCTCTATTATGAAACCATTTCTGTGACGTATTTCGCATAATGTGAGTTATATTAAATTCCGTTCGAGTGCGCTTGACAGCATAGCATCATTGACAATAGTTAAAATCCATCATCAAGAATAATAGATTTTAACTATTATCAACGACAACGGAAAGTAACATAACTCATTGATATTATGCGAAAT
>NZ_SGSX01000053.1:0-2925 GCF_004209355.1 Acinetobacter sp. WCHAc060025 | reverse complement strand
GTATTGATCTTGTTTCTTTACCGAATCCGGCTTATGACCCTTCTAAAGATGAGGAAAAAACATTACCGCTTGATGTTGTCGCTAATCAAGTAATTTCTAATGCTGAATCGGGTGATACAGACGCTCAAGTTGCTACGACTGCGGCTGCGGCTGACATTGTTAATGACGCTCAAAATGACAGTACAAAAGCTCGTCCAATTGTGAATCAACTCGAAGCGAATGCAGAAACAAAAACAGAAGAAGAAGCAACGGGGCAATCAAAACCAAATACTGAAACAGGTTCAACTGATTTATCTTTAACATTTCCTGTTTTTTGCGGTTGGGCACCAGTCGTCTGTGAAGCTGCTCAAGTTGTAATTTCATTTCCTGCAAAAGTAGAAGGTTGGGTTTCCGATCTATTAGGGACAGGTCAAAAAGTTGAAGAAAACACAAAAACAGCTGCTGAAAGCACTCAAGCGATTGAAAAAGAATTAACCAAAGATGATGGTGTTCCTGAAAAAGATAAAACCGATATAAATCTTCCTGATCTCCCAATAACTCCAGAAACTGTAAATGTGAACTGGGGTGGTTCTTGTCCTGCACCGACTACCACAAATATTTCATTTCATGGTCAATCGCAAGAAATCACAATTTTACGCTATGACTTTATTTGTGAATGGGCCTGGGTGATTAAAGCGTCTGTGGTTGCTTTAGCTTCTATTGGAGCAGTCTTTATCATTTCAGGGAGAAAAACCTAATGTGGAAGATTTTTTATAATGTTCTCGATGTCTTTGCAAATAACTCAGTTAGAACATTGATTACAAGTTTAGGAATAGGGATTGCATCGGGTGCAAGTGCTTATGTTCTCTTATCACAATATATTGATTCTGCTGTTTCTCAGGCTTCCACAATGCCGATGTTAGGGCTTCTTTCTATGTTTGGAATTGATACGGCATTATCACTTACATTTGGCGCAATTCTTACACGAGGAAGTATTGAAGCGTCTAAACTATCGTTTGCTAGGAAGAAATAACAATGCCTACTAAGTTAATCACTGGACAGCCTGGTAACGGTAAAACATTGTATGCCGTCACTTTAATTCTTGAGGCTGTAAAAACTGGACGACCTGTATATTCAAATATTAATGGCTTAGATATTGATGGTGTTAAGCCTATACCTGTCAATGAATTTGGTGAATTAGATTGGACTCTTACGGATGAGGGTGACGAAGTCACTGGAGTATTCGGTGCATTAATTGTTTATGATGAAACACAGAAGCTTTCATATTTTGCATACAAATCGAAAGAAAAACTTTCATCAAATCCATTGATTACTAAATTAGAAGATCATCGACATAAAGGCTATGACTTAATCTTTATTACTCAAAGTCCTAAATTCTTGCATTTACATTTGCTTGAATTGATCAATGAACATTACCACGTTAAACGACCAATGAACCGTGCTAGGGCTGAAATCCATAAGCATCGTGGTTATTCAATGAATCCTGAAACGGTGGCTGCTCAAGAACGTGCTGAGGACATATTTAAGTTTGATTATCCAAAGGATATATTTAAATTATATAAATCCACTGAAATTGTAACTAATTCAAAAATACAAATACCTAAGTATATGAAAAAGCTATTTTTCATTGCAGGGTTTTGTCTGATTGGCATTATTTATATGTTCTTTTTTTCGGACAATAAAATCTTTGGTCATATAAAAGGCGATGATAAAAAGTTATCTACTGAAAATGTACAGGATGATAAAAAAACTGGTTTAGATTCGTCTCAATCAGCTCAATCAACACAATTTAATGCGGATGTTGAATGTCGGAAAGGTGAAAATGTTGAAAAGACTGAATGTAAACAATGGTTTGATCAATTAACTAAGTCCAAAGGTTCTGTTACTGCGATGAATCCAAACGGTACACCAATGATTGAATATGATCCTAACAAGCCATTCGATCAGGAACATATACAAAAAGCTGTAACTTATACCGTGACTGCTAAACCTGTGTTTTCTGGTTGTTCAAAGATGAATGGGCGTTATGTTGCTTATACACAACAAGGCACTAAATTGAATGTTTCAAAAAAAGATTGTCAGAATTTAATTGAAAATAATGACCGACCATTTAACTATTTTGCGAGTACAAATAATGATAGCTTCAATCATCAAAGCGGTTCTCAGGACACTATTCAACAAACTAATCAATCGGTTCATTCGTTAAAAACAGATGCATATCAAGCGGATAATCAGGTACATGAAACGGATACATTAACGCATAACAAATATGTCGTTAATGGGGCTAATACGCTATAAATCACTGCTCTGAAAAAGGGTTCGAATGAACGGATAAATTTTTACGGTGGTAGTGTAGAAAGCTTACGAGTGAAACAAGGCTCACGGAAATTACGCAATTAATCAGGCTCACTGGAGAGCGCCCGAAGCCGTCCTCATTCCTTATCTGATTGAATTGCAGGAATTTGATAAAGCGTATAAGTGATTCGTAACCGTCTTTGATGTACCTGAAACAAATAAAATTTTAAATTAAAAAATCTGTGATTATGTTCAGCTCTTGGCAGACTGTGGGCAGAGGTTTTTCCTGTGGGTCAACCTTGTGTAGAAGTCAACGTAAAACAGCATCACCGTTTTGCGGACTTATGCACAATGGTTGTCCACAGAAAAGAAAAACCGTTCCGAAGGACTGTCCATAGGCTGACGCTGAACAGCTTTTAATGCGAAATTTTTGTGAGGGTCACAGGTGAGAATCACAGCTTTGAAAAACCAAAAAAAAGAAGAAAGTAGAGGACGGCTTCGGGCGCTGTTCAGGGATATTAATAAGTAATTTTCGGGAAGTTGAACGAAGTTAGAGCGTCGGAACGGAAAGAAAGTAAAATTTAGAAGTGAGCGGAGGCTTAAATGTCCAGAGTAGAAACTAATGGCGTA
>NZ_SGSX01000052.1:0-3503 GCF_004209355.1 Acinetobacter sp. WCHAc060025 | reverse complement strand
AAGATACCAGAGGCTGTGGCTTCTACTGCTAGCGCATCCACAGATCGACAACGTGAATCAGAAAATTATAATTCACGTTGCCGATTACCTTAAGTAACATAATATTCGTTATGCAAAATCCTGCGCTATCTTAATCTTTCAATGTGATGATCTAACCTGATGAACATTAATTTGAGCTGATCTATTTCATCATAATTATCTACGTCAATTTCACGTATTAAGTCTAAGTACTTCTCCAGTGATTCACGAATCAAAATATAATCACTGTTTCTTAATGAACCTATATTTCTATTGTATGTAGTTGTTCGCCATATATGTCTATTTTTCATTAGAATAAATAAGATGAAGACCAAGAAAAATCACAATTAAAATAACAGATAGAAATTCACCAAATGTAAGATATTCCCACCATCTAGAATATTCTTTAACAGTATTAAAAGTTCTTTCAATATCCATAAAACTGCCCTACTTGATCAAATTTTGTGAATCGTTACCCGCATATTATAGAAGCTAATTGCGTAAAAAGCGTAATCAGAAGGTCGATGCTCGAATATTGTTTGTGTCGATTCATAGACATGAATCTAAGCGTCATAGACATGACGTTTCAGTTATAAATCAATTCATTACGTATCAGATCGACAAGTTTCTTTTGTTAAGAAACTTGTTTAGAGCTATCGCTCTACGACGTTTAAATTCATGTTCACTGTAATATTTACCTTTAAATCTATAGACATAGCAGTAAACATCATTAATTTGGTCATGCACAATAATACGTCTTGGGCATCTAAAACGCTGAGATAATCTATCAAGTCTATTAACTAAATCACTAAAGAAAAATACACCTGTAATCAAACCAAGTATGAAAATACCAATAAAAATCGGAGTCATACCACTCAGTAAATCATTCAAGAGTTTTAAATTTTCAGATTGAGAAATATTCATAGTGCATTTGCTCCAGTGATTGTTTTAGCTTGAAGTTGTGGTTCGACATAGTTATTGGCTTGTTCTATTTCTTGCGAAATATGTCGTTGAGCAGCCTGTTGAATATTGTCCGAAGTATTGACTTGATAATTTGAGTTAGCATTATTTTGTACCTGTACTGGAGAGCGTGTGTAATCAAATGGACGTTCACCACCTAACCACCGTTGACAATCTTTTTTAGAAATTTTAGGCATGACATTACCCTGTTGATCTATACCAACAAGCTCTCCAGTAGGCTTTTTTGCACATCCTGTAAGGCGTGGATAATCTCTAATCTGTATCTGTTGCTCGGGTGCAAAGTCATAAGGTTTATCAGGATTATATGCAACTGTAGTAATAGAGCCTTGAGAATCTATCGAAGCCTTAGTTTTACTTAGATCATTAAACCATTGGACACATTGAGGTTTTTCAACATTAACAGCTTTGCGACATTCAATGTCAGGATTAAATTGTGATAGAGCGTTAGGATCAGAAGCTTGGACGTTTGCTTTATCTGTTGTGGACGTTTCTTTTTTAACTTCCTTTTTCTCACTGGAACCGAAGATCGTACCGAAGAATGTACGTTCACCACCAAAAATCATATTACCCACCATCACAAGACCAACAAGCGGTATAAGTAAGATTGCAAAGAGTTTAAGCGGAATGCGTAGTTTTACTGTGTTAGCAGTAGCTGATTCATATATTTCATATAAGCGTTTAGGATAGTTGAATCTAAAATCACGTTCAGCAGTGAGTTTATTCCCCAAGCTATTAGGCTTATCACGACAATTCGCCCATACGTAGACTGTAGCGGACGGAGCACCCCAACCACGATGTAAGTGATAATGAAGCCCAACAACAGCCCGATAGTTAGTGTGAACCAAACTAGGAAACTGTGTAATACCATATATATCAAAAGCCCGATGACGATGAATGGTTAATTCTTTGACGATGTCTTCTTTGTCTTGTTTGTTATCCGTTGAGTATTCAAAGATCAATTGTATTTCGTCATAAAAGATAATTGAGCCGTCAGGACATTTACGCCAGTCAATTTCCACAGGTCGGACATTATCAACTTTTAAACCATCAATATTGGCATAAATATGTCTTACATCTTTAAGCGGTTTAAGATCAAGATTTAGATCATTTTTTATGACTTTTAATATGCCGTTGTAATGTTGAATATCTAAAAACATACCCTCAGTACGTTGTTTTGAACCCAAATAATTAAAATAGTCAGGTTCAAAAATAAGCGTTTCATTTTCTTTAGTTTTTTTACTGAAATATGTATGTGACAAGAAATAATCAGCAAGATTATTTTTCTCTATTTCTTCATTGTTCTTTTTTAATGCAGTAGCATTGTATTCAAGCGCACGTTGATTTGCTTTCTCATAATTATCTATAAGAAATACAGCGTATAAAGTTTTTCCTGCGCCTGGCGTACCTGTGATTAGATGTAACATATTTACCTCGCTATTGAACTTTGCACCGCACTGCACACGCTAGCCGTGATGTCAGATGCGGATGCACGTTCCTAACCGCTATGTTTTTTTAAAACTAATTTTGATGAGTTAAGCGTCATTCGTGTAACGATTGCGCCAAGTATTAAAGACATTGCTATGTCAAAACCCGATAGATGCGCCAATGCAAGTACATCCACAGAAACAGCACCAGTTTGATTTTTTAGAGCATTTACAGCAGTTGAAAAGGCAGTCATTGAAGCAACAGAAGTACCAAGCATAAGCCCTGCACCAGTGAGCCAACTTTTTAAACTACCCTTTTGTAATGAATTGAGTACAGATACTAATTTAGACCACATTATTCATTCTCCCTGATGCCAGCGATGATTAATGCAGAGCTAAAAGCAGAGATAGTAATAACTACAGGTTTTATAAATGAAGCTATGTCACAAAGCGGTTGAAATGAAAATTCGATTTCTGTTGATATACCTGCGAAAGAGATAGGGACAGTTTTTGAAACTGGACAAGCACCACCAAAATTTATATCTGTATTTATGTCAGGTAATGGAGGATCAGGAATATCTAAAGCAGTATCATCATTTTTTGGAGGCTCATCTTTAAAATAATCACGTACAGCTTGAACTTGAGACTTCGCATATTCATAAGCTTCAGTTAATGCATTAACAGACCTATCCCACCAATTCGTAAGCGTTTGAGGGAATGAAATTACAGTTTGAGCAGCTTCACAGACTACTGGTGCCCAACCGCAAAACACTGGAAATGTGAGTGATAAGTCAGTTGCACCTGTTTCTGTATTTGGTTTTGATTGTCCTGTTGCTTCCTCTTCTGTTTTTGTTTCTGCATTTGCTTCTAACTGATTCACAATCGGACGTGCTTTTGCATCATCATTTTGAGCATCATTGACAATATCAGCAGCAGCAGCAGTTGTTGCTACTTGAGCATTCGTATCACCCGCTTCGGCATTAGAAATTACTTGATTAGCGACAACATCAAGCGGTAATGTTTTTTCCTCATCTTTAGAAGGGTCATAAGCCGGATTCGGTAAAGAAACAAGATCAATAG
>NZ_SGSX01000051.1:0-3627 GCF_004209355.1 Acinetobacter sp. WCHAc060025 | reverse complement strand
TGCATTTGTAAGCGAAGGAGCAAAAGCAAGGCTTAAAACAAGTAAATAACTTATAACTTGCTTGCTAAAAGATGAAGTGCGACCCATGTGACCACCAGTGGAATCCAATAAAATATTGATGCGTTTTCTTCCATATCTACCTCAAAGAAAAATGCCCCCAAGTGGAGGCACTTTATTAGCTAATTACTTAGCAGTACGTTTGAAATAAGCCCAAGCAATACCAATACCAATTAAGACAACCAGTGTTCCAATGATGCCAACTACTGCTGCTTTGACAGCATCTAACTCACCAGATGCAGCAGTAAAATCTAACTCTGATGCAGCATTAGCAAGTGGAGATAAAACCATAGCACCACCGATGGTTGCACCTAAGCCATAAGTTGAAACATTGCGTAGTGTTAAAACACCACGTTTTTCTTGTACTGCAATTTTTGACATTTTCATGCCCTCTTTGAAAAGTTGTTAAATAAAGCAAATGCAATGATCAAGCCGTATATCCCTATAATCGGTGTCCCCAACATGACCATTTGTTGCTTTGTGATTGCGAGTTGTTCAAGTAAAGAAACTTGTTCAACCCATTGTGTACAAATGCTTGTCGCTTGATCTAGTGTTTGACAAACAAATGACATTGCTTACCCCTTACATGCACAAACATGAAAAGAATATTGTTGCTGATGTAAGTACGTGCCACAGATCGGACAGTCATACATCAAGAAATTTGAATAGATCATTTTGGTTGCGCCTGAGCTACTGGAGTTTTTTGTGGTACTAATTCTTTAATGATCATGCGTGAAGCAGAACCATTAGAAACTTGTTCAAGCATTACATCGGCTACAAGCGGATATTCAAGACCTTTGATTTTTTGAAAATTATCAGAAGTACCCCAAGGCATAGCTTCACCAACTTCACCCACGAAGTTTTCACCCTCCTGAAGTACAGCTTTATAAAAAATCGTTGTTTTATCGAAAGAAACACCGTTAAAACTACCTTTAGAAGCCTTAGCACCCAGTACAACCATTGTTGATTTAAATAGCATGGATAAAATCCTTATACGCAGATTGATTAAGTAGAGGAACACCAACAAATAGCGGTAATTCTTCATCTACATTTATGTTAAAAATTCTTCTGTTAAGACTAGAAAGACGTAATGACTGCATTACAGAAGCGTGAGTAAATTCAAGACGTTTAGGTACAACGTCCTTATCAGATGAAATAAGGTTTAAAAGCACATCGTCAGAAATGATTTTTCTGAATTGGCGTATGTATTTACCGAATTGTGTTTTTAAAACGTCGATTGCTTTATCAAAGTTAATCGTTGCTTGTTTTTCAACAAGTTGACATTTTTCAGGTGCAGTAAAGTCATGAAGCTGATTACACAAGGCTTCCAGTGCAGGATATGCACCTTTAAAATAGGTCGATGGAGACAAAAGGACATCTAAAGGCAAATAACGGTCAGATGATTTAAGCTCTAATTCGAGACGTGTCCAAAGGCTGAGAGAATCCCCCTCTTTTTTACCACGTTCATAACAGCGTAAGAATTTAGAGCTTTCACGATTACCAACAGTAAAGGTTAAACCTTTGCCGTTTATACGTTTCCAGTCACCAAGCTTATTAATTTCAGGATTGCGACCGCCATTAAAGAAACCGCCATCGGTATCCCATTGGTCACAAGCTTGAACAGAAACAAATTCACTCTCGAAATCATCAAAAGCAATATCGACACGATTTAATTTAGGATTTTTAGCTTGTACTTTCAGGAACTTATAAAGTTGTTCATTCCATCCCTTGCGAGCCAATGCACAGCCTGAGCCGTTTATTTGTACACGGATTCTTTTATTATTGTTTCCGTAAAGCACCATGCCTAAATTATCTTGTAAATCATAACCATACTTGTCAAAACGGATACCACATTTACGTTTTTCTGAGATACCAAAACCAAAAATTTCAAAGAGTAATTGATCAAGCCATGTTTCTATTGCGTCCCCTACTCCTAAATCAACTTGTTCATTTTCTAGGTTGTAATATTTGTCGCCAAAAGTAGAAACGCAGAAGCTAAAAGTAACCCAATCAAGACCGACAACATTATTTTCAATTGGAGTACACCGTAATACAGGTAAAACACCTTTTGGAGTAGAAACTAACTGGTAATTATCTAAATGACGAGGAAAGGCATGTAATTCTGATGTAGGTTGTGAATTCGCTTCCCCCATATTATAAAAGGGGGTGTCATCTGACCTTACTGCCGTGTTTTTAGCGGGTATGGCTATTTTTTGCACAAAGATTTCAGCGATAGATTCTGACTGGATTTTTTTAGGTTGAATCAAAGCATTTTCAAAAGCTTGAAGTTTATTTTTAGTAATCCCCTCAAGCATATTTCTAAGAGTCTGAGAATCGGCAAGGTTCACATCACCAAAAGCGGTACGAGCATAAATTTCGTGTGAGATTTCTTTTTCTTGAGCGAAGATTTCTGAAACTGATAAAAGCGCAGAATCATAAGCATGAATTTGTGAAAGGATTGTTTTCATCTCTACTCTTCCCCAAATGCGTCGATTAATTCTTGATTTGATTCTTTGTAAAGCGATGCGTATGTGTCGATCACAGTTGGATCGTAAGACCATTCATGACAAACAAAAGCCAAATGACTAAGGCACTTTTCAGTGTTGATTGCAGGACACATTGCATCTAATGCAATTTGACCTTGATCAGAAACAATCTTCGCAACAGTTTCGAAAGCGCACTGAATGAATTCTTGTTTTGTTTTAAAGCTCAAGCTTGTCATCCGACACCCTGACACAGAGAAACATAATTTCAACAAAGATACTATGAAACACTGTGTCAATGCAACAGGTTATATAATAATGAGTCATTGACACAAATTAACAGTAGTAGGGATATGGCATCAGTACAGATACGAGTTCAAGAAGATTTAGCAGACAAAATCGAGAATGCTAAATGGGAAATAAAATATAAATTAAGGCTAGAAATACAAAATACAGATGTATTAAATGCACTTATTTACCATCATTTAAAAGATTTAACTGAAGATGAAGTTCTTGAATATAGAAAGAAATTTTTAGGAAAGGATGAATAATGGGATTAGCTATATTTTGTTTAATATTTGGTTTTATTGCTGGATATTTGTATAGAAACTCAAAATCACCCATTCAGGAAAAGCAACCCACCCAAAAAACTAAAAATGTTTATTTAAGCTATAACGAACGACAAAGAGCAAAGCTAAATCACCAAAGTGATGCAGATCGAATACGTGAACTTAATTTACTTTCGCCAAACGAAAGTAAATTTATGCGTTTACTACAACATCAATTCACAGAAAATAAATTAATCATTAAAGACAGACGGTTCTATATAGCAGATCAGGACAACTACCCTATTGCTATATTTGAATATCGAGATGGTACAAAGCAATTAAGAGTTCAGGATAAAGAAGATGGTTTACCTGTATTTTTATACAAAGCAATTCTCTCCAGTGAAGCACTAGAACAAGACAAAAAAGCATTAATTACTTAGACGTAAAACATATTAAAAAAGGGTGATGGTTCACCCTTTTGTATTTTATAAGTTATTGTTTTAGCTTGGATTTCGCATAACGAAACTATTATGTTAAAT
>NZ_SGSX01000050.1:0-3709 GCF_004209355.1 Acinetobacter sp. WCHAc060025 | reverse complement strand
CTTATATCCAAGCATAAAACAAGGTTGTCTAGACTTCTTTTAACAGTAAAGTTATCATAAAACTGAATTTTATTTTTTAGGTAAGTTTATGCATTCTATCCGCATTCGTTAAGACACAACTATTTGCATAGTGACACTATTTTATAATGGTGGGCTTTTGTTGTGTCTTTAAGAATATATGCGGATATATAAAGTAAAAGTATGCTTAATTTATAAGTATGCTTTTAGTGCATAGTTTCCAGTTATAACTTAATTGACTAGCTATTTGTCCACCCTGTGGATGAATAGCTTTTTTTTTGGGAGGACACTGTGATGCTAGCTTTTGTTTTCACCTAAATCCTGTTTGCTGCATAAAAAATTTCAAGAGCTAAACAGGAGTAAATAAAAATGAGTTTAATTATTAAAGCGAGAAACATACGCTTGGATTATGCTGGGCGTGATGTTTTGGATATTGATGAATTGGAAATTCACTCTTATGACCGTATTGGTCTTGTGGGTGATAACGGAGCAGGAAAGAGTAGTTTACTCAAAGTACTTAATGGCGAAATTGTTTTAGCCGAAGCGACATTACAGCGTTTTGGTGATTTTGCACATATCAGCCAACTGGGCGGAATCGAAATAGAAACGGTCGAAGACCGGGCAATGTTATCTCGCCTTGGTGTTTCCAATGTACAAAACGACACAATGAGTGGCGGAGAGGAAACTCGTGCAAAAATTGCTGCCGCATTTTCCCAACAAGTACATGGCATTCTAGCGGATGAACCAACCAGCCACCTTGATCTCAATGGAATAGATCTACTTATTGGTCAACTTAAAGCATTTGATGGAGCATTACTTGTTATCAGTCATGACCGATATTTTCTTGATATGGTTGTAGACAAGATATGGGAGTTAAAAGACGGTAAAATTACGGAATATTGGGGTGGTTACTCGGATTACTTGCGTCAAAAAGAAGAAGAGCGACAACACCAAGCCGTAGAATATGAGCTGATGATGAAGGAACGGGAGCGATTAGAATCTGCTGTGCAAGAAAAACGCCAGCAAGCTAATCGATTAGACAATAAGAAAAAAGGAGAAAAATCCAAAAACTCTACCGAAAGTGCTGGACGACTTGGGCATGCAAAAATGACTGGCACCAAGCAAAGAAAACTGTATCAGGCAGCTAAGAGTATGGAAAAGCGTTTGGCTGCATTAGAAGATATTCAAGCACCAGAGCATTTGCGTTCTATTCGTTTTCGTCAAAGTTCAGCCCTAGAACTGCACAATAAGTTCCCGATTACGGCAGATGGTCTGAGCTTAAAATTTGGTAGCCGTACTATCTTTGATGACGCTAACTTTATAATACCGCTTGGCGCTAAAGTCGCTATAACTGGATCGAATGGAACAGGGAAAACGTCCTTGTTAAAAATGATATCAGAACGTGCTGATGGATTAACCATATCTCCAAAAGCTGAAATTGGCTACTTTACACAAACAGGATATAAATTTAACACGCATAAATCTGTGCTCTCCTTTATGCAGGAAGAGTGCGAGTACACAGTTGCGGAAATTCGTGCAGTATTGGCTTCAATGGGGATCGGAGCGAATGATATTCAAAAAAACTTATCCGACTTATCGGGAGGTGAAATCATCAAACTGCTTTTATCCAAAATGCTTTTAGGAAAATATAATATTTTGCTTATGGATGAACCAGGAAACTATCTTGACCTAAAAAGTATTGCCGCATTAGAAACAATGATGAAGTCCTATGCAGGAACTATTATCTTCGTATCTCATGACAAGCAATTGGTCGATAATATTGCTGACATTATCTACGAGATCAAAGACCACAAAATCATCAAGACTTTTGAGAGAGATTGTTAATGATAGCCAATCTAATCCGAACATTAATTATTGAACTCTTTAAAGGAAATTAAAAATGACAATTCAAGATATTCAATCACTTGCTGAAGCACACGGCTTGTTGCTTACGGACAAAATGAATTTCAATGAAATGGGCATTGATTTTAAGGTCGTTTTTGCTCTTGATACAAAGGGGCAACAATGGTTGCTGCGTATTCCTCGTCGTGATGGCATGAGGGAACAAATCAAGAAAGAAAAACGCATTTTAGAATTGGTAAAAAAACATCTTTCTGTAGAGGTTCCTGATTGGAGAATTTCATCTACAGAATTAGTGGCTTATCCCATACTTAAAGATAATCCTGTTTTAAATTTGGATGCTGAAACCTATGAAATAATTTGGAATATGGACAAAGATAGCCCGAAATACATAACATCTTTGGCAAAAACCTTATTTGAAATCCATAGTATTCCTGAAAAAGAAGTTCGGGAAAATGATTTGAAAATTATGAAACCTTCAGATTTAAGACCTGAAATAGCAAACAATTTGCAGTTAGTAAAATCTGAAATTGGTATAAGTGAGCAATTGGAAACCCGCTACAGAAAATGGTTGGATAATGATGTTCTATGGGCAGATTTCACCCAATTTATACATGGCGATTTATATGCTGGGCATGTACTAGCTTCAAAGGATGGAGCTGTTTCAGGCGTTATTGATTGGTCAACAGCCCATATAGATGACCCAGCGATTGATTTTGCTGGGCATGTAACTTTGTTTGGAGAAGAAAGCCTCAAAACTCTAATCATCGAGTATGAAAAACTAGGGGGTAAAGTTTGGAATAAACTATATGAACAGACTTTAGAAAGAGCAGCGGCCTCTCCTTTGATGTATGGTTTATTTGCCTTAGAAACTCAAAATGAAAGCCTTATCGTTGGAGCAAAAGCTCAGTTGGGAGTTATATAATTTAAAAATATGATTGCTGAGAACTGCCTTGTTTTGAAACTTGGTTGGCTTTAATTAGTTTTTAGTATTCTTTATAGAAAATGCCTCGATCAAGGGGCATTTCTAACAATCATTTAACATAAAATTTCTTATGTGAAGTAACCTGAATGCAGCGGTGCCCCATTGGGGGCGCGTTGAGATAAGCCTCTTTTAGATAACTTTAGCAACTCGATAGACAGTTGCAACTCCACAATTCACTGCTTTGGCAATTTCTTCCTTAGTCATATTGCCAACTACTAGCAATTCTTTTATTCGTTTATGTTTAGCCTCATTTGCCTTCTTGCCTGTTGGTTTGTAACCCGAACGTGCCAGGCCCTGCTTAATACGTTCTATACGTTTCTCATTGTCTAGGCGGGCCATTGTTGCCAGAAGATCAATCAACATATTGTTGATGAGTTCCAAGATTGAATGAGTAATGCTGTCACTGGTTTGAATCATTTGGTAGGTAGTAGGAAGATCTGCTACGACTAAACGAAGTCCCTTCTCCTGGATCCTGCGCTTCAGCTCTTGAAAATCTCGTTGGGTTAGGCGTGATAAGCGGTCAATACTTTCAACTAACAATGTGTCACCTTGATTTGCTTCTGACAGTAGCTTATTCAATTCAGGTCGGTCTAACTTCGTACCACTATAGTTTTCCACGTACACAATGGTTTCACCCAAATTCAAGTTTTGGTTTAGATCCTGAAGAATCTGCAAAGCCCTTTCTGCATCTTGATCTTTAGTTGAAGCTCGTAGATAAATACGTGTATTCATTTCTATCATTTAATCTTAATTCTATTAGATTAATGATAATACTATCATTTAATTATTGCATTAAGTCTAATGATAGATATTGTATGCGATTTGGCTCGCTATCATTCAGGTATA
>NZ_SGSX01000005.1:0-202089 GCF_004209355.1 Acinetobacter sp. WCHAc060025 | reverse complement strand
GTAGAAATAGTTGGGGGTGTTTTTTTATTGGACGGAAAATATATGTACGAAGTGGCAGTATTTTTAGGTTTACATTTCCATCACTCAAAGCGCTGAAATATATAATTAAGAAAGCCTCGACATCCTGTCGAGGCTTTCTTATATTCATTATTGTAGTGAGTGGATTTCGTCGCATTGCGTAAGTTATAGCGTATATTAAAGCGCAATTAAATAGATAATCAATTCGAACTAATATTGTTCGCCATTAAACCTTGTCCTTGAGCTTCTGCTATCAATCTTTCCGCTGATTCACGGTTTTTACGAAGTCCTGGCATGCGGAATTCTGTATGACCATAGTCATGAATACGTGTCCAACGTCCTCCCCATGTTAAGCCAACAGATTCAGCAACAACACCATAAAGTTGATAGCCTTTCCATGCCCAAGGATCACGTTCAGAAATAACAACTTTTCCATCACGTTTAAATGCAACGTCAGCCGCTAAACCAAATTGATGATAACTTTGATAGGCTTTTGCTAATGTTGTTGCTGCATTTCCAGATAAACGTGTTTGGCGCTCAGGACTACGATAACCTTCGAGGAGAACCATTTCATAACCGTGTCGTTCTTTCATAATTTTAAAGACCATGAGTAATCGCTGTTTATAGCTTGGGTGCATTTTGTCCCATTTACGGTCAATCATTGTTGTATCAAAGCTACTACGTTGGTCCCCAAACTCTTCGTTGTCAATAACAGTTGGATTGCCAGCTGGGATTTGCAGACTTGGTATGGGATTTTGTCCCTCTAATATTTGAGCTTGTATAATTGCGGCATCAATTAAACCTTCATCTACTTCTGGCGGTGGACTCAAAATTTCACCGTTGAGTAAGGCGTAAATTTGTGGGTCAGTTTTTCTTAAATATTCAGCTTCCACTTTAGTTGGATCAATGGGGCGAGTAAATGCAAAAACTAGGATGCTTGATAATAAGAAAAAGCCAGCAATCAAGATCCACCACTGCTGTAGATGCCAATGTGTTTGCGTTTGATTTGCTGATGCAGCCTGATTCATTTGCTCAGCAAAACTTTTTGCTGAGTCAAACTTACTTTTTCCATGTGGTATTAAAGATTTAAAAAAGTCTATTGTTTTATGCCGTAGCTCATAAGACATTAAAAAGCTAAGGCAGAGTACAAGGAGAATAAAACAACAAACAACAAACAAAATCATGGTTTGTCTTCAACAACCTTTTTTTCAATCGACATTTTCACGGAACCTTCTGGTGAAATTTCTTCTGGTTCTGGCTTAATCTCTTTTGCAGCAACTTTGATATTAGCCTCAGGTTTTGGTTTTACCTGATTTGTAGTCGGCTTTATGGTTGTACTTTGTGGTTTATGAATTGTAGGGGGAAGTTGTTTAACTTCAGGTTTAATAATTTGTTCAAATGGAGAACCGCTCGGATTTTTTTGTTCTGTAGATTTATTTTCATGCTTAAACATTTTATTAAAATCTTTATCATCCATATGCTGTTTATAAGCGACAGAACTTTCATCATGATGTGATGCTGAATTCTCTTCATCACGAGATTCATTGGATTGTTGTATTTCTGATGAGGGATCCGTTATTGCTGTTGTATTTAAGTTTTTTGTCGAATTGATCTGCATAAAAGCTAAGAAAAAAATACTGGCGATGATAACACCAGTCAGTAATCCTAATAAAAAAATCGTCGATTGACCTAAAGTCTTCTTTGTAGGTTTACTTTGTAATATTCTAATCGATGTTTGTTTTTCTTGTGTCATGATATTACCCGATCATTAAGGCAAGTGAATCGTAATATTGGCTTGTTCCGCAGGTGCTGAAATCACATTATTAAATTTAGCGAGAGAGGCATTTTCATTTTTATTTAACATGAATCTTAATCCTGTAAATGCAAGTAAGGCAAAGATGAGTAAGAATATTAAGATCCAGGCAAAGGGCAATTCACGATGAATAATATTTTTGATCTGATCTGGCAATGCAGCAAATGGTGAGAAAGCAGTCTTTTTACCTTTAAGGTAATCAATTTCATCACCCACGCGTGCAACCAAATGATTCAAACTTTCAATGGATTCAATTCGATATTTACCTTGAAAACCAAGTAGTAAGCAATAATGAAATACTTCCATTGAAGCCAATCGTTCTTTACCTCGTCCTCGAATCAGTTCTAAAAACTCAAAAAAACGATAACCTGCAAGCTGTGAACCAAACAAAGTCAATTGTAGTGGGCTAATCAACCAATGGTTTTGCAGATTAAAAAATGCAGGATCTTGTTGTGTCACGATAGTTTCATCAAGTAGTGCACAATAGGCATACTTCGCATCATGAATATCTTCAGGTGAAAACTGTAGTTTTTTCGCTTGATGTTCAAAACGATTGAGTAAATCTAAAATCTTCTCTTTAAAACGATCTGCATTTTCAGGGACATACTGATTTTTAATCAGGAATACGATATAAAAACCATCATGAAGCAAGTCGACCAAATTTGTTGCTTGCGTATTTTTAGATTGTTGCGGTAAAGAACCGATACCAATTTGTCCATCATCGAATAGTGAAGGAGCTGCATTATTTTGATTCATTTAATTATTCTCCTTACCCATTCATCACAGCGATTAATTCAATACTAATGTCTTGGAATCCCGCAGGGACATAGATACAGATTGTTTCTGAATCAAGCATGCGTTGATACATTTCATGATGTGGTTCTATTTCAAAATAACTCACACCTGAACGTACTGGGATTGCGGTTGGAATCTGAACCAAATGATGAATTGGAATTGCTGGAAGAGCCGCGACCACACGTTGTTCAACATCGACGGTATTACCGACTTTAAAGCGCAATGGAACGATCTGAATCAGTTCATGGGTTTGCATCATACTGCTAGATACAGCAATATACAGCCTAGTTTCTTTGGTGATTTTATCTGTTTCAAGACTTCCAACCCAATAAGATGGACGAATTTCTTTTAGTGCAATGCTGATATAACGGCTCGAGATAATCGTATCTAAAAGTTCACGTAAAATTTTATCGAGCTGGGTAAAACTATCTTGTAAATTATGGTGTTGGTATTGAGGTAAATGTTCAACTTCATATGCCGTTGAAAATGTTAACAAAGAGCCTGTTAAACGTAATAATTCAAAGAATAATTTTTCTGGGTGAATTTGCGGATTCTGTAATAGATGGTTTAATGTTGCATGTGCTGTATTTAATGCATTGACCAACCAGAAAGAAACAATATCACCAGAACGAAATTCAATCAGCTTTTGTTCATTTTCACGATTATTGGTTTGAATCATTTTAATTTTTGCACGAACGACATTCAACGTACGTTTTAGATTCGACAGCAATGTTTCGTTAGATTGGATATGTAAAATCGGTGGAATATATTTCGTATCTAATTCAAAACTGCCAGAACTATGTCTTTTTATTTTACCAATCGCTAAATATAAAAAACCATCCAAGTCTTGATTCGGATCAGCTTGGACATCAAAAAGTTTGAATTCAGTACGACGTCTGAGGAATGTAATCTCAGCTGGTGTCGCATCAGTAAATAAATCATGCGTTTCATTGAGATAGGAATGATAACGTGCAGGTTGTTTATCTAGATCATCTGAAAGATTTTTCTTATTTGGCTGTAACAACGGTAAAGCCAAATAGATGACCATTTCACCACGTAAATTTAGCTCATCCAATAAGATTGGCTGTGGTAATAAATCTTTAGCAGGTGCTTGATAAATCTCACCATCTTGCCAAATCATGTCGATCTGTTCTAAAGCAAGGATATGTGTACCGAGCTGAGTTTCATCAAAGCGTAAATTTTTTATTCCGTAAGGATATGGAATTGTTGAGCGAATCGTATGATTTAAACGTTGTTCTTGATAGCTATCTTGTAATTGGAAATGCTGTGGTCTTAAAAATAAACCTTCACCCCAAAGTATTTTTTCTGCTTTAAACATAAATTATTACCACTCTGAAGATTCATTATTTTGGTTTACACCCAACAATTCTTGAATAGAATCAAGAGGGTTTTCATTTTTAATGACTTGAGTTAACCATTCATGCAAAGGCATTTGGCTCCACTTAATGGTTTTTTGTAGCATATAACTGACTGGGCTATGTGGTTCATTGGTTTGAAAATAATCTGCAATATCTTGTAAAACACGCATCGCTTGTTCACGATTTTGTAAATGGCTTTGCGGTTGAGGCTGAAAGCCTTGAGCTTGCTGAACAATAGGATGCGCAAGGTTTTCATTTGTTGCTACAGGATTAGCTTGTACGGGATTATCTTCAGTAGCCGCGACGTGAGTCGTACTTCCAAATGATTCTGCTTTATAGATTTTTTTCAGATTCATTTGAATATTTTCAAGTTGTGAATCAATACTCGCGAAACTAGGCGCTTCTAACTCCATTAAAGCGTCAAGGACTTGTTTAATAATATTCCAGTGCTGCAAAATTTCTTGAAATTGCTGATAACTTTGGTATTGAAAGGTACGAGAAGTATTAAAAAGTGCTTGATTGAATTGGTCCAATTCTACAGAAGCTTCTACACTATCTGAATCTTCAGCTTGTTTGCGTCGAGTATTTTGTAAGTGTAAAAAACTTTCATACTGCGCAAGAGAGTAGAATGGCTGAATATTAATCAGTGGAACATTCTTAATTAAGTTCGGAAGTTGGGTTGTAAACCCTTGTAATAAGCCAAGTCGTTGATCCAAATCGTCATCTTCAATTTCAGGATGAAGCTTGAGCCAATACTGTTCCAATACACGGTGACTAAGTTCAAGCCCTTTGATTAGACCTTCAAAACCATATAAATTTGCCCAAGCTTCCGTCAACCACGTAAGTAGGCGGATATCTTTGGTTTTTTCTGACAATAATTGAACGGTTTTGTCTGCTACAAATGACCAATCTGCTTGTTTCGGTTCGGCAACCCAATCACCTTGGTCAAGCAAAGGATCATCATGCGTGCGTGCTTTTTTAATGTCATGAAAATCATTGGAAAATGATAAATCATCACCACATGGATGTTCTTCTGATAGGGGTTCTAATAATGCGTCTAAATTAATATCCATTTTCTATACTCGTATATTTAAGCTTCCACACTCTTTGTCTTTTTACTGGTTTTTTTCTTAGCGACTTTGTCTTGTGGATCTAAAAGGTAAATGATTTCATCATCTTTCACATCGATATGAATTGTCTTTGGAAGTTTTTGCTCAGCCAATGCAACCAAGATTTCAGTGGCTAAAGCTGGTAGTACTGTAGAGTTTAAAATATTGTCTACATTGCGTGCACCACTATCGACTTCAGTGCAACGACTTAAAATCAATTCAATTAAATCATCACTATGCGTAACTTTTGTTTCATATTGTTTTTCTAAACGCGCAGTAATTTTGCCTAATTTATGCACGATAATACGGACTAAAAGATCATCATGAAGTGGGAAGTACGGCACAATTCGCATACGACCAAGGAAAGCAGGTTTGAATTGTTTGTATAAACTTGGTTTAAGCTGTTCGATCAGTTCGTCTGCATTTGGCCACTCTTCAACAGGCTGGTTAAGGCAAGCTTGCATAATGGCATTTGAGCCAGTATTTGAGGTGAGTAAAATCGTGGTATTTTTAAAATCAATCACACGACCTTCGCCATCTTCAAGTGTGCCTTTATCAAATACTTGATAGAAAAGCTCTTGCACGTCACTGTGAGATTTTTCGATTTCGTCCAATAGCACAACACTATACGGATTACGACGCACAGCTTCTGTCAGTACACCACCTTGACCATAACCGACATAGCCTGGAGGCGCACCTTTTAAGGATGAAACTGTATGTGCTTCTTGGTACTCAGACATATTGATGGTGATGAGGTGTGACTCACCACCATAGAGTTCATTTGCAAGTGCTAAAGCAGTCTCTGTTTTACCCACACCACTCGGACCGACAAGCATGAATACACCTTGTGGCTTATTCGGGTCTTCTAAACGCGCTTTTGAGGTCTTAATACCTTGAACCAGTTGATGAAGTGCATAGTCTTGTCCCATCACACGCTGTTCAAGCTTTTCTTCTAAACTTAAAATCTGTTTGATCTCATCATTGACCATTTTTCCGACAGGAATACCTGTCCAATCAGAAATAATTTCATTGATGATCTGTGCATTAACACGTTCAAAAACAAGAGGTTCTTGACCTTGGGATTCGTGTAGCTGCGAACGAATTTTTAGAATTTCATCCTTTGTCGTTTGTTGGTCAGCAGTTTCGCCTTGTTCTAAGCCTTGAATTTGTTGAATAAAATGAAGTTCGGTTTGCCACTGCTTTTCAGTATTTTCAATATCTTGATTGAGAACATCCAAAGATGCTTTGAGTTGAGTTAAGCGCTCGTCATGAATAGGATTATGCAAGTGCTCATTTTCAATAATGTTTAATTCAAGATTCAAATTATGCTGTTGTGCTTTAAGCTGATCTAGTTTCACCGGTTGAGCATTTTGAGTCAGTGCAACACGTGCAGCAGCTGTGTCAAGTACACTAATCGCTTTATCTGGTAGTTGGCGACCACTGATATAACGATGTGATGAATGAACTGCTGTTACGATCGCTTCATCATCAATACGTAAATTAAAATGATTTGCCATGACTGGGATCATGGCACGTAGCATATCAATTGCCACTTCTTCAGTAGGTTCTTCAACTTTAACCACTTGGAAGCGACGACTTAAAGCTGCATCTTTCTCAAAATACTGTTTATATTCAGCCCAAGTTGTTGCCGCGATTGTTCTTAACTCACCACGTGCAAGCGCAGGCTTTAATAAATTCGCTGCATCATTTTGCCCAGCTTGCCCACCAGCACCAATCATAGTGTGTGCTTCATCTATAAATAAGATAATCGGATGTGCTGATTGTTGGACTTCTTGAATGACTTGTTTTAAGCGATTTTCGAACTCACCCTTAACACTTGCACCTGCTTGTAACAGTCCCATATCCAAGGAATGTACTTGCACATTTTTTAATGCATCAGGGACTTGGTTTTGGGAAATTTTTAAAGCTAAGCCTTCAACAACAGCAGTCTTACCAACACCAGGTTCACCTGTCAAAATCGGGTTGTTTTGACGTCGACGCATTAAAATATCGAGCATTAAGCGAATTTCATATTCACGGCCAATGACAGGGTCAATGCCCCCTTTTTTGGCTTTTTCAGTTAAATTAATCGTGAATTGATCCAATGCTGGTGTTTTTTTAGTTACATTATCTGATTTAGTATTAACTGCTACTTCTTGAGCATCATTCTCCTGATTATTCACTTGAATATTTTCAGAACTGTTCAAGCAAATTTCTAGAAACTTATGCTTCATTGTATCGATCGGGAACAGATCAAATAAACTAGACGCCCGAATCGCAATTTGATAAAGATCAGATGCTGTAAGAAGGGCAATCAACAAATGACCACTTCGGATGACAGGATCTTGTTCAGCTGAAGCTAATAACCATGCTTGTTCTAACAGCCGAACTATAGATTTTGAAAAGATAGGAGTACGCGTATTTCCTTTTGGGAGTTGCGAAATACATTCAAGTAAATCGGCAACTAAACCATCTTTAGAGATTTTGTATTTGTTTAGTAATATTTCAATATCATTTTGTGGTTGTTCTAATAATTTGACAAAAAAATGCTCAATTTCGATTTCAAAATTTTGATGATTTACACATAAATTTGCAGATTGTTCTAATGAAGTACGAGATGAAGTTGATAGTTTTTTAATTAAAACTTTTAAATCTGTCATTTTTTTCTCTCATGAATACACTGTTTTCTAGTGACTAAATTATAAATTTTCTAACTGGCAATACTTTAAATTTATATTAGTATATAAAAATCAAAGACTTAATAATTTTCAAAATTCGTCTAAAAAATATTTTACATAAAAAATAATTTTTGTGAAGGTGTCATATTGTGTATATTATTTATTTTTCATAAAAAGTATTAAAAATTAATAATTTATATTTTTGATACGAAAATTAACTTGACGGGTTAGGTTTTTTTTAGTTTTATTTTGAAGAAATTTTAAAATAAACATAGCAGTTTTAAATATACAAACCTATAAAACATCTATAGTAAATCATTGAAAAACTGAAATTATGAGAATATTGAGGTTAGTTTTGAATAAGAATTTTATTTCATGCTTTTTAGTTCTTGGAGCATCACTTGTGACTAGTTTCACTTACGCAGATGATGAAATCAAACTAAAAAAATCGTGTATTAAAGATTATCCAGTCGTGGCAGGTGAAACGAGCCCAGAGCTCTTGTCGATCTATGCTCAAGTTTGTGATAAGAAAAATAAAGATAATAAGGACATGCTTTTGGTATCAGCTGCTGAAAAATTTCAGCAACTTGGGAAAAATGATAAAGCATTGCAACTCGTGAATTTTTTGGAAGGTCAAAATATACAAAGCACAACACTGACTGATGTTAAATTTCTTGCAGGCATTAGCCTTGCAAAGGATGCTTTGAATAAAATGATCAATACCGAAGTTAGATATTTGTCTGAAGAAAAAACCTATCCAGTTGCCAAGAGTTTCGTTGATGCTGTTAAAAGTGCAGCACCAGCAGCTGTTTTGGTTGAAAAACAGGAAAGTCAAGCATCTTCAGTAACCAAGACAACAAAACCAGCAAAAGTTAAGCCAGCTAAAACCTTGCGTCCAACTACACCAACGCGAGCTGTGACAACAGTTGCGCCGTCAGTTAAGCCACCCAAAGCACAGCCTGCTACATCTGCACCAAAAAACCCTTTTGGTGATTTGAAATAATATTAAAGTTTGGATTAGATAAGGATAATACACATGGCAAAACGTGAAAGTGTACAGAAGAAATTGCAAAGAATTAGACCACCTCGAGTTCAACTTACCTATGATGTAGAAGTTGGTGACGGCAAAGAAGTAAAAGAACTTCCTTTTGTTGTTGGTGTTTTAGGTGACTTTTCTGCAGCTTCAGAATTAGAGAAAACGAAATTAAAAGATAAAAAATTCGTCAATGTTGATTTAGAAAATATTGATGAAGTTATGGAATCATTGTCTCCACGAGCAGCTTATCAAGTCGAAAACACTTTGACTGAAGAAGGTGGCCGTATGTCAGTTGATTTGACATTTAAATCAATGGCAGATTTTAGACCTGAGAATGTTGTACAGCAGGTAGATCCTCTGAAAAAATTGGTTGAGGCACGTGAGCGTTTAACTGACTTGAGAAATAAAATTTCGAATAGTGAACGTTTAGAAGATTTGCTTGATGAAGTTTTACAAAACACTGATCAGATTCGTAAATTAAGTGCAGAGGCGGGTCCTGATCATGAGTAATTTACAAGCAAATAATGCACAACAAGATACAGCTGTAGAAGAGATTGGTTTACTTGATTCAATTGTAGAACGTAGTCGAATTGCACGTAATGATGAAGAGCATGATCGTGCCAAAAGCTTGATTGGTGAATTAGCCAAAGAGGTGATGGCGGGAACAATTACTGTTTCTGAGAATATGTCTTTGTCGATTGATAAACGTATCGCTGAAATTGATGCATTAATCTCAAAGCAACTCAGCCAAATCATGCATCACGAACAATTTCAGAAAATTGAATCGACTTGGCGCGGTTTATATTATTTCTGTCAAGAATCACCTTCGAATCCTTTAATTAAAATTCGTATGTTGAATACAACGAAAAAAGAGTTGGTGAAAGATTTCCAAGGTGCGACAGATTTCGATCAAAGTACGTTATTCAAAAAAGTCTATGAAGAAGAATATGGCTCATTTGGTGGAGCACCATATGCAACATTAATTGGTGATTTTGAATTTGACCGTACGCCTTCAGATATGTACCTATTGGAACAGATGTCACATGTTGCGGCGGCAGCTCATGCACCGTTTATCTCGGCTGCAAGTAGTAATATGTTGGGATTAGAGTCATTTACCGATATTGATCGTCCACGTGATGTTTCAAAAGTTTTTGAAACAGCAGAATACGTACAATGGCGTTCTTTCCGTGAAAGTGATGACTCTCGCTATGTTGCTTTGACAATGCCGAGAGTTTTAGGACGTTTGCCTTATGATCCTAAAGAAGGTTGGGCAACGGAAGGCTTTAATTTTGTAGAAGATGTTTCAGGTCAAAACCATGATGAATATCTATGGATGAATGCTGCATATGCTTTTGGTACACGCTTAACTAATGCATTTGATCAACATGGTTGGTGTGCTGCGATTCGTGGTGTTGAAGGTGGTGGCATGGTTGAAGGCTTACCAGTACATACGTTCAAAACTAATGATGGTGAAGTTGCATTTAAATGCCCAACTGAGATAGCGATTACTGATCGACGTGAAAAAGAATTAAGCGATCTAGGTTTTATTCCGTTAGTTCACTGTAAAAATACGGACTACGCTGCATTTTTTGGTGCGCAATCGACTCAAAAGCCGAAGAAATATGATAGTGATACAGCCAATGCGAATTCTTCGTTGTCGAGTCAGATTCAATACATTATGGCTGTTTCTCGTATTGCACATTATTTGAAAGCAATGATGCGCGATAAAGTCGGTAGTTTTGCATCTGCGGGAAATATTGAGGCTTTCCTGAATGAGTGGTTGTCACAATATGTACTCCTAGATGATGGAGCTTCACAGGAAGCTAAAGCGCAATATCCGCTTCGTGAGGCTTCTGTAAAAGTTGTAGAAAATCCTGCTGAGCCAGGCCACTACAAGTCTGTGGTTTTTTTAAGACCACATTTCCAGCTGGATGAGTTGTCGGTTTCATTGCGACTTGTTACTGAGTTACCTCAGTCCTCGAATTAAATTAGAGTGTAGCTAAATAATAACTTTAAAAAATAAGGGTAATTCCAATGAAAGATATATACGTTCGTTTTCAAGGTAAATACAAAGTAGATGGCGAGTCGCGTGATTCTGAGCACAAAAATTGGCTAGAAGTTAATTCTTGGTCTCATAATATTCGTCAACCAAAATCTGCTACTTCATCAAGCGTTGGTGGTCATACTGCTGAACGTGTAGAGCATTCAGATATGGTTTTCGTTAAAGATTTGGATGCAACAAGTCCAAAACTTTGGGAAGCTTCTTCTGCTGGTTATACATTTGATGAAGTACAAGTTGATTTTTATCGTGCAAATGGTGAAAAGCGTATCAAATATCTTCAAATCAAATTGAAACATGTACTGATTTCAAGTGTAACTCCTTCTGTAAATGAAGAAGGTGTACCAACTGAATCATTTGGTTTGAAATATGCAGCAGTAGAATGGACTTATTTACAACAAGATATTAGCGGAAATGCTAAAGGTACTGTTGTTTCTAAATGGTCTCTATCTACAAATACAGCAGCATTCAATGCGTAATTAGATGTAAGACAGAAGGGGCATCAATGTCCCTTCTGTTACTCTACATAAGAATTTAATCTATGAATTTAGATCAACTTTACCCCTATGGATTTCGATCTACATTATTTGATCGTTTAATCGTTGAAGATGAGTATAGCAAAGGGCTTTCATTAAAAGAGCTGAGAGATTCCGTTGCTCAAGATTTAGAAGACTTACTGAATACACGTATAGCCAAACTTGATACAGATTTTGATGATTATCCTCAGGCAAAAAAGTCAATTGTTCAATTTGGAATTATTGATTTTGTAGGACTTTCTACTGCAAATCCAACAGACCGAGATACGATTTGCCAATCAATAGAACAATCCATTGCCGCACATGAGCCTCGATTAAAGCAAATTAAAGTAGAAATGCAATTAGATGACCAAAATGTAGGGTCTTTATGTTTAAGTATTCAAGCTTACTTAAATATCCACCCACTGTATGAACCCGTAATTTTTGATGCCTTACTTAAACCAACAACACAACAATATGAAATTTCAGCAAAATCTTAAAAATATAAAGTGGGTATGTCGTGATCGAAGAACTTTTACCGTATTATGAAAAGCAACTACAAGAATTTGGACAGCAGTCCCGTTTATTTGCAGATAAATATCCTAAAATTGCACAGCGATTATCATTAAACCAAGAACAAATTGATGATCCTCATATCGAACGTTTGATTCAAGCCTTTTCCTTAATTGCTGCGCGTATCGATAAAAAATTAGCCGATAGTTATGATATTTTTACTCGTTCTTTATTTGAGGTGATGTTCCCTCAATATTTACGCCATTTTCCAGCTTGTTCTGTTGTCAGCTTTGAAGATATTAATAAACAAAAACAACTTACAGAAGCACATGTAATTGCTAAAGGAACGTCGTTAAAGTCTAGAAGTTTTAAAGGTGTGCAATGCGAGTTTACGACGAGTGCTGAAGTCCGCCTTTTACCGATCCAATTAGAAAGTTTAAGTTTTCAAACCAATCCGAGTGCGCATATTCACCTCAATCAAAATGCGACTTTAAATTTAAAATTTGATTTGTTAAATCCTGCTAAGAATTGGTTAAAGCTTGAGAAGCTCCCCATTTATTTAGATGCAATTTCAAATTTTCCGCTACAAGTTCTAGATCATATCTTTCATAAGGATACCAGTTTTAGTCTGCGGATAAATCAAAAAGTCATTTCAATTAAAAATCCATTTGAAGTCATGGGTTTTGATGAAAATGAAAGTATATTGCCTATCGATCAGCATACACATCATGCTTATCGTTTGTTGATTGAATATTTTTGCTTTCCTGAAAAATTCAGTTATTTAAATTTGAATTTAGATGTTCTTAAGCACTTAAAATCAGAACAGCAGAGTTTTGAAATTCAAATTCATTTAAAACTCAATTTAAATGATCAAGCAATTATTCGTAATTATTCAGAATTGAATGTGGCGAATTTTAAATTGTTTACGAGCCCAGTTGTCAATCTATTTGAAAAGCAAGCTGAACCACAAAAAATCAATCATAAAAATTTAGAATATCCTTTAATTACAGATGCACATCATCCTGAATTTTATCAAGTTTATTCGATTGTCGAGATGAATTTGATTCGTGAGAAAAGTAATCAAGATCAGGTGATTTATCCAATCTTGCCATTTTTTGCAATGAGTCATTATCATGGCGATGATGTTCAGTTTTTTTATGCACTGAATCCAACGATTTTACAAAATCAGTTCGTAGAAACGGGTTATTCAATTATCTCTAAAGATCTCGAGCCACAAAGCATTAAGTCTGATTTTGTGAGTTGTAAGCTATTGTGCTCAAATCGTGATCTGCCACATGAAGCATTGGGGCAGTCGAATAATGTCTTGAATTTGAATGACAGTACCATTGCTCGCCGCGCATTGGTTCTGAAAAGACCGACAGAACCATTTCAATTTGAAAAAAATAAAAATGAACAATGGCGCATTATTTCGCATCTTTCTTTAAATACTTTGGCGCTGATGAAAGGCGATGCAGTGAGTCATATTAAAGAATTATTAGAACTTTATAACTTACCAAAATCTAAAGAAAATCATTTAATTATTGATGCGATTAAAACCATTGAATTTGAGATTACCCATAAGTTAGTCGAAGCAAAACCGTTCCCGATGTTTGTTCGAGGCGTCAAAGTTCTAATCGATATTGATGCTCAAGTTTTCCGTGGGCATAGTTTGTATATTTTCAGCCAGTTGATCAGTCATATTTTCAATTTAAAAGTACAAATGAACAGTTTTGTGGATGTTTTTGTCCGAGATCATAATACTAAACAGGAGTTATACCAATGCGCACAGAACGTTGGTGGCAAGAAGCTTCTGTAGTAGATGAGCTTTTTAAAACACCTACAGCCTATGAATTTGTTCAAACCACGCGTTTGTTACGACATGCTCCTCAAGTTTCGACACTGAAAAATTGGTCTGATGACTTTCAATTTGAATGTTCACTGAACCTCAATTTTCCAAAGCATGAAGTTGAGTCTTTGCTACAAGATGATGAAAAGATCCAGATCACCAATCTGATTGTAGGTTTAACAGGTATGCAGGGTGCGATGCCTTATACCTATACCAATAAAGTTAAACAGGCACCACGTAAGCAGCGTGTTGAGATACAGAAATTTCTAGGTTTATTCAATCATAAGCTTACCGCTCAGTTTGTCGATGCTAGTCTGAGTTATAACTTGCCTGTGCGATATGAAGTAGAAAAAGAAAATCACTATTTAGATATTTTGCATGCGCTGAATGGCTATATTCGTAATCAGCATCAGCAAGATGATTTAGATGATTATTTCGCTGAATTTGCAGGCTTGATGCAAGGGCAAAATAATACAGCACATGCATTGAAAACGATGCTTGCCTGTGTTTTTAATGAGTCGGTAGAAGTCAAAGAATATATTCCTGAAAAATTTAAGTTAGGCGATGAGCAAAGAACAAAATTGGGTGGTCAGCAGCCTTTTTTACTGGGGGTAAATACTTTTTGTGGTGAAACTATTCGTCAAATTGACGGCAAGATTGAAATTCAAATCGGTCCTTTGAGTTATGCCCAGTATTTAGACTTTTTACCAAAGAAAAAACACAGTAAAAAATTAAAGAAAATTTTGCAAAGTTGGTGTAGCCCAACTTTATTGGTTGATCTTCGATTGATTCTGGCTAAAGAAGAAGTTCAGCCTTTGCAGTTGAGTTCTAAGACTCAAGTGGGTTTGGCGCAAGGTGCTTTTGTGATGCCTAAACTACAAAGTGATAATGATGAAACGTGCTATTCGCTCATTGGGGTGTCATAGATGATTAAATTAATTCTTGGAACCTTCATCAGCATGCTTGTGTTGGTTTCATTGGTTGTGGTGTTTTATTGGCGTGATACCAAATATGATCCAAGTGGGTCAGATTTTCTTATTTTTTTTGGTTTAATCCCGCTTGGTATCACGATGTTGGTTATGGCACCTGTCATCATCAAAAAATGGTATAGCGGTCGTCAAGAAAAGAAAGAGCAACAACAATTAGAAGAGCAAAAACGTTCAGAGCAACAACAAGAAGCTGAAGAGATCACTGAGGAAGAAATAGAATCGGTGAGTTTAAAAGTATATGCCGCTTCGAGTCTGAGTGCTTTGGGTGAAAATGAAATGCATTTGAACCAGTTAAAAGAGGGTATAAGTGCAGAGCTGGACCAAAAACTAGTAAACGGATATGGGCTACCTATTCTGTCTTATCGAATTCAAGAAATTGAAGATGATTTGGAAGATGTTGAATCCAGTATATCGAATCGCCAAAAGCGGATGACCACACTGATTCAGCAACAGTTAGAACAAAATACTGAAACCTTGTATCAAATCGCAGAACAACTCAAAAATTCAGCGATGTTTTATGATGCTAAATTGGCACTTGAATATCGTATGCATCCGGCTTGGATAAACCCAAATCAAGAATATGATGACGAAACTACAGAACAAGCTACAGTTGAAGCAGTTCCACGATTGAATCGTTTAAATGTCCATCTAATTTTGCCTGAAAATTTATTTCATGCGTGGAATGAAACAGAAGGATCAGAGCTGATCCATCATTACTTAACTGAACTGGGCATTATCGATCAACAGTTTGATACGGAATATCACTATTGGGGAGAGACAACAGCTTATCAAGATTGGATTAAATTATTGAAAAGAATTGAATTGCAGGATTCAGAAGTATCATTGTTGATTGCTGTAGATTCAGAAATTGACCAAGAAACGGTCGATGATCGTACTTGGATGAGTGAAAAATATATTCCGTCAGAATATATTAGTACCTGTTGTATTGGTAATTCAAAGGTTGAATTACAAAATATACAGGTCAGTAAATCGATTCGTATTACTTTAAATTCAAATCAAGCAGTAAAAACATTAAAACATTTAAATTTAGACCTGAGTGAACAGTTTGCTCAAGAGCAGCCATTTGTTTTGGTTTTGGATGATCAGACCGATTTTAAACAATTAAAGAAATTGGAACAAAACTTCGCGGATACAGCGATCGAAGCACATCATTATATTTATAGTAAAGAGAGTTTAGGGCATACCCAAGCATTATCTAAAATCTTCAGCTTTATGTTGAGTTTACAGTTAGATGAGGCTTTATTTGCTTATGTATATAGTGCAGATCATCAACAGACTCAAGTTGTGGTTGGGACTGAGTTTGCATAGACATTACAGATAATTTAGAAAGAAATAGAGAAAATGATATATACAATATTAGGTTTTGTTTGGCAGTACGTAACAAATCCGAAAGCGATTATTGCGCTGTCGATATTTGTTGCAATCGTATCTTCGTACAGTGCCGTACCACGTA
The DNA here is from genome assembly GCF_004209355.1 of Acinetobacter sp. WCHAc060025. Taxonomy (NCBI): domain Bacteria; kingdom Pseudomonadati; phylum Pseudomonadota; class Gammaproteobacteria; order Moraxellales; family Moraxellaceae; genus Acinetobacter; species Acinetobacter sp. WCHAc060025. The sequence goes on along the minus strand of NZ_SGSX01000005.1, from coordinate 185,865 downwards.
AATATTTTGTGATGATGATGGCTGCCTATGTACTTGGGTTGATCATTTATGGGATCTATTGGTTATTTCAACGCCGTAAACATGCTGAACAAGGTGAAGCACTAGCTGAAGCGATTGAACAAGACAATACGGCTGAATACGGTAAGCAAAAAGATAAAGAAGAATTAACGCTGATTAATCAGCAAATGAAAGATTCCATCCAATTGATTCGTAAATCAAAATTGGGTGATAAAAGTGGTAATGCTGCGCTTTATGAGTTGCCATGGTATATGGTGATTGGTAACCCTGCGGCAGGGAAGAGTTCTGCGATTTACCATTCGGGCTTAAAGTTTCCATTCGAAGAAACACATCAAAAAGTGGTGTCTTCTGGTTTAAGTGGTACACGTAATTGTGATTGGTTCTTTTCAACAGAAGGGGTCTTGTTGGATACAGCTGGTCGTTATTCAGTCTATTCGGAAGATCATTCTGAATGGTTGGGTTTCCTCAGTATTCTCAAAAAGAATCGTTCTAAAGCTCCAATCAACGGCTTAATTGTGATTGTGAGTGTGGCTGAATTGGTCAGCCAAAGCCCTGAAAAATCAATTAAATTGGCAAAAAGCTTAAGAGCACGTATTCAAGATTTAACTGAACGTTTAGAAATTTTTGCACCTGTTTATTTAGTTTTTTCAAAAATGGATTTGATTGCTGGATTCACAGAATTTTTTGAATGTTATGAAGCTGCTGAGTTCGACCAAGTTTGGGGTGCAACACTGCCTTATGACCCTGAGTCATTGAATAATGCCGTGGAACATTTCGAGAAGCACTACAATATTTTATATGATGGTTTAAAAGGGGTGAGTACGACGCATTTAAGCCGTCGTCATGCGCAGAATATCTCTCCAAGTGTGATGACATTCCCACTGGAATTTAAGACTTTAAAGCCTGTTTTAAAAACTTTTATTGGGACATTATTTGAAGAAAATCCGTATCAATTTAAACCTGTATTCCGTGGTTTCTATTTCACCAGTGCCTTACAAGAAGGTGTGATTGAAAGCCCAATGACGGAACAGATTGTGGACGATTTTCAACTGTCTAAAATCCCAAATAGTGAACACGGTATTCCGCAAAATTCTATTTCTCAAAACCATGGTTATTTCTTAAAAGGTTTATTCTCAGAAGTGATTCTGAAAGATAAAAACTTGGTGAAACAACATATTAACCCTACGACGAAACGTAAGCGTTATTTAGGTTTTATTGCGGCGTTGTTAGGGGTGTCGATTATCCTTGGTTTATGGGTTTGGTCATATCGTAACAACCAACAGTTGATTGCAGATGTTCAAGCAGATTTAAACAAAGTTGTGCAAATGGAGCAAAGTTCAGGTCAAGAGCTGTCTACTCAAATAGATTCTTTATTGATCTTGCAACAACGTTTAGAGCAATTGGATGATTTCGATGCACATCGCCCATTGAAGTTTTCATTTGGTCTGTATCAGGGTAATGAGTTAAGAGAAAAGTTAAAAGCTGAATATCTAAAAGGTGTTAAACAAATTGTACTTACACCAAGTCAGCAGAATATAGCTCAGTTTTTACAGCGTGTTAAAAACAATGAACAAGTGCTCAAACAAAATCATGTCAATGTAGAAATTAAGCAAACTTCATCGAGTCAAATTGCTTCTGAACCTTTAGATACCAATCCACAAGATGCATACAATGCACTGAAAGCTTATTTGATGATGAGTAATCCACAATATATGGATGCAAGTCATTTAAGTGATCAAGTCACTCGCTTCTGGCGTTCATGGTTAGATGCCAACCGTGGTCAAATGCCACGTGGTGAAATGATGCAGAAAGCGGAAAAGATTTTAAGTTATTCAATGACTTTGGCGAATGATAAAAAATTCCCAGTATTGGAATCAGATGCTCAATTGGTAGATCAATCTCGCCAAGTGTTGCTTTCTGTTGTTCGTGGTATGCCTGCGCGTGATCGTGTCTATAACGAAATTAAAATGCGTGCTGCGGTACGTTATCCAGCGATCACTGTGGCGCAGATCGTGGGCGAAGCAAATCGTAATGTCATGTTAGGAGGATATGCCTTACCTGGTGTGTTCTCACAAAAAGCATGGGATGAATATGTTGATAAAGCGATCGAAGAAGCTGCAAACAAACCTACGGATACCAGAGATTGGGTATTAAATAGTACACAGTCTGATGACTTAACATTTAGTGGCAGTCCAGATCAAATCCGTAAACAACTGACAAAACTATATAAGCAAGAATATATTGCTGAATGGAAAAAATTTATCAATGCAACGCACTATGCCAAAGGCCCTGATTTTGCTCAGCAAACCAAGATCATGGATGTATTAGGTGAGCCACAAAACTCTCCAATTCGTACTTATATAGACCGTGTAGCTAAAGAAACCAGTTGGGACAATCCAGTGGTTCAAGCTGAATTGGCAGCACCACAAACAGGTTTTATTGCTTGGTTTAAACGTAAAGTTTTAGGGCAAGGTAAAACTGAGGATGTTCAACGTGCATCAAATCAACAACAAGGAGAAATTTCTCAACAGTTCCAAGTGTTTTATCAACTGATCCGTAAACGTGATGACTTACAAGACAAATCTTTGCTTGATGACTATTTACAAAATATGGCTCAGGTGAGAAGTAAGTTAAATGATTTACGCAGTGCAGGCGATTTTGGACCAAGTGCTTTGGCATTGGCGAAAGCAACCATTAATGATCAAAGTTCTGTATTTAATGCAACGCAAAAAGTGGTTGATGAAAAATTAACTGTTGGTTTGGGAGAATTAGATCAGCAGATGGTACAAAAGTTATTGGTAAGCCCATTGACTCAATCCTTTGATAGTTTGTTGGTTCCTGCACAGGATGAAATTAATAAACTATGGTCACTTCAAGCGTATCAACCATTTAATCAAACGCTTGCACAAAAAGTACCATTCAACTCATCAGGTACAATTCAAGCCACCAGTAATGAAATTGGTCAGATTTTTGGGGATAACGGAAGTATTTCTAGATTCGTCAAAGAAACGCTCGAACCATTTGTGATTCGCCGTGGTTATACCTTGTCTTCTAAAACATGGAAGAACATGGGAATCGGTTTAAATCCTGAGTTTGTTACTGCTTTTGAACAATATACGACACCTGTGAATGGTACTGCTACAGCAGGAGGTGGAGGTACTTCTGCACCGACCAATCAGTCAAACTTCCAGTTCTATCCTTTACCAAACAATAAATTATTGTCTTATACCATTGATATTGATGGACAACGTTTGGTTTATGAAAATGGTGTTCAACAATGGGTGAACTTTATTTGGCCAAATCCAAACTCTATTCCAGGCGCTCGAATTACTGCGATTGATTTGGACGGACAGACACACACTATTTTCGAAGAACCGGGTGAATATGGTATTAACAAGCTGATTGATAGTGCACAACGTAAGCCATTGAATGGCAGTTTTGAAATGACATGGGCAAGCAGACAAAATGCGGACTTATTTGTCAAACTTCAATTCCGTTTGATTAGTGGTAATGCATCAAATCCGATTGGTTCAAATCGTGGCTATGTCGGATTGAAGTTGGTTGATCGTGTCACCAGTCCAAAAGCACAACTTGTTGTTGCCGCACAACAAGCACCAGCAAGTGCAGTACCGAATCCAAAAGCAGCTTCACCATTTGGTGGTACAGCAACATCACCATCTGCACCTACACAACCGAGTACAGCAAAACCTCAAGCGACACCTGCATCACCATCCACAGCACCTGCTGCAAACACTACAGCAAATCATGGTGGGGTAACTCAATGATAAAAGGAAATTATTCAGAAAGAGGGATTCAAGTATGCAAATGATAAAGTCGACACCATTGTATTATGGAAAATGCCCTGCTCGCGGAGATTTCCTTAAAACCAAAGGGCAATATTCATTGATTCAGGTTTTGGATCAATGGATTACTGAGGCATTAGAAATTGCAATGCGTGAACCTAATTTTGATGAGGCTTATCAAACACTCGCACCATTAGATTTCTTTATTGCCAATCCTCGGGAAAGAATGTTTTTGGTTGCCAATATGGTGACCAGTGAAGACAGTTCAGGTCGTCAGTTTCCTATGGTGTTGAGTCATCTTTTAGAAGTTGACCAACCATTTCAAAACTTGTTATACGCTCCCTATAAATATAAGCCTGTGCTGATTGATTTATTTCAGAAAAACCGTGTATTTAGAACGATTAATGATCCTGAAATTTTACTCACAAAATTGGGTAATATTGATCATGAGATTCAAGTGCTTCCTGAAATAAAGACGCAGGATTTTTTCGAACATCATACGATGCATTCGTTTGCTCAAATGATGAAAGTGACGCCATACGAATTGGCTCAAAGTATGATGGGCTTAGGCTTATTACTTCAACCTGTACTCAAGCATGGTACTAGTAAGTTATCTAAGGTACTGATTTTACCGATTAATAATCCAAGTTATAGTTATGAGATAGCAGCGTTTTGGGTCAATCTGATTGGGCGATTCTTAGAAAAAAGTAATACTGAAATTTTAATGGGTATTTTGCATCAAGATTCTCCAGTTTTGTTGTTTGGTTTTCAGGGTGCGGATATCACGGCATTGAGCAATATTTTTAATCAAAATATGCAAAATGATCACTGGGTATCTCTACTTCAACCACACTGGATCGATGCCTATTTAGAGCAAAATGCTGGCTTGGCGGCACTTGAACAATCGTTGTGTGAGCGTCAGTTGAGTTTGACTCAGGGCATGAAAATCTTTAGGCAAACTTTTATAGATGAAAAATGATATGAAAATAAAACGATTAAAAAGCATCACGGTTATTTCAAGCTTATTTTTTTCTTTGCACGCATTTGCTGCCCCGATCATTGTTGAGGGTGCTGTGCCCAATGATATGACCAAACAAGCCATTCTTGCCAAATTAAGATCAGTGTATGGCAATGATCAAGTGGTCGATAAAATCCAAATCCGCCCTGTATCCGCACCAAATGGGTGGAGTGATTCAGTTACTCGAGTGATTACCCCTGATCTTAAAAAAATCAGTCAGGGTAAGTTGTCTGTTCGTGGTACACAGGTTGATTTGACAGGGAAAATGGGTGTTCAAGCGGATATTCAACCTACAACTACATTATTTCAATCCTTAGTCCAACCGCCATATCGTTTTAATCCTCAGATTTCAGTCAATGCAGCAGAGCAGTCAGTGATTGATAATGCACTGAAGAATCGTATTATTGAGTTTGAATCAGGTAAAGCAGTTTTGACGCCTGTCGGTACACAAATCTTAGACGAGATGGTGGTTGCTTTAAACAAGGTTCAAGGTAAAAATGTAAAAATTATCGGGCATACTGATAGCCAAGGTAATCCTGAAAAAAATCAGCCTTTGAGTTTGCAACGTGCGGAAGCAGTAAAGCAATATTTAGTTGCGAAAGGGATTGCACCCACGCGTTTAACAGCTGAAGGTTTAGGGTCAACCAAGCCTGTTGCAGACAATGCGACAGAAGAAGGTCGTAAGAAAAACCGCCGTATTGAATTTGATGTTTTATAACAGATTTTAACGGTCATTAATTGAATAAAAATAAGAGGAACGGCGCATGGCACTCCCATATATTACTTTGGGTTCCCCAACAACAGGTGGGGGTACTGTGATTTCAGCACAGTCGACTTTTACGATTGAAGGGAAGCCTGTGGCATGTGTGGGTGATAAGGCGACTTGTCCAAAGCATAAATGCGTTTCAACCATAGTGTCTGGTGATAATCATATGACTGTTATGGGCAAGCCTGCGGCGCAGCATAATTCGCCTTTATCATGTGGTTGTAAATGCATTGCAAATCAGTCTTTAAATGTTGGACAGAATTAGCTTTTGTCTAATTCAAAATCATGTATAAAAAAAGCCCCATCATCCTGACGGGGCTTTTTCGTATTGGTTAGCTAGGTAAACTCCTGTTCTACCTCACTTCCTGATGCTCAGACCGATTATTGTTGTTTTATGTCTGGGAAACTTCCTGTTCCCTATGACTAAAGAATAGAGAATTTTCTAAGGGTCACCAAGTCGCAAATTGAAGCATGTAATGTAAGCTAAAACGTACAAATTTACGTATTGAAAATTGAAGATTTAGATTTAAACATTGGCATATTGAATCAGTTTATTTACAACAGATTTAACGGCTTTATTGTCAAATTCATTGCCTTCAAAGGTTTCAGTTTTGCTGCGGCTAAAAATATCGCGTAATTCAATCACAGCATTGGAGTCGATCATGCCAATAAACGAGCAAACTTGTTTAATTTGGTCGATTGAACGAGAACCATTGGTTCCGCCATAGCTGACGAAAGCAGCAGGCTTGGCTTGCCATTCTTTGTATACAAAGTCGATCGCATTCTTCAAAACAGGGCTATAGCCATGATTATACTCAGGAGTAATGAAAATAAACGCATCGCCTGAATCTACTTTTTCTGCCCATTGCTGTTGTTTGGGTTGGTCATAGATTCCAGTCGCAGGTGAGTTTTTCCCCGCAAAGAATGGTAGATCCCACTCCTTCAAATCGACGATTTCAATATTTAAAGTACTAAATTCTAGCTTTTTAATTTCTCTAAATAGCCATTCTGCAACTTTGATCGCTACACGCCCTTCACGGATACTACCGACAATAATATGAATATTCATTTGTTGTTGCTCTCTTTTTTAATCGTTTAATACTGCATAAATCATAATGTAAAATGTTTATATCATGTGTATAGGATTTTAAATTTTTGATTCGACCTTGAGTTAAAGATGGATCTAAAATATAAATCCTATGTTTCCCCATAGATATTATCTTTGAGCTTATATGAAAAATGATATTGCCTTAATTATGGCTCTACCGAGTGAATCTAAAGATTTATTTGAACAAGCTGGTATTACAGTTCACTACAGTGGGATTGGTAAAATCAATGCGGCATTTACAGCATTTGATGTGATTCAAAAAACAGGCTGTAAAACCATTCTTAACCTCGGTAGTGCAGGGAGTTCATATTTCAATGCACATGAATTGGTTGAAGTTAAAACTTTTGTGCAGCGTGATATGGATGTGTCACCACTCGGCTTTGAAGTGGGTGTCACTCCGATGGATGAACATTATCCTGAAGCGATTGATTTAGACTCTTATTTCACACATCTTTCACAAGGGATTTGTGGAACAGGGGATAGTTTTGAAACGGGTCAACCTAAAGTATCGTGTAATTTGGTTGATATGGAAGGCTATGCTTTAGCCAAAGTATGTAAAAAACTCGATGTGCGCTTAATTTCGGTGAAATATATCAGTGATGGTGCAAATGACACTGCACATTTAGATTGGGAAGAAAATTTATTATTAGGTGCAAAAAAATTACTAAAACTGTATCAATCTATTTAATTTGATAAACGTTTTGGCGACCATAGACTTCTATGGTCGTTTGCCAAAATAATTCAATGCCATGATTGGATTATTCACTACGAGGTAATACACCATATAAAATCATATGAATGGTATGTTCAATGGCACGTTGGCACATACTTTTATTGCGTAAAGTTTTTCCAGTGACCATTTCGATTTGAGTACTAAAATCAGCGTAATTCTGGGTTAATCCCCAAATATTAATAATCAATAACTCTGGATCAATTTGATCTGAGATTTTACCTTGTTCTTGCCACAGAGAAATGACTTTGGCTTTGCGCTTAAATAGTTTCTTCAATGGACCTTTTAAAATCGCCAAAATATGCGGTGCACCTTGGATAATTTCTAAGGCAAAAAGTTTGGATGCTTTCGGCTGTGTTCTTGAAATTTCAATTTTTGTCATGATGTAATGTGACAAAGCTTCAGTGGGTTCAAGCTCTGATTCTAATGATTGCAAAGGCGCTAACCATTTCTGCATCACTGTGGTGAGTACTTCGACATAGAGCGCTTCTTTATTTTCATAATAATAGAAAATATTCGATTTATGCATATCTGCTAACTGCGCAATTTCATCAAGACTCGCACCATTGAATCCATAGAGAGAAAATACATCAAGTGCAGCATTGAGTAGCTGCTGCCGCTTCTGGGCACTCTTTTTTTGTTCCATCGCATCTTTAAATCAAAAAACTGATCATTAAATTGTACGGTAAAATGTTTGATTTGTGCACAGAAAGCAGCATTATTTTGGAATATTTCTGATAAATAATTATGAAGTTATATTATTAAATCAAATTGCGAACTTTATTATCTAATCATGCACTAAACTAGCGCAATTTTTATTTAAAAATCATGTCATTTATTACATTTGATTTAAACTTTGTGACATTTCTATTACATTATGATTTTAAATCTGAAGTTAAAAATAATGTTTTATTGATAATAAATCAAAATATATAGACTTCATTTAAAAAATTAATAGATATTGTGAATATATAAATTAACTCGCTAAAAGAAGTCACATTTTATTTGCTCTATTTTAGGTTGCCAATACTGCTTCAAGAACTTGTTGTTCAAGTTCTGCAAATTTAACCCCTTTTTGCCGAGGGCGTGCTAAGTCAATATTGAACTGTTGTGCAATATGTCCTTTATCTAAAAGGATAATGCGATCAGCCAGTTGTACTGCTTCACTGACATCATGTGTGACTAAAATCGTAGTGAAACCTTGTTCCAACCAAAGCTTTTCAATCAGGTTCTGCATATCCAGACGTGTGAGGGCATCTAAAGCGCCTAGAGGTTCATCCAATAAAAGCACGCGTGGTGTATGTGACAATGCGCGTGCTAGGGCAGTACGTTGACGCTGTCCACCTGAAAGTTGAGATGGCCAGAGTCCCGACTTTTCTTTGAGCCCTACTTTTTCCAGTAATTGTTCAGCTTTAGCATGTTGATCTTTTGCCAAACCTAATTGCACATTTTTTAAAATGCTTTTCCACGGCAATAAGCGCGGATCTTGGAACATGACTCGAATATCGTCAGCAATGACGCCTTCACGGAAGTTCAATAGAGATTTAAATTTAATCTCTCCATAGCTAGGCTGTTCGAGATCCGCAATTAAACGCAGTAGGGTACTTTTTCCGCAACCACTGCGACCTACAATGGCAATGAATTCACCCGCTGCAATATTTAAATCTAAATCTTCTAAAACCTTCACATCACCATAGTATTTGTGAAGTTGTTCAATAGAGATCTCTGCACCAATTTTTGCTTGCTCTTCTTCAACATTTTCAGTTGTTGGGAGAAGATCATTGGCATATTGGCTAATACTTAAATCGGTCATTTTAGGCTCCTATTTTTGATAACCTGCGTGCCAACGCAAAAGATATTTTTCTAAAAATTGTGCAAATACATCGGCAAGTTTACCTAAAAGGGCATAAAGTAAGATGCCGACTAAAACGATGTCTGTTTGTAAAAATTCTCGGGCATTCATGGTCATATAACCGATACCTGATTGTGCAGAAATGGTTTCAGCCACAATGAGCAATACCCATACTAAACCGAGTGAAAAGCGTAATCCGACAAGGATTGATGGCATTGCTCCAGGTAAAATGATGTCTTTATATAATTGCCATTGATTTAAGCCGTAGCTTTTACCCATTTCAATTAATTGGGGATCAACAGAACGAATGCCGTGATAGGTATTGATATAAATTGGAAAAAATACTCCAACCGCAACTAAGAAAAGTTTTGCAGACTCATCAATACCGAACCATAGAATCACCAGTGGAATTAAAGCCAAAGCTGGAATATTTCGAATCATTTGCAGCGTCGTGTCGAGTAGGTTAGATGCGACTTTTGATGAACCATTCAGTAATCCTAAAAGTAGACCGAGTCCACCTCCCACTAAAAGTCCAAGTAAGGCACGTCCAGCACTGACTTTAACATGTTGCCAAAGCTCACCACTAATGAGCAAAGTCCAAAATGCTGAAACCACGGCTGTTGGCGCTGGTAATACACGACTTTCCAATAAGCCAGTTTTTGATGCAATTTGCCAAATCACAATCAGTAACAGTGGAACAATCCAAGGCAGCAAACGCTGCCCAAGTTGTTGAGTTCCACGTGAAACAGCATTATTTTTTATAGCGGGAACGCTTTTAACTGTGGCATTCATGCAGACTCCTTCAAAGGATCTTTATGCTCCTCTGGGGTGTAGTTGTTTGCCACAATCTCACCAAATGGACCTGTTAAGTTTGGTTGAGTCAGCTTTTTACGAGTTTCTAAAGGCAATAATGGGAAGACCAGTTCGGCAAAACGAATAGACTCTTCTAAGTGAGGGTAGCCTGAGAAAATGAAGGTTCCAATTCCCAAATCTGCATATTCTTGGATACGATCTGCAACGGTTTGTGGATCACCGACCAATGCTGTACCTGCACCACCACGAACTAAGCCAACACCTGCCCAAAGGTTTGGGGAAACTTCGAGTTTGCTACGATCGCCGTTATGCAGTTCAGCCATGCGACGTTGACCAACTGAATCCATTTGTTTGAATTTTTTCTGTGCTGCTGCAATGGTGGCATCATCGACATATTGGATGAGCTCTTCGGCAGCTTGCCATGCTTGTTCATTGGTTTCTCGAACAATCACATGTAAACGGATACCATAATTTAACTGACGACCTTTGGCTTCCGCACGTGCTTTGACAACCGCAATTTTTTCTTTCACGGCAGCAGGTGGTTCACCCCAAGTGAGATAGGTATCGACTTGATCCGCAGCTAGTTCGATCGCATCTTCTGAAGAGCCACCGAACCAAAGTGGTGGATACGGTTCTTGTACAGGTGGATAAAGTAATTTGGCATTGTCCACGCTTAAACGCTCACCGTGAAATGTAAATGATTCCCCTGTATGTGAGCGCTTTAAAATTTCACGCCAAATGGTGGTGTATTCAGCCGCAGTTTTATAACGCGTTGCATGGTCTTCATATAAGCCATCACCTTTAAGCTCTTCTTCATCACCGCCTGTTACAAGATTAAGCAGTACACGACCATTAGAAAGACGGTCAAATGTTGCTGCCATACGCGCAGCCAAAGCAGGCGTGGTCACACCTGGGCGTAAAGCGACGAGGAATTTTAGATTTTTAGTTGCATCAATCAAACTTGCTGCCGTAATCCATGGATCTTCACAAGAACGACCAGTGGGGATGAGTACACCTTCATAGCCCAAATTGTCGACAGCAACAGCGATCTGTTTCATATAAGCATGATCTACTTGGCGTGCACCTTTGCTCGTGCCTAAATAGCGACTGTCACCATGAGTGGGAATAAACCAGAAGATTTTCATTTCATTCATCCTGTATAAAATTTTAAAACATCAAATATGTTCAAGGTTATTTCGCAGTCCAAACGGCTTGTTTAATGTCGATGCGGTTTGGAATAATTTTCAATTCAGTAAAACGGTTTGCCAGTTGTTGCTGATCGGAAATGACTTTTGCGGACAGTGGCGCGGCACCAGATGGCTTTGGACGTCGTTCAATGAAGACTTGGCTGACTTGGGGTTTTAAACCCGTACTTTGCCCAATGGCTTGTGCTGTTGCAGTGCGATTGGCTTGAACCCATTTATCGGCAACATTGATTTGTTGGATAATGCCTTTTACAGCATTTGGGTTTTTCTTCACGAAATCAGGTGAAGCCAAATAGAAGGTGTAGTTCGGGCTTAAACTTTGTCCAGACGCTAAAACACGGGCGTGATCTTCAACTTGTGCGGAAGCAAAGAACGGATCCCAAATTGCCCATGCATCTACAGCGCCTTTTTGAAATGCTGCACGAGCATCAGCAGGGGTGAGCCAAATGGGTTGAATATCTGTCCATTGCAAGCCTGCTTTGCGCACTGCTTGTACCAGTAAATAATGCGCACTAGAGCCCTTTTGTAAGGCAATACGTTTGCCTTTCAATTCACTGAGTTTGGTAATTTTGGAGTCTTTAGAAACTAAAATTGCCGATGCCAAAGGTTTTGCTGCTTCATAAGCAATGTAATACAGCGGTTTATTGGCAGCTTGTGCATAGACAGGTGGAGTATCTCCTGTGACACCAACATCGATTGAACCGACTGCTAAAGCTTCTAAAATTTGTGGACCTGCCGGAAATTCATTCCAAGAAATAGTGGCGTTTGGATATTCTTTCTCATAGAGCTTTTGTTGTTTGGCAATGGCGAAGTTAATTGAACTTTTTTGAAAGCCAATTCTGAGTTCTTTGACATTCGGATCAACTGCCCAAACAGAAGTTGCGCCCAACATTGCACTACAGATCAACATGGTGGTCATCGCATGATGAGGGAGTTTGAACCATGATGTTGCTTTTATTTTCGTGTGGTGTTGGGTCATTTTGATGTCCTCTGTATTGAGTGTTCTAGGCTTATGGATTGGCTAGAATTGCCGCTTGAATGTTGATTTTATTTGGAATGAGTTTTTGTTGATAAAAGGCATCTGCCACATATTGTTGTTGCTTGGCAACCTCACTTGAAATAGGGGTTACACCAAAGCCCATACGTGAAATAGAGGTATTCAATACATCTAAAGGCAAGCCTGTTGGTTTTTCTAAAAGTTTTGCTGCATCAGTCTGATGTTGAGATACCCATTGTGTGGTGGTGTTCAATTCATTCACCACTGCCTTTAGAACATCAGGATGCTGTTCTGCAAACTTGCGATCTGCCAAATAGAATTGGTGGTTATTCACCAAGTTCTGCCCAGTGGCTAGAACTTTTGCACCGAGTTGTTTTTCAGCAGAAGCAAAGAATGGATCCCAAATCACCCATGCATCCACAGCGCCTTTTTCAAAAGCGGCACGTGCATCGGCAGGGGGTAAGTACACCACTTGAATGTCATCAAGTTTGAGATGATTGGCTTCCAAAACTTTTAATAATAAGTAGTGAACGTTTGACCCTTTATTTAGGACGACACGTTTGCCTTTTAAATCTTGAATTGATTTGATTGTTGAATCTTTCGGTACAATCAATGCTTCAGCCAAAGGTGCAGCGGGTTGGTTGGCGATATAGACCAGATTTGAATTGGCTGCCTGTGCAAAAATTGGTGGTGCTTCACCTGCTTCACCAAAGGACACGCTGCCGACATTCAAACCTTCTAGGAGTTGAGGGCCCGCAGGGAATTCAACCCATTTCACCGTCACGCCCTTTTCTTTCAGTGCTTTATCTAAGTCACCACGTGCCTTAACGATTGGTAAGACACCGTATTTTTGAAAGCCAATGTTTAAGGTGGTGTTCTCTTGTTGTTTTGAACATCCAGAAAGCATCATGATCGTTGCAAGGCTTGCACTAAGAATTGTGATTTTTTTCCAAGACGGTTGAAATAAATGCGCCATGACGAACGATGCCCTAAAAGAGTTAAAAATGAATGAGCATCAGCTTAAAAGGCTTTTTATTTTCAAAAAAATAAGATTTATATGATTGCTAATGAAAAAAAAAGATAAAACATAAAGTGCTAAATTTATCTAAAAAATAGAAATAAGTAATTTATATTCTATAAAATTATAATTTTATAATTATATGAAAAACATGACTTTATTTTATATATCTGTCATGGAGATATAGATTGCAACACGGAGAATATAGAAAGTTCTCCATGTTATAACCTATGGCGATAAGTTTAGTGATAATTGTGATAATTCAAGCTTAATCAAGCAAAACCAAAGTCGATTAAATGAGTTTTTTAAAGACCATTGAGTTTCGTTGGTAATTATATAAAGCCTGACGTGCTTCAGGAAGAGCATCGACATTGGCAGTTTCGAAGCCATGTTCTAAGAACCAATGTGCAGTACGTGTGGTCAAAACAAACAATTGTTGAATACCCATTTGACGTGCTTTTTCTTCAAGGAAATGCAAAATTTGGCTACCGCGATTGGACTTACGATAACTTGGATGTACTGCAACGCAAGCAATTTCTGCAGATTGAATTTCTGTACCTGTGACAGGAATTGGGTACAACGCCGCGCAGGCGAGAATGGTGCCATCTCGTTCAATTACTGCAAATTGACCAATTTCATTTTCCAGAAGCTCACGTGAACGGTAGACCAAAATCCCTTCTTCTTCGAGTGGTCGTAAGAGATTGATCAAGCCACCGACATCGCCGATACTTGCCATACGCACTTCTTCATAATGCGCATCGGTAATCATCGTCCCATGACCATCACGTGTGAATAATTCTTCAATCAATGCGCCGTCATAGGCATAGGACAATAGATGTACACGATGTACGCCTTTGAGCGAAGCTTCTTTGGCATTGTGCAAATGCAGTGCGATTTCAAAATTTGAATCTTGGTATTTTTCGATATGTGTATCAAGTTGATGTGGGGTAATTTCACGGAGTAATTGCCCAAATTCATCCATCAAACCTTGCTGATTGCCTAAGAAAATCAGTTTATCAGCTTTGATATGAATCGCTGTTTTGGTGGCAACTTCTTCTGCCAACAAATTAAAAACTTCACCTGTAGTCGAATAACCTGTTGGACCCAATAGGACAATATTTTGATTGTCTAAATGACGTTGAATGGCTTCAGTATCAATGGTGCGTACTTCACCCGTCAGTTGAAAATCGACACCATCACGAATACCAAAAGGTTTCGCCGTGACAAAATTTCCTGAAACGACATCGATGCGTGCGCCAAACATTGGAGAATTGGCGAGACCCATTGATAATAAGGCTTCGATTTGCAAACGAATCGAACCTACAGCATTCATTACACAAGGTAGTGATTCACGTGTCGTGACACGACGATTGATATGAATTGGACTTTGAATCTTTTTTTCTTTTAAATTTTCAGTGATTTGCGGGCGAGCACCATGCACCAAAATTAAACGAATCCCCAGAGAATGTAGCAGCGCAATATCATGAATAATATGTTGAAAATTTTCATGTTCTACCGCTTCACCACCAAACATCAAAACAAAGGTTTTACCACGATGGGCATTGATATAAGGCGCAGAATGACGAAACCAATGCACATATTGTTGCGCTGTGCTTTGAGTTGTTTCTGGATAGTCATTTTGCATGCCGATCTCGGTATAGATGATTGCGATTACTGAGATTCTAAACAAAAAAACACAAGGGGAATAGTTTAAATAAAAAAAGCACTCGAACGTGGGAGGACGAGTGCGAAGAGGGTATTTCGAATTAACGGTTGAGTGACAGGCTTAAATTATAGACCTAGCACCTTGATGATTGCATAAGTGGCTGTATTGACAAGAATATAGTGACCATCTGCTTTGTACCATTGTTGATTTTTAGCAGGTTTACTCAAGTTTTTGTGGTGTTTGTAGTCTACTTTGTAACCTGCACCGCGGTATTGAGTTGGGTATTTATGCCCAGCTTTCCACTGATTTTGCGCAGCTTTATTGGGTGCTTTGTTATTAGTTGCAACATGTTTTACAGCATTGCCATGATTGTTGGGATGTTGTTGTACGTGTTGCTGTTGTGCAGGCTGGTGACCTTGAGCATGTTCTGGCGCTGCAAAAGCACTTGAAGCTGCCATGATTGCACTGACTGAGATTGCAATTGCTGAAAGTAATTTTTTCATGTTGAGCGCCTATGAATAAGGTATCTATATCTGATGTTTTTAATTTAATTGGAAAATGTAGAGAAATAATGAAGCTAACATGAAAATATGTGATTTATTTTGTTTAATAATTCATTTTAATTTTAATAAATTATCATAAAATGAAAAAAGCCCAATATATGTAATGCCAGTCAGTTCAGAGATTCTTGAATCCTCCCCTTGCGGAACATGTTCCTCACCTTTTTCAAAGGAGGGAGCTTTTCATTGCTGAAATCATTTTAGTTACAAGAAGTTCCCCTCTTTTTCAAAGAGGGGTTAGGGGAGATTTTAGGAGTTTATGCAATAATTTTGCTTAACTGATCAGCATTACCAATATATGGGCTTTTTATAATTAGATTGATTAACCAATCACACGGATCACACGGTTATTACGCTCATTCACCAATACATAGTCACCATTCACTTTATACCATTGCTGATATTTGCCTGGTTTTGGCAGTTGGCGATAATTTTTATAGTTCACATGATAGCGTGATGAGCTGAATTGGCTTGGTAAATACTGCCCTGAACGCCAGTCACGGCTTGGGTTTACACGATAGTTATGGTCATAGCGTTTATTGTCATAACGATCATAGCGGTCATTTTTGTTCCAACGATGGTCATTTTTATGATCCCAATGGCTTTGCTGATAACGATGATTGTTGTCATAACGTGAGTCAGCCATTGCTGAAGTTGCAACCAGTGCGCTCATCGCTAATGTAATTGCGGTTAATACTTTTTTCATCTGATTCACCTAAATTGTATTTTATCCTTCGATGAAATCAATTTACGCAACAATTGGAGATAAATGGTGAGGAGGATTTAGTTGAATTGTGAAATGTATGAAGACTTGATGGAGGACTGTAAATTTTGAATCTCTGAGATGTTTTGAGTAAAACCTTAAAATGATGTCTACTTTTGATACATAGACTAACCAAGTTAATGATTTTTTATAATTTACTCTATTGAATGAGTTCTGGAACAGGATGAAGTGGTGCTTTGTTTGAAGATTCATGCTCATAAGCTTCTATGAATTTCATGATTACATTTAAAAAACGGAAATTCTGAAATTTGAGCAAAAAAAAAAGCTCAAACTAAATAGGTGTTTGAGCTTATGAAACTTGAGTATAGCGATTTTAATTCAAAATAGCGATGTGGTCTTATATTACATACCACGAATGCTGAGAATACTGTTACTGTCTGAATCAACTAAGATGTAATCGTTATTGATTTTGTACCATTGTTGGTTACGCGATGGTTTAGGCAGGTTTCCATCTTTATAATCCACTTTGTAACTATTGCCACGGTAGTGTTGTGGCATCACATAACCTGTTTGCCATTTATGTTGCTGTAAACGTTTTACACCACGTTGTTCACGCTCTCGACGTTGTTCTTGAATGCCATCGCCATCATCATTGTCACGGAACTGACCACGATTACCGCGTTCGCCTCTATCTCCGCGATCATAACCTCGATCGTTGTCAAAATGAGGTCCTGCACTGGTGATCTGCATGGTCATCAGTGTTGATAAAGAGATCGCGATGATCGCTAAAATCTTTTTCATAGGAGCCCTCGCTTGCTAAGTGTTGTTTTTTACACCACTAATGTACCGTTAAAATGCAGAGAAACTGTGAAGAAAGTTCAGTTTTTCATTTAAAAATACAGACATAATGAGAACATATTTTTGATCAGGATGAAAGACTGTATCCAAAGTCTTATGCAAACAGATATAACAAACATCTATGTTCGACTCATTCACAGGTCACTCAAAGTGTAAGACATTAAAATACTCAGTCTATTCTTTGATGCGGAATGTAAAGCTATGGTACAAAAAATCGTTTGAACGGTCTGTCAATGCCATTGTTCAGTGAAATGCTTTAAGCAGTTGACTGCTGTTACGACCGTTTCAGCTTGTTGGGCATCATCTAAAGCATGAATGAGTTGATGCGAAAGTTGTAATTGTTCAATCGAACGAATCATTTCTACTTTCAGTTTTTGATCTGCCATGAGTGATGCCTTTTAGTAATGTCTAGCTGGTAGAACACACTATAAAGTTGATTCGATGATTTGAAAAACTGAATAAAATCATTATTTTTATTGAATAATACGATTTTATTTCCTGACTCTCTTGGATCTTATCTTGAAATTGTACTTCAATACTCGATCAAGAGAGGGGAAATGGGGAATGATTAGTCTTGGGCATCAATACTGGCACCATTCAGCGCCAAACTGTCTTCACCCATCAAGTACAGATATGCAGGCATGATCTGTTCAGGTGTTGGTAATGTTTTTGGATCTTCCGCAGGGTAGGCTTTGGCGCGCATCGCTGTACGAGTACCGCCTGGGTTGATACAGTTGTAACGAATATTTGGATAGGTATTTTCTTTGGCAAAAATTGTGCTGACTGCTTCAATCGCAATTTTTGAAACAGAATAAGCACCCCATTCAGCACGCGCTTCACGCCCTACACCAGAACTGGCAAAGACCACAGAAGCATGTTCAGATTTTTGTAGTAGGGGAAGAAGTTCTTGAGTGAGGACGAAAGGTGCTCGTAAATTCACAGCCATGACATCATCCCAAACTTCTTCTGGATAATGTGCCAATTCAACACGTTCACCTAAGATGCCTGCATTGTGCAAAATCCCATCGAGACGTCCAAACTGTTGTTCGAGTGTATTGACCAAAAGTTCATAGTCATGCGACGTTGCTGTAGACAGTTGTAAAGGTAGAATTGCAGGCTGTGGTGCGCCTAAAGCTTCGATTTCATCATAAATTACTTCAAGTTTATTGAGTGTACGACCATGTAAAACCACGGTTGCGCCGTGTAAGGCATAACTTAAAGCTGCCGCACGTCCAATACCGTCTCCCGCACCTGTGATCAGGATAATTTTATCCTTCAATAAATCTGGACGAGGTTGATATTCTGAATATTTCATGGGAGACCTCCTATCGTTGTTATGATGTTGTATAAGCTTCTATATAAAAACAGTGAAACACCTTATGCAAGATGTTTCATCATTTGTATCATACGATTCACACAGAATGAATGATTTTTTTGTGCTTTAAATATTGACCAACTTTCTAACAAGCTGATGTAATTCTGCAACATTATGGACAATACAATCTGCTTGCCAAGCCTTGAGATCATCTTTGTATTGCAAAGGTAAATAGCCATACGCTGCCAAAATGGTATACATCTGCGCATTGCGACCCGCATCAATATCACGTGGATGATCACCCACATAGATACATTGTTCAGCTGCAATATCAATTTGCTTGGCAGCCAAATACATTGGCTCAGGATCAGGCTTGGTATGTTTCACATCTTCAGGGCAGACCAAAACTGCACAACGCTCAGTGAGATTAAGTGCTTTGAGTAAAGACTCACTCAGCCAACGTGGTTTATTGGTCACAATACCCCAAGGAATATGGTGACTTTCTAAATCCTCTAAAAGTGGGTACATGCCGTCAAATAGATCTGTATCGATTGCAATATCATCACCATAAAGATCTAAAAAGCGTTGGCGATGGGCTAAAAAAATTGGATCATCGACTTCGAGTTCAGGATAAACCAGCTTCACCATCGCACGTGCACCCTCAGACACTTGAGTGCGAATCAAATCTGCATCCACAATCGCACGACCTTCTTCACGGCACATGTCTTGAATAATGCGAATAAAATCAGCTGCGGTATCGATTAAAGTTCCATCGAGGTCAAACAGTACAGCTTTCATTGTGCAGACTCATTGATGGTATAGACCATATAGTTCACATCCACATTGGGCGCTAACCAATAATGTTTAGTGAGCGGGTTGTAATGTAAACCTGTCATGTCTTTGAGTTTTAAACCTGAATTGCGAATGTCATGGGCAAGTTCAGACGGTTTAATAAATTTATGATAATCGTGTGTGCCTTTTTTCAATAAACGCAACACATATTCCGCACCAATAATCGCGAATAAATATGCTTTTGGATTACGGTTAATGGTTGAGAAAAACACATGACCATTCGGCTTCACCAGTTTTTGGCAAGCTTGGATAATCGAAGCAGGATCTGGCACATGTTCGAGCATTTCCATACAAGTGACGATATCGTATTGACCTGCTTGTTCTTCTGCCAGTTGTTCTGCAGGGATTTGTTTATATTCAATATTTTGAACATTTTCTTGCTCTGCATGTAAACGTGCAACATTGAGTGGTGCTGCACCCATGTCAATCCCAAGAACATTTGCACCACGACGTGCCATACTCTCTGCTAGGATTCCGCCACCACAGCCGACATCGAGAATTTTCTTACCCGTTAAGCCACCTGAATGTTCATCAATCCAGTTTAAACGCAGTGGGTTAATTTGATGTAATGGTCGGAACTCAGAGTGTTGATCCCACCATAAAGCGGCAAGCGCTTCAAATTTAGCAATTTCTTGTGGATCAACATTAAGTTGCGACATAACAGCCACCTCTAAATTAAATTGTTTTAATCAAAAATTAAGTTCATCTATGCTAGTGTAACCATAATTATGAAAAAAGCGATGAATCGTGTAAAAATCTTCACAGAAGGAAAACGATTTTCCCATATTTGTTTTATAGTTAGTGCATAAGCTATACAAAATGACTTCGAGGACAAAACAGTCAATGAAAAAATTTATTATTGGTGGCATGACCGCAATGGTCATGGCATTTTCTGCAAATACGATGGCTGCTGATTTTGTTGCAGGTAAAGACTATACCGTGGTGCAAAATCCTGGAAAAGTTGCAGTTCCTGGCAAAATTGAAGTACGTGAATTCTTTTGGTACGGCTGCCCACACTGTTTTGTACTTGAACCTCATATGCAAGCATGGTTGAAGAAAATTCCAAAGGATGTGAATTTCTTGCGTACACCTGCTGCGATGAATCCGCTTTGGGAACAAGGTGCGCGTGCTTATTATGTGTCTGAAGCGCTAGGTGTGCGTAAACGTGCGCATTTACCATTATTCCATGCCAATGGTAATGGTCAGCAAATTCTACAAAAAGACCAATTTGCAAAATTCTATACACGTTATGGTGTACCAGAAGCGAAATTTAACAGTATGTATAGTTCTTTTGCGATCACTGCAAAAGTCGCTGAATCAAACCAATTGGCTGCACAATACCAACTTTCAGGTGTTCCAGCGGTGGTTGTAAATGGTAAATATGTGGTGCAAGGTGAAGATGGTAAAGTGACTCAAGTGGTTGATTACCTGATCAATAAAGAGCGTAAAGGCGGAAAATAAGCCTTTAAGTTGTAGAAAACCCGCTAAATGCGGGTTTTTTTTATGCTTTGATGATTTTGCATTTTCGAATGGATCAAGGCATTTGATTTACACACCCAGAGCATCTCAGAATGATTTGAGTCAATGCTAAAAACGTTGACTCAACGTGCTCCAGCCTTGAAGCCAGAATGACTGAACCAAACTAAACACAGGGCGATTACAATAAAAGGCAACGTGCTAAAACTGAGCAGAGATGCTCCAAATGAATCTAGAATGATGCCACCCGTAAAACCACCACAAGCGATGGCAAAATTAAAGACAGTGACTAGAATAGATTGTGCAACATCGGCATCTTGACCTGCTGCATCAGCAAGCGCTGTTTGTAGTAAGGTTGGCGCACCACCGAATGTGATGCCCCAAATCGCAAGACTCAGAAAAATTAAAACAGGTGTTTGCACGCACAGTAGCAGAATCAGCATTGCCACGGCAAAAAAGAGCAAACTGATCAGGGTAAGTTTCCTGAGCCAACGATCAGTGAGTACACCTGTGATCCAAATCCCAACAATGGAAGCTACGCCGAAGATCATAAATGCTGTTCCGATCCATGTCGTCATCTCTGCATTCATCAGTACGGGTGCTAAATAGGTGTAGACAATATTATGCGCAAGAATCCACAAGAAAAGCGTCGCAAGAATGTAGGCGATACCAGGTAAATGTAGAACCTCGAAAAGAGATTTTTGTTGTTCAGCAGTTTGCCCTTTAAAATCAGGTACTAATAGCTGAATCCAACAGATTAACAAGAGTGCAAAGCCCGCCAAAATCAGGAAAATGTCTTGCCATGCCAACAGTTTGCCTAACCAGTTGCCTAAGGGAATTCCTAATGATAAAGCGAGGGGCTGTCCTACACATGCAATCGCAAGCGCCCGACCTTGTAAATGATCTGCAACCAAACGACGGGCATAGCCTGCAAATAGCCCCCAGATTAAGGCTGTAGATACCCCAGCAAGGAAGCGAAACAGTAGAATCCAGTAATAATTAGTCGAAAAAGCGGTACATAGATTAAAGATCAGCAGTCCAGCAATACCGCTAATAAAGACTGGACGACGATTTAGATTACGCGTCCACGTAATCAATGGAATAGCACTGACGACCGCTCCAAATGCAAAAATACTGATCATCTGTCCTGTTTGTGCTTCACTGATATGCAGTCCCTGACTGATTTGCGGTAACAAACCAGCAGGGATGGTTTCAGTCACAATGGCGAGAAAGCTTGCCATAGCAAAAGCAATCAGCTGTAGATAAGGCAGTGATTCTTTCTGAACGGTATGGGTCATATCGGGATGTCCTGTTACAGAAAATTATATTGGAATGATTGTTCCAGAAATAAGTAAAAAAATGCATCCATAATCTCAGTTTTTATGATTTGGATGATGTCCTTACAATAGATTGAGAGCCATCTGAATGACGCTTTGTAAGTGATGCTGACGCTCAGCTAATGCAGTCCCCTTGGCTAGAACTCGCATCCCTTGCATGGTGTTGACAAAAAATAGAGCCAAAGCCTCAGGATCTTGTTGGTTTGATATTTCACCTGTATCTTGTGCCCGAGAAATTAATTGAGCAAAGGCTTGGCAGAGTGACTGAAAGTTTTGCTGCAATACACTCGCAATTTGAGGATCTTGTGCGGATATTTCTAGACTTGCCTTGGCTGCAAAACATCCCCGGGAAGGGTTTGGGTTTAATTCATCATGCAGAATATTCATCAAAATCTGTTCAATCAGATCACGCGCCTGACCTTGTCCTGACAAAATGGCAATATTGGCTGCTGTCACTGAGGAATAGCATTTTAAAGCATCGAGGTACAAATGATGCTTACTTTCAAAGGTGTTGTATAAACTGCTTCGGGATAATCCAGTGCCTTCTACGAGATCTTGGATAGAGGTTGCTTCATAACCACGTTCCCAAAATACCTGCATGGCAGCTTGTACGATTTCATCAGGTTGAAATTCTTTTTTACGCATTTTAGTCGATATCTTTTTGAAAGATTATTTGAGGATGGTTGTTTTGGAATGAATGTTCCAGAAATAATAAACCAAGTTTATAGAGAGGTCAAATTGTATTGGAATGTATTGTAAAAAGAGTTGTTATATTTAATTTGTAGAAAGATCAGGCGAACTTTCCCAATGATTTATACCTTTAAAAATAAGTTGGATTTGCGTTACAGCTTGCTTTTTTAACACCATTTTTTGCAATTCAAGCTCGATACCTGAATATTGACGTGACAAGCTCATCCAAGACATTGCCCAAGTAAAACAGAGATTAATCAAAATATTGGTAATGGCTTTTAGGTCATTTTGATTCTGAAAATTTTTAATGACTTCAAACTTTTTAAGATCATTGGCGAGGTCATCATTTAAAAAGTCTATTTCAAGCGCAATCGCTCGACGAACCACCTCTGAACCGCCCCAACGTTCTGCAATCATAAAAATCCATTGTTGAGGGCTAGTATCTACAGCTTCAAAGAACAATTCCATACTGGTTTTGGTCTTGGCTTCAGGATGCGCCAAACCTTTACCGAGTTGATGTAAGACATTTTTTAAATACAGCGCAACTTGGTCAACCAGCTCTTTACCTAGCTCATCCATATCTTGGAAATGGCGATAAAAGGCAGTCGGTACTAAACCGACTTCACGGGCAACTTCACGCAAGCTAATACTCGAAAATGAACGACCTGATGTGCTTAAGCTTAAAGCAGCATCAAGTAAAGCCTGACGACTTTGTTGTTTACGTTCATCGCGTATCGACATATTGCTGTCCGAAAAAATTGTTGTGATGAGTCTATCAAAAATAGCGCAACAAAATCACATTAAATTAAGCGACGAATGTCAGTGTACAGGTGTTGACTGAGTTTATAAAAATAATTATAGTGCACGAGTGTT
Source organism: Acinetobacter sp. WCHAc060025 (assembly GCF_004209355.1). Taxonomy (NCBI): domain Bacteria; kingdom Pseudomonadati; phylum Pseudomonadota; class Gammaproteobacteria; order Moraxellales; family Moraxellaceae; genus Acinetobacter; species Acinetobacter sp. WCHAc060025. The sequence goes on along the minus strand of NZ_SGSX01000005.1, from coordinate 162,186 downwards.
CACTAAAAGAACATTTGTTCACTCAATAAATAGCAAGCACAAAGAGGAACGTCACATGAGTCAAATTGCTGCCATGAGTAATATGCAATATCAGCCACAATGGGTACGTGAGGATTTTGTCGATTTTATCGCTGAAAAAATCAATCCTGTTTGGGCTTGGAAAAAAGTTAAAGCGGTTGTGATTAAAACACGCGCTTTAAGCGATGATTTTTATCAAATTCAACTTCGTCCAAATCGCAACTTTAAACATCAACAGTTTAAAGCAGGGCAAAGTATTCTGGTTACTGTAGAAATTGCAGGGGTATGCCAACAGCGTAGTTATTCTGTGGTGAAGTTTTTGGACAATGGTGACATCATCATTGCCGTGAAACAGCAGGGTAAAGTATCCAATGCTTTAACCCAGTTAAGCTTTGGTCATGTTGTCGAATTGTCTCAAGCTCAAGGCGAGTTTGTGTTAGAGCAAAGTACAGCACCATTATTATTGATTGCTTCAGGCAGTGGGATTACTGCGATTTATGCCTTGTTGCTAGAAGCATTGACCGATTCGAATCGTCCAGTAAATTTGATTTATTTCAGTCGTGATCATGCTTTTCACGCAGATTTGGAACAATTGCATCAACAAAATGCTCAGTTCCATTATCACTACATCAATACAGTTGAACAGAAACAGCATTTGACTTTGGAATTGATACAAAACTTAGTGCCTGATTTTGCACAAGCTCAAAGCTATGCTTGTGGTTCGTCTACGATGATGCAAAGTGCTCAGCAAATCTTTCAAGATTTGGGCATTGCAGATCGTTTAAAACAGGAATATTTCCAAATTGCTGTCGATGAAAATTTAGCAACACAACCCGTAGTGTTCTTACGTTCACAGCAAGAATTTGAAGCTAAATCCAGCTTGCTTGAAAGTGCTGAACAGGCGGGTTTAAAGCCAACACATGGTTGCCGTATGGGCATGTGCAATACCTGTACCTGTACCAAAGTCAGTGGTTCGACCAAAAACATGCTGACAGGTGAGATCAATCACGATAGCAATACTCAAATTAAATTGTGTATCAGTCAGGCAGTCAGCCCAGTCACCATTAATTTATAAACTAAAGTCTTTTTAACTACATTCAAACAACTTCTTGATCTATTGAGTCAAGAGAGGGAAGTTGTACCCAAAATTCAGCAAAGGCTTCTAAAAATGAAGTGCTGAGGAGTAAAACAATGAATATGTCAGTGAATTTTCCAAACAGTAAATCAAAACATTTAAATGCTGAACAAACAGCAGAATTTGGTCGCCGTGTCGATGAAATCCGTCGTGAAGTGATGGAAAGCATCGGCGAACAAGATGCTAAATACATTTATAAAATCCGTAATTTTGTGCGTTATAGCGAAATTGCCTCACGTGGTATGTTGATGTTTGGTGGTTGGATTCCACCTGTTTGGGTGGTTGGTACGAGTTTATTAGGTATTTCCAAAATCGTGGAAAATATGGAGCTTGGTCATAATGTGATGCACGGACAATTCGATTGGCTGAATGATCCAAGTTTGAATGGTGCGAATTATGACTGGGACACGATGTCGACTGGTGATGATTGGAAATATACCCATAATTATGTGCATCATACTTATACCAATATTGTCGGTATGGATCATGATGTGGGCTATGGTTTATTGCGTGTCAGTGAATCGCAAAAATGGGAACCTCGCTTCTTGTTCAATATTCCTTTGGCGATTCAGTTGATGGTGTTTTTTGAATGGTATGTCGGGGTGCAAAATCTACATTTGGAAGATGCGTTGGTATATAAAACCAAAACTTGGAAACAAGTCTGGGCGGATGCAAGCAAATTCCGCAAGAAAGCACGTCGTCAGATTGTAAAAGATTATGTATTTTTCCCATTGATTGCAGGACCGAATGCTTTACCCGTTTTGGCAGGCAATGCGATAGCCAATGTGATTCGTAGTTTATGGTCTTCAGCGGTGATTTTTAATGGTCATTTCACTGAAGACGCTGAAACTTTTGAAGTGGATAATGTTGAAAATGAAACCCGTGCTGAGTGGTTTCTACGTCAAATTCGTGGTTCGAGTAATTTTACAGGCACAGAGTGGCTACATATTTTAAGTGGTAATTTGAGTCATCAAATTGAGCATCATTTATTTCCTGATATGCCTGCCAATCGTTATGCGGAAGTTGCACCTAAAATCAAAGCTTTATGTGCAGAATATGGTATCAACTATAATGAAGCCAATTTCTTTCAGCAGTTTGGTAGTGTCTGGGTGCGTTTAGCGAAGTGTTCTTTGCCGAATAATATGACCGCTAAAATTATGCAGTCGGTACAGAAGGTGAAGGGGATTTTTGCTTAGCCATTCTTGGTGAAATTTGACTTTTGACGAGAGAAAGCCCAATTTGAATATTGGGCTTTTTGATTAACAATGGAAATTTTTTAGTTAGAGTTATAGCCAAATTTCCGTGTAAGTAATGTTTCTTTCCACCAACTTTCTCTACTTAATATTACTTTATCGTCTGTTGTTGATTTAAAAATGTCGAGTATTGAATATCTAAAATTATTTTCAATATGCTCCTGAGAGAGTTGTTTTAGTTGGACATTGCCACCATGCCTACTTTTAACATAATTTTGCCATCTGTTAAGCAACATATTTTCAGCATATGCTGAACCAACATACATCTTCCCATTGGAAATATCTGTGATTAAATATACGGCTTTTTGATTTTGTAATGCTGTTTTCCATGATTCTTTATCAATAACTCTTGAGAGTTCATTCCATGAAATATTGACATTTTCATAGCCTGGAAAAATATCATTATCAAAGACATCAGGGAGTATTTGATAGACTTCACACTGGTTAATCAAAGAGTTAGCATTTCGGACAACTGATTGTGATGTGTTTTTATATTTTACAATTACACGACCTACGAATTTGTTATATTCAGTTAGAGTTTCAAACTCATATCCCATTGCTTCTAGTAGATTTAAATCTTTAGTGACTTTCCCAATATGAAATAACAACCATAGATCTTCTTTAGGTTTAATTCTAAGTAGCCCAATTGTTGTCTGATCTTGTTTGTAGGACTTTTTCCCTTTGTAATTCCAATAATGCCCATTAAGAAGACCAGCCATATCCCCATTTTTAAAAGCTTCTATAACATTCCAATTTGCTGGACCATAATCGAAATTAAGTCTGATCTTCACATTTTCTAGTTCTTTAATTTGTAATATGTCATTTAGCATGACTTTATTTTCAGTGTCCAAAATTTCACTTATTTTTTCTAAAGCAAATAAAACCAGACCTGAACGCAAAGTATTAGAAAGCACTCCTTCCATAAACCGATCAGTGCGTATGGCAGAGGTTAGAAATGCTAAAATCGTATTTCGATTAAAGTTAGTAATTACTTCTTCATCTATTTCATTATATATAGATAAAACTTCTTGATAGTTTGAAATCATTTTATCGCGCATTGCTTCAATAAAACGAATTTCAATATCTTCAGTAGAAGTATCCTGATTCTTGTTTAACTTTTTTAAATCAGTTTTAAGTTCTAATAAAGATGCAAAATTATTCATCATTAATTTTCTTAAGTAGCTATGTTCTTAGGTAATTTATAATAAAAACAATGTTTTATCAGGGTGAAAAGTAGTCAAACATAATTAAAGCGACATGTTTTGTCGCTAACATGAATAGCTTTCATTAATATTTGGGTGAGAAAATTTTGATTTTAAGAGATCTCATTTTTAAAACAATCTGCCGCTCAAAGTTTGTAAGCCAAAACGTACAAAGATTTGCGGATTTAGCCAATATACGCATTAGCTAAAAATTCGTATTATGAACACATAGAGAGCAGGAAGCTCCAGACAAAAATAAGAAAAGGAAGAACAAGGAATGTGAGGTACGACAGGAGTTATACCGCAAGCATCAAATACGTAAAAAAGCCCAACAGGATGTTGGGCTTTTTTATTTCAACTGAATTAAGTTATCGCATCAATTTAAATTTAAAAAATTTTATTGAGAATAAAAAACCGAGTTATTTCTAACTCGGTTTTTAGAAGCATCAAATTCTAAAATTAGATGTCTGAAAGATCTACACCAATACGTGCAGCAACTTCTTCATAAGCTTCAACAACACCGCCTAAACCTTGACGGAAACGGTCTTTGTCGAGTTTCTTCTTAGTATCTTTATCCCATAAACGGCAACCGTCTGGAGAGAACTCATCACCCAATACGATACGGTCATGGAACACACCAAACTCAAGTTTAAAGTCAACAAGAAGCATGTTGCCTTGAGCAAACAAGTCTTTAAGTACGACATTTACTTTTTGAGTAAGTTCTTTCATTTGAGCCAATTGTTCAGCATTTGCCCAACCCAATGCAATCGCTTGAGATTCGTTCACCATAGGATCGCCTAAAGCGTCATCTTTGAAGAACAATTCAAAAGTAGGTGGAGTAAGTTCTAAACCTTCTTCAACACCTAATCGACGGCACAATGAACCTGCTGCATAGTTACGCATTACGCACTCTACAGGGATCATTTGTAATTTTTTCACTAAAACTTCAGTTGGAGAAAGAAGTTTTTCAAAGTGAGTTTCGATACCAGCCGCAGCCAATTTTTCCATGATAAAGGCATTAAAACGGTTGTTCACCTTACCTTTACGATCTAGTTGCTCTATTTTTTCGCCATTGAATGCAGAAGCATCGTCACGGAAAACTAGAATTAGATGATCAGCGCTATCTGTTTCATAAACGGATTTCGCTTTACCAGTATAGAGCAAGGTTTGTTTTAACATGGGGGAACCTTTTGCAAAAAAAAATTGCCTAGAACGACTAGGCTGGCCAGTTTTGGTAAATCTGGGTTAATAACTGTGCAGATTTTTCTTTATCTGCAAAGCTATTATCGGCGTTAAACACGGCGATCGTGTTACTTGAACCAACGGAGCTAAGTTTCAACACATAGGTGCTATTGTCGATTTTCACAGTCGCCTCATTGGCGTTTTTGCTTTTACCGATTAGCTTGTGATTGAGACTACTGAGGGTTGCAAGTGTGTACTGCCAAATTGTAGCAGAATTTCCATCGATTTTGATCAATGGATTGCCATTTCCATCGGTTAAAAGTTGCGGACGACCGACGCTTTCAGAGGATGTTGTTGTCTCATTGGCAGTTGCACTTGATTTTTCAACTTCAGGACGCGGAACTTCATACCGATTTCCACGTTTATTTTCGAACACTGGTGCATGTTTCAATGCAAGTGGATCAACAATCGGAGCAGGATACATTGGCGTTGCAGGTCTAACTGTTGACCCTTCAGGGTATTTAAGCGGCTCTACAGAGGTTGTATTTTTATAGTCTAAAGAACCATTGTTGATTCCAAGTGAACTACAACCCGCCAAACTTAAAGCTGAAAGGGCACAAGCTAAACCTAAACGTAATTGCATAATTATAAGCTCTTAATTAAATGAGACCCGCTGCTTTGAGTTCTTCACGCAGTGGAGCACGGTATTGTTCTGCGAGTGGAGTTAATGGTAAACGAACGCCTGTACCAATTAATTCCATTTCATGAAGTGCCCATTTCACTGGAATTGGGTTCGATTCACAAAATAAAATATTGTTTAATTTTGCAACTTGGTCATTTTTCTCTTTTGCAGTAGCAACATCACCCTGTAGTGCAGCAGCGCATAATTCGCTCATGATTTTAGGTGCAATATTGGCAGTCACAGAAATATTGCCTTGCGCGCCAAGTTGAATCAGTTCAGCAGCAGTGGCATCGTCACCTGAATAGACGACCATGTTTTTGCCTTTTAAACCTTCAAGCAATTCTTGACCACGAGGAATATCGCCCGTTGCATCTTTAATACCGACAATCTGAGGAATATCCGCTAAACGAATCGCAGTGTCGTTGTGCATATCTACACCTGTACGACCTGGGACATTGTAAAGAATGATTGGAAGATCAACTGCTTCAGCGATCGCCTTATAGTGTTGGAATAAACCTTCTTGCGTAGGCTTGTTATAATAAGGGGTCACGAGAAGAGCGGCATCTGCGCCGAGTTGTTTTGCTTCTTTGGTGAGTTCAATCGCTTCGTGTGTTGAGTTCGCACCAGTACCGGCAATAATTGGAATACGTTTATTGGCAACACGAATAATTTCTTTAATTACTTCAGCGTGTTCTGCCATGCTAAGAGTAGATGCTTCACCGGTTGTACCGACAGCAACAATACTGTTAGTGCCTTGTTCTATGTGCCACTCAACGAGCTTCTCAAGACTCTTCCAATCTACGCTGCCATCTTCAAACATGGGGGTGACGATTGCGACAATTGAGCCTTGAATGGTCTGTGCTTGCTGAGTCATTTTGAAAAAACATCCTATTTGACCATCCACCATGCGTTTGAGTAAACAAGGATTGGGGATGGTTGCAGTATTTTGATTTGAGCAAAAAACAATCGTATTGAGGATTGCATAATGCTTATGCAAATTATGACTGATTCAGCGTGACAGAACAATATACTTTCGCCAAAGCTAGGAAATTCTTTAACAAAAGCAACAAATCATCCACAGAATCAGCGTCATATTTTTCTGTTATTGGCTTTTTTTGAGTGTTCTATGCCGATGTTTTATTGGACAGTAAGGATTTAGTGTTTTTTAGAATGATAAAAGACGCAAATGTTCTTAAAAAATAGGATCTACAAATTTCTTTTCATAAATAAATTTTCATTTTCTAATCGTTTTTTTATATATAGAAGTCGGAAATCAGTTCTTATTGTATGAGAATAGTCATCTCTATTTTCAATATTCCTGACCAAAAACGTAGAAACTTATACCGAATAATTGGTTCTAACACTTATTTATTCATTCAATAAAGTGAGGATTTTCCAATATAGCTTTTAAGCATCGTCAATTTTCTACCACCTTTTGATAGTTATCTATCTATTCTGACTGTTGGAAGATTCGCCTTTGTTCATATCGCGTAAAAGGATGTTCCATGATGGATAGATCAGTTTCTTTAGATAAAAAGCATGCCACAGTGACTGTGCTGATTTGCTTTTTGATCGCCGTGATCGAGGGTATTGATATTCAAGCCGCTGGGGTAGCGGCAGCAGGGATTAAAGAATACTTTGCTTTGGATGCGACGCAACTGGGTCTATTTTTCAGTGCAGGGATTTTAGGCTTATTGCCTGGCGCATTGGTGGGTGGGCGTTATGCAGATCGTATTGGTCGTAAAAAAGTGTTGATTGCATCCGTTTCAATTTTTGCAATTTTTACTTTAGGTACAGTATGGGTCAATAGTTTTTATTCTTTATTGTTGGTGCGTTTTTTGGCAGGTGCAGGTTTAGGGGCTGCAATGCCAAATCTAATTGCTTTGGCATCCGAATCAACCTCACCTGAAAATCGTGGTCGTGCGGTAGGTTTGATGTATTGTGGTATGCCGATTGGGGCGATTATTGTCTCTTTATTGGCAGCGCAGTTGGCTTCGACAGATTTGGCGAGCAGCTGGAAAATGATTTTCTATGTGGGTGGTCTGCTTCCTTTGATCGTTGTGCCATTGATGATCAAGTTTTTACCTGAGTCACGTGAGTTTTTAAAAGCACAACAAGCTGTGCAAAGTACAGATCAAAAACCATTATCTTATCAGGATTTGTTCAGCCGTGAATATGCACTACGCACGCTGTTGTTGTGGGTGAGTTATTTCTTCACCTTAATGGTGGTGTACATCATGTTGAGTTGGTTGCCTTCTCTATTCACTGAGTTAGGTTTCAGTCGTAAAGATGGCAGTATGGCGATGGTATATTTCCAAATTGGTGCTGCGATTGGTACCGTGGTTTTAGGGATGTTGATTGACCGTTGCAATAAAGCCTATGTCATTATTCTGATGTATGTGGGTATTTTGATTGGTTTATTCAGTTTAAATTCAGCAACCACTTTAAATTTGATGTTTGTTGCGGCTGCGATCATGGGAACTTTCACAATCGGTGGTCAGGGTGTGTTGTATGCCTTTGGTAGTTTTGTTTATCCGACTCATTTGCGTGGTCAGGGTGTCGGTGCGGCTTCGGCTGTTGGGCGTATTGGTGCAATGATGGGACCTGCTATCGCAGGGCAACTTTTGGCAATGGGCAGTGGCGCAACAGGGGTGATCAGTGCCGCGATTCCATGTATTGTGATTTCAGCGATTATCATGGTGTTATTAACGCGCCGTTTAGAGTCTGCATAGTATTGATTCATTTGATTTTATCTTTGGTTTTTGAAAACCTGATTTTAAAAGTGGATTTCAAGGCTTAGTTATTGATTTCTATCACAAGCTCGCATTTGCGGGCTTTTTTATTGTATGTTGAGTCATTGGTATTTTTATTTTCAAAATTAAAATAGCCTATATGAAGTAGGCTTATGAATCAGGGTAGGGAAATGTCACAGTCAGAACGCAGTGCTTTAATCGTGGTCGATGTCCAAAATGGTTTTACCTCAGGTGGAAATTTAGCAGTTGCCCATGCAGAGCAAATTATTCCGACCATTAATCAATTGGCACAACATTTTGACAATATTATCCTGACGCAAGATTGGCATCCTGAAAATCATATTTCCTTTGTTGAAAATCATCCTGATTACCAAGCTTATGACATGATTCAGTTGGATTATGGCATGCAAGTGTTGTGGCCATCGCATTGTGTACAAGGGACACAGGATGCGGAATTTCATCCCGATCTTGATATTCCAACTGCGCAAATGATTATTCGTAAAGGCTTCCATTCACACATCGACAGCTATTCGGCATTTATGGAAGCGGATCATAAGACCACGACGGGTTTAGCAGGTTATTTAAAAGAACGTGGCATTGATACTGTCTATATCGTCGGTATTGCGACGGATTTTTGTGTGGCATGGACAGCAATGGATGCTGCCAAGTTAGGATTTAAAACTTTTGTGATTTCAGATGCAACCAAAGCGATTGATTTACAAGGTTCTTTACAACATGCATGGCAGGAAATGCTCGCGGTTGGGGTCAAACGTGTGGTGGCAAATCAAATTTTAAATGCAGAAAAACAGCAGTAACATCAGAAAAATACAATCCGCTTGTCTAAGTTCGATTAAAATTAGCCTGATCAGGGGTAAAAATGTATTCAGGTAGGGACGATGTCGGCAATCTTAGCGTTTAGCAAATTCGTACAAAAGACGTTTGCACTTTGGGTCGTGGTCTTTGCCTTTATTGCATTGTGTTTCCCAAATGCTTTTGTATGGATGAAAGCTTATATTCCGTGGGTTTTGGGGATTATCATGCTCGGTATGGGCATGACCATGACGGTGGATGATTTTAAAGGTGTTTTGCAAAGCCCCAAAGCGGTGTTGATTGGTGTGGTGGCGCAGTTTGTGATCATGCCAGGGCTTGCCTATTTACTCTGTCAATTGTTCCGACTTCCATCTGAAATTGCTGTCGGTGTCATTCTTGTTGGCTGTTGTCCTGGTGGAACAGCATCCAATGTGATTGCGTATATGGCAAAGGCAAATACCGCTTTATCTGTCGCATGTACGACGGTTTCAACTTTTTTAGCCCCGATTCTGACCCCCGCAATTTTCTATGTTTTGGCCAGTCAATGGATTCCGATTGATGCAGGCTCGATGTTTATTGATATTTTAAAAGTGGTGATTTTCCCAATCATTCTTGGGGTGATTCTACGCAGTGCATTTAAACAAAAGACAGAACAATATATTCAAATCATGCCGTTGATTTCAGTAATTGCGATTGTGGTGATCGTTGCAGCGATTATTGCAGCAAGTAAGGCATCGATTTTACAGTCAGGTTTACTGATTCTCGGTGTGGTCATGCTACATAATGGTTTGGGTTTCTTGTTGGGGTATTGGGCAAGTCGTTTATTTAAGCTGTCTTATCCTGACTCGAAAGCAGTATCGATTGAAGTGGGTATGCAGAATTCAGGTTTAGGCGTAACGCTCGCTGCGATTCATTTTGCAGCTTCACCTGTAACAGCGGTTCCGAGTGCAATTTTTAGTCTTTGGCACAATATTTCAGGGCCTGCATTGGCAACCTATTGGGCGGCAAAGGCGGATAAAATGGCTGAAAATAAAGAATAATATTTTCAAATTTTCTTGAGAGTGCTTAAGCACTCTTTTTTATTTGCATTTACTTATTCTCAAGTTGTTTTAAAAACGCATCCTCAGTCATGACTTGAAAACCATGTTGTTCAAGCAATGCTGTGGTGACGCCTACGCCTTGAATTTTTTGTCCTGTAAATGTTCCATCATAAATCATGTTTGAACCGCAAGATGGGCTATTGGCTTTGAGAATGACATGGGTGACTTGATATTTTTGTGCAAGTTTTAAAGTTTTTTCTGCACCTAAAATAAAGGCTTGCGTGACATCATTGCCTTGCGCATCCATTACTTTCGCGCGATGATTTAAAACATCACAACCATCACCACCGACAATTTCAGCAGGTGGGCGAGGTGTACCCAATCCACCTGAAACTTCAGGACAGATCGTCGCAGCTTGACCTGTTTCAATCAGTTGTTTGAGTTGCTGTTGTAAGCAGTTTTTGCCATCGTAGCGGACATTTTCACCAATGAGGCAGGCGCTGATGAGGTATTTTTTCATATGAATGGATCACACAGAAGTTTGTCGTTTACGATTGAATATTTGAAATAACAACCAATCATTCATATATTCAATATAGCAGGGATTAAGGGGTGAGGATGTGGCTGTTTATGTAGATCGAGCAAAGGTTCAATTTAGAGGTCGAGAATGGTGTCATCTCATGGCAGATACGCTGGAAGAGTTGCATGCTTTTGCTCAGAGCTTAGAGATTGATGCACGTTTGTTTCATCGTACAGCATCTTATCCACATTATGATATTACTTTGGAAATGCGGATTTTGGTCATCGAGCATGGTGCAATAGATGCCGATCGCAGAACGATTATCGCCTGTGGGAAACGTTTGAAATTACAGCTTGGCTATTAACAAAATAGATTATTCCACAGTTTAAAACATCATTCGATGTTTGTTTCAGATATTAAGTTTATGAATTATTTTGTTTTATGAATAAGATGATGATTTGGGTTTTTCATTCAAAATAAAAACAGCATGATGTAATAAAACCATCCCTCTATGATCTGTTATAATTACGCACAATATTTATTTAAATCCAAATAGGACAAACTATGCGTATCGACCAACGTGCATTAGATCAATTACGTGATGTGAAAATTACCCGTAACTACACACGTTATGCGGAAGGTTCTGTATTGGTTGAATTTGGTCATACAAAAGTGCTGTGTACTGCGAGTATTGATAATTCAGTTCCACGTTTTCTAAAAGGAAAAGGTCAAGGCTGGGTGACTGCTGAATATGGTATGTTGCCACGTTCAACACATACACGTAGTGACCGTGAAGCAGCACGCGGTAAACAGTCAGGTCGTACCCAAGAAATTCAACGTTTGATTGGTCGTAGTCTACGTTCAATGGTTGATTTGAAAAAATTAGGCGAAAACACCATTACTATCGACTGTGATGTGATCCAAGCGGATGGTGGTACACGTACTGCTTCAATTACAGGTGCTGCAGTGGCATTGATCGATGCGATGAATGTGCTTCTAGAAAAGAAAAAAATTAAACAAGATCCATTGAAAGGCTTAGTTGCTGCGATTTCTGTGGGTATTTTTGAAGATGAAGTTCTACTTGATCTTTGCTATGAAGAAGATTCTAACTGTCAAACTGACTTGAATGTAGTGATGACACAAGCTGGTGAATTTATTGAAATTCAAGGCACTGCGGAAGAAAAACCATTTACACGTGCGCAATCAAATGCGATGTTAGAAATGGCTGAAAAAGGGATTCAAGAATTGGTGAAAAAACAACAAGAAGCACTGGGTTGGTAATTTTTCAGATTCATTGATATTTAAACGCATCTTCGGATGCGTTTTTTATGAATTAAAATAAGACTTGAAAATTATAGTGTAATATTTTTCGAGAACTAGGCGACATAATTTGTCACTATGTGAAACAAAATTGTTCCACGTTATATTGTATTTCTTAGATTAATAGGATTTAATGTAAAGTATAAGAATGACTATTATTAAATTAGTTAATTCTTTATCTTCACGTTTTGAAATATGAATCCGAGAATTGAAATGAATACTTTCACCAAGCATCGACAATGTTAAGTGTCTTTATGTTCCTAAATTTAATAGGTGAAAGAAAGTTAAATAAAATTTGTGAGATAAATTATGAATAATAAAAGATTAAGCTCAATAGATGTGGCGAATTATATTGTTGATTATGTAAATTCGACTCTGAAAAAGAAAAACTTAACTCCTATCAAGCTACAAAAAATTTTGTATTATGTCTATGTTAATTGTTTAGTTAAATATGAAGTAAGCATTTTTGATGAGAAAATTGAGAAATGGAAGTTTGGTCCAGTAGTAAGCAGTGTTTATCATAGCTTCAAAATACATGGAACTTCTCACATAGAATCGACAGCTGATTCTTACAAGTTTTCTGATAATGCTGATGGTGGATTTAGTTTTGAAATAATTCCATTTGACAGAACTAATGTAGAATTAAGTCCTTTTATTAATGAAATTAATTCTACAATTGTAAAGTATATTGATAAAGGTCCTTTCGAGTTGGTTGAATTAACTCATCAAGAAGAGCCTTGGAAAAAATATGAAAATCAAATTCTTTCAGGTGCAAAGGGGCTTGTATATACAGACCGAGAAATTTTAAATTACTTTAAAAAATAATTTTGTTATGTGGTTATTGTAGGATTAGTAATGGCTGAACAAATAGATATTCTTGATGAATTTCTGAAAAGATTAATTACTAGTCCTGCACAAGAAATTGTTTTAACGAATTTGGTTAATTTGTTTGAACGAGTTATTGATGATAAACACTGTTTACCTAACATTGATATACCATATGATGATATAACTACCTTTATATATGATTTCAAAGAAGATATTAATTTAATTGATCTTGATTCAATGCTAGAAGAACTAGAAAATAGAATTTTACTTATTTATCCATCAAATATTCGAACTGGTAAAAAACATTCGAAGCACCTATGCATTTCAAAATTTAGAACTCATATATTCTTAGCAGCGACACAAAAAATTTATATTACTAAAGTAGCTAGAGAGCTTGCGATGAATGCAGATCAAGTTGCTAAAGAGGCTGGAAAAACAGCTACAGAGGCAAAAGATCAGGCAGATAAAGCTAAAAAAACTTATGATGATATGATGGTAAATTATATTACTATTCTTGGAATTTTTGCTTCAATAATTATTACCATTTTCGGTGGTATGCAAATTATTAGTGCAACAACAGGATTGTTACAAGCTAATTTAAATTTGGCAACATTGATTTTAGTCCTATCTTTTTTATCGGTATTGATTATTTTAATTTTGTCTACACTATTTAACTTTATTTCAAATTTAAAAGAATCCATTAGAAGTAATAAATTTATTTATATTGCTTTAACTTTTTCCACAATAGCTATGCTTGTATCAGGTGCGTATATGTATAACTATAAAAAAAATGACACTCCTAAAGTTAATACAAAGGTATTAATCAAAAGTGAAGATAAAAAATAGGATTTGGATCAAAAAATATAAATTCCATTTATTAATTTTAAACGTCACTAAATTGCCATGAAAGCTTAATTCAATTGTCATTTGAGTTGTATTGACTATCCCTACCTTTAGTTTATGGATAGGACAATGCGAAATTTTCTCCTGATCTGCGTCACGAGTATGAGTATGTTACTCAGTGCATGTAATGACAATAATGATAGCAACGATAACAATACAACACAGCCACCTGCTTCAAACTGCAAAATCCATTGCGCACCATAATAAAAATATAAGGATAGATTCATGAACCGTCGTGATTTTTTAGTCAATTCAAGTAAAACGATTTTCGGTACAGCAGCATTAGCCAGCTTTCCAGCCAGCATTCAAAAAGCCTTAGCAATCGATGCCAAAGTAGAAACAGGAACAATTAAAGACGTTAAACATGTCATTATTTTGACCCAAGAAAATCGTTCATTTGATAATTATTTTGGGACTTTAAAAGGGGTTCGTGGTTTTGGTGATCGTTTCACAATTCCACTCTCAGACAATCGTAAAGTTTGGGAACAGTATGATAAAGATAAGAATAAAATTTATCCCTATCATTTAGATAGTACTCGTGGCAATGCACAGCGTGTGAGCGGTACACCGCATTCATGGACAGATGGGCAATACGCTTGGAATCATGGGCGTATGGGCAATTGGGTACAATATAAAAATCCACAATCGATGGGTTATTACAAACAACAAGAGGTTGAATTCCAATTTTCTCTGGCAAATGCTTTTACCCTTTGTGATGCTTATCATTGTGCGATGCATACAGGTACTAACTCAAACCGTATGTTTATTTGGACAGGTTCAAATGGTCCTAAAGCAGCAGGTGTCGCGAGTGTGGTGAATGATTTGGATGCGATTGGACCATCAACGACGGGCTATGATTGGACAACTTATCCAGAGCGTTTACAGCAAGCGGGGGTGACTTGGAAAGTTTATCAAAACATGCCAGATAACTTTACTGACAATCCTTTGGCAGGTTTTAAACAATATCGCCGTGCTAATGAACAGTCAGGTAAGCCTGTCAATAACAATACAATTTGTCCAGCTTATGATCCAGCAATTGATGCAACCCAGCCCTTATATAAAGGCATTGCCAATACCATGCCAGATGGTGGTTTTTTAGGCTCATTCAAGGAAGACATTGCCACAGGTCAATTGCCTCAAGTCAGTTGGATGATTGCACCTGCAACTTATAGTGAACACCCTGGACCATCTAGCCCAGTACAAGGGGCTTGGTATATTCAAGAAGTATTGAATGCATTAACAGCGAATCCTGAAGTTTGGAGTCAGACGGTTTTATTGGTGAATTTTGACGAAAATGATGGTTTCTTTGATCATGTTCCATCACCGAGTGCGCCATCTAAAGAATTAGATAAAGACACAAAAGTTGTGAAAGTTCATGGTAAATCCACATTAACAGATGAACAGATGTCTTATGAATATGCGGCACATCCTAAAGCATCAGCAGGGCAGCCTAATTTTACCGATCCAACTGTAAGTAATGGAGTTGGTGTCTATGGGCCTGGGATTCGTGTTCCGATGTATGTGATTTCACCGTGGAGTCGAGGTGGCTGGGTCAACTCACAAGTGTTTGATCATTCATCTGTGATTCGTTTCTTAGAACAACGTTTTGGTGTACAAGAACCGAATATCAGCCCTTATCGCCGTGCAGTGTGTGGTGATTTGACCACAGCATTCGATTTTAAAAATCCGAACACTGCCGTAATTCCTGATTTAGTGGGTAAAAAGACCAAGAGTGAGGCAGATGCGATCCGTACTGCTCAAGGATTGCTGCCACAAGTTTCCCGTCCTTTGAGCCAAGTTTATCCTGTTCAACAAACGGGGACGCGTTTCTCACGTGCTCTGCCTTATATTTTACATACCAGTGCCAAAGTAGATGTGGCAAACAAGTCAGTAAAGCTCATGTTCTCAAATACAGGAACGCATGCTGCGGTATTTCATGTTTACGATAAGTTGGATCTAAATGCGATACCACGACGTTATATGGTTGAAGCAGGCAAGCAGTTGGATGATGTGTGGAATACTTCGACAGGACAATATGATTTATGGGTTTTGGGACCTAACGGATTTCATCGCGGGTTTACGGGTGATCTAGCTAAAACTACACAAAATGATGCTTTGCCTGAAGTTCGTGTTTGTGTAGAAGACTGTAGTTCAAAAATCTATCTAAAAGTTCGGAATGACGCGGCAAAAACTGCAAAATTAACCGTAAAAGCCAATGCTTATTTACCAAATAAGACATGGAGCATCGAAACTGCATCGACTGAAAAAGAGTTGAATTGGGATATGGCAGATTTTGGTGGTTGGTATGATTTTACCGTGACCATAGATGGCGATAGTAGTTATAAACGCCGCTTTGCAGGTCGTATTGAAACAGGGAAAGATTCATTCTCTGACCCATATATGGGGTTTATCGAGTCTTAAATTTCAAAGTCTCATTATAAAAATAAGATGCGATATGCACCTTATTTTTTCTTTGTTTTATATGTTGTGAAACTATATATAGTAATAATTTTACATGTTTAAGATTCAGTTTATCTAAAGTACCCAGTAGATACAGAAAATCGCGGAAATAGCTGTGTTTGATATACACATTCTCCAACATTTTGCAGGGTGAAGTATTTAGGATAGTTAAAAATTTTAAAACAATGGTGTGATCATGAAAATTCTGATTTTTCTATTCGCAATGATTACGTTTATGTTAATGGCGAGCGACCCACGCAGAGATTATTTTGAACAAGATGATTCAACTGCGCAAGATAGTGATCAATTACAGCCAGAGCGAAAAAAAGAAGATTCGAAAGAATCTTCTTAGTATTTTTTAAACTGACTTAACTTTTTGTCTCAGGTTTTAAAATTTGATAAGTAAAGTTCTTACCATTCAACACATCCATATTCATGTCCTTGTATTCTTTCAATACTTGCTGTGAATCAAAATCACACGATTTTTGAGTTTGTGTGCCTGTGTTATGCACTGCTTTATAACAAGAACTGATTTTGTTCACAAAAGTATAATAAGGCGACAGCGGAACGTGTGCTGCTTCCAGTACTTTAGGCGCTAAGAAGTGTGCAGCCACAAATTGCCCCTCAAACTGTTTTTTGTCGATTGGAAAGTTTGCCCAAACTGAAAGAGGTGTTTCAAAGAAACGGGTATCTTTTTTCTCGGTTTTCTCTTGTTCGGATTTAAAGTAACCATATTCATCATAGACTTTTTGTAAATTCGGTAAATGGTCACCAAAGAAGATCACGACGGTTGGCCGATCTAAAGTCTTCACATTTTCAATGAGTGCTTTGAATTTATCATCCGCACGTTGCATACCTGTCAAATAAGTATTCAACGCACGTTTTGAATTGTCACTAATACCCTTTTTAGTGATTTTAAAATTATCTTTACCATAACGATCATCACCATACATTGGGTGGTTTTCGACACTGATTGCATAGATAAATTGAGGTTTATCGGTATTTTTAAGTTGATTTTCAATACTGTTATAAATCAAATCATCCGTCGCCCAACCAGCAGCATTAATATATTTAGCACGATCCGCCATGTTGATCATATTTTCAATCGAAGTAAAACGATTGAAGCCCATATTTTGATACACGGCACTACGGTTATAGAAATATTTACCGTTGTTGTGCATCGCTGTCGTTTCATAGCCCAATGTATTGAGATACATCGGCAATGAATAGGTCGGGCGTTTTAGTTTTGAGACATAAGCCAATTCATTATGATTTAAAAAAGTATTTAAACTGGTTAATACTTCAAACTCGACATTGGCTGTGCCGCCACCAAAACTTGGAGAAAGTAGGGTAGATACTTGATTTTTATTGATTGTTGGGGTGATATTGCGTGGAATACTTTTATCCAGTTGTGTTGCATCCCAGTGTGATTCGCTCATCACAAAAACAATATTCGGCAGTTGTTTTTCTGCTGAATTTTCATCAGAAACGGGTGCTGGAGTTTCATTAAACTCCTGAGGTGTTTGATAAAAAGTTTCCACTTCTTTTTCAGGAATCACCTGAGTTTGGAAAATTTTATTATTCAACCCATCGACAGTTTTAGAGAAAAAGAATGCCGAAAAGCCTAAGTGTTTTATGGTTAAATGATCACCGACCCAATCACCACGTGTATTAGGTAAATACAATGAATATTCACACAGTGTCCCCTTTTTAGGCGCGGGACAGTTTTCTCTAAAATTATCTTTAAAATTCGCCGTGATAAAGAATCCGAGTATCGCAAAAGATAAAATACTATTGGTCAGAAGTAAGGGCTTCGTACCTAATTTTTCTTTACGATAGAGGAAAACAAATAAGGCAACGAATACAGCGATTGCGCCAAATACCGCGATTTTTAAAAAAATAGGTGAAGCAATAAAGGTTTCTTTGAAAAGTAAAAAATCATTCGGTACGAGACTTGCCGAAAGGTATTGTTCTTTTTTGATATTGATAAAAGTCAGTAAGAAAATGACAAATTGGCTCAGCAAAATTGTTGCAAAAGTTTTTCTTAGAATTAAATAAAATAAGCTAATCAAGGCATAGTTCAATAAAATTGAAAAGCCGTATTTAAATAGACGTGATTTTATATAGGCTTCATTAAATTGTAAGAAACGAGTGATATCTTCTTGGTATAAGAAAAAAGCAAATACAGATAAAAACGCGACAAGTAAGAATAAAACTTGTTGTTTCAAAGTCTTCATTGGCTAAATTTCAAGGATAGATTGGAAAGCCCAATATTATAGGCTTTCTAACAGCCTTTTTCTATGTATAAATTGGTGATTTTGTAATCGAATTTGATGTATAAATAAAGTGTAAAAACCCAAAGCCAGTAGAGGCTTTGGGTTTTTTATATTAACGACTCACCCGTTGAATTGCTTCATCATAAGTTGGGCTAGGTTTGTACTGATTGGCAAGTTGGTAATGTTGTTTGGCCTGAGCAAAGTCTTGATTATTTTCATAGATTTTGCCCATGTTGTAATGTGAATAGGCACGGGTATTGTCATTGCTGGCAAGGGCGATTGCCTTTTGATTTGCCCAAAGTGCTTCCGATGAACGATTTAACTTTTGATAAGCCACAGCAAGATTACTATAGGTTTGTCCAACATTCGGATTGTAATCAATTGATTGTTGATAAAGCATAGAAGCTTGTTCAAACTGATTGTTTTTATAGGCTTTATCTGCATTTAAATTTAAAGTTTTGGCACGGGCTTGCGCAGCTGCCGAGACAGGAACAATATTTACCCGTGTGCTTTGGCTTTGATAATTGGAAACACTTGAACCCACTTGGCTGGCATTCACCGTTGTTCCTGACATGCGGTTAATGTCCTGAATTTCACCTTCAGGACTGATACGGAAAACCGTCCATAAATTACCGGTTTGACCCGTCGGTACATAATAAGAACGAATTAGCGATTCACCAGTGTACACCATGACTTTGGCTTGGCTATTGGATAAGTTTGTCGTATTCGGTTGTCCACGATCTGAGAAATCATGTACAGAATAAACATAATATTGACCCTCCAAACGTCGATCAATCGTCACGGTTTCAGGACCATATGAATCGACATCATCCACATCAAGATTGGCTTCTAAACCTTGCTTGCGATCCCAGTAAATGTGCTGATTTTTATAACTTAAATGTGAATCTAAATCAGATGGATTTTTACCCCAGTTAAGGACGATACGCATACTATTTAAATCTTTGAGCACAGGACTCAGCGCATAAGTCATACCATCACAAGGGCATTTGGCAACTAATGTTGAATAACCTGATTTTTTGATAATGAGTAAGTTATCAGCATTGTCTGTGGTATTGGCATTCACCGTTGCACGACCATGACTATTACTTGAGCTTGAAGCAGAACGTTCACCATTCTTTTGTAAAATCACTTCGGCATTGGCAATATTTTGATCTTTGATCGTGGCACTGAGCACATGCACATTGATCGCATCTGCATGGCTGAGGATTGGAATTGTAAGTGCTAAGATAGATGAATATAAAAGATGTTTCTTCATTGTTTATTACTCTTCTTTATATGGGGATATTTATATGCGGAAGTTGCATTTTTGAAGATGTTTTGAACAAAATTAACGGATTTTTAATTTTTGCATCGTTATATTTTGTAAGGATTATTTTGAATGATTGCTCAGTTTCAAGCAGCAGCAATGCACTACTTGAAACATGAGCGTATTCACTTAGGCATTAAAGCGCATAGATAAATCAATTGCTTTGACATCTTTGGTTAAAACACCCATCGAAATATAGTCCACGCCTGTTTGTGCAACTTCATTTAAATTATCAAGGGTAATATTACCCGATGCTTCGAGTTTACAGCGCCCCGCCACATGTTTTACCGCGTCAATCATTTGTTGTTGACTGAAATTGTCGAGCATCACAATATCTGCTTTGGCTTCAATGGCTTGATCAAGCTCCTCCCAAGTCTCAACTTCAACTTCAACTGGTTTCCCTGGTGCAATTTGATGTGCTTTGGCAATCGCTTGTGCGATACCACCTGCTGCCATGATATGGTTTTCTTTAATTAAGAAAGCATCAAATAAACCCAAACGATGGTTTTGACCACCACCAATGGCAACCGCATATTTTTGAGCAATACGTAGACCTGGCAATGTCTTACGTGTATCAAGAAGTTTGGTATGCGTTCCATCTAAATATTTTACATATTCAGCTGTTTTGGTCGCTACCGCAGACAGCGTTTGGATGAAATTCAAGGCGGGGCGCTCAACAGTCAATAAGCTACGTGCTGAACCCGCAAGTTTATAAATGGTTTCATTGGCTTTGACCCGATCGCCATCATTTTTAAGCCATGTGATTTCGACATTTGGATCATAGGTTTGGATCAAAGCATTGACCCACGGCTGTCCTGCCAAGATCATATCTTCACGGGTGATAATAGTTGCTGTGGCTTGTTCATCTTCAGGGCTCAAGAGTGCCGTAATATCCGCATCACCAATATCTTCTTGAAGGGCTTGTTGAATATTGATTTGAATAGATTGTTCAAGCAAAGATGCAGGTATGCTCATGGATGTCCCTATCGGTGTAAGCTTCAAAAACTGAGCGCTATATTATCACCGTCCTTTGTAATTTGAATAAGTTTTTATTTTAATCAGATCAGAGTAGACTAGAATTCCAATAGATTCTTGAAAATAGAAAAAACGCTATGCAATCTGCACCGCAGTTTCAGGTCGTAAATGGACAATTAATTGGCGCAAGACAAGTCCCATCCCCCAATTATAATCAACGCCCTGAACATACCGAAATTCAGTTGATCGTGATTCACAATATTAGTTTGCCACCATCACAATTTGGTGGCGGCTATATTGAACAATTTTTTCAAAATCAATTGGATTGGTCATTACATCCTTATTTTCAAACGATTGAAGGGATGCAAGTGTCTACGCATTTATTGATTTTACGGACTGGTGAAGTTCTACAATTTGTCAATTTCAATGATCGTGCATGGCATGCGGGACGTTCAACGTATTTAAGCAAAGTTGAATGTAATGATTATTCGATTGGCATTGAACTTGAAGGCAGTGATGATACTGATTTTGAAGCAATTCAATATCAAACATTGGTCGATGTTGTGGCAACATTACAAACCGCATATCCAAAAACTGATCATCATATAGCAGGGCATTCTGATATTGCACCGGGTCGTAAAACTGATCCAGGACCGCATTTTCAGTGGCAGGAATTTAGACAACAGTTGTCTTTAAGAAAAGCCAATGGGACTTAATCAGCAATTAAACTTAGAATCTGATGTTACGTACTTCAATAAAAGCATCGTTTTAAACTGTTTTGAAGCTTACTTGGCGGAGTCTTACATCAAAAGTTTTAATTTCAAGATTAGCCTTCGGCTCGACCGACTTTTGTTTCGGCAAAAGTCGGCAAAACCATCTTGCGGAGCATTGCTCCTCACCGCAGAACTCGTTCACTTCCGTCAAGTTACTGAAGGCTTCGCAGAAACATTCTCAATCAGAATGAGTCTTGCCTCAAACAATTGCGGATGACACTTCCGCATATCTACTTTTTTTCTAGACTTTTAAATATGATTTTGATGTTACTACGTAACATCAGTTAGAATGAAGTGGATTTGTTTTTAAAAAAAATAAGTAAAATGCCGTGTTGGTTATGATTTAACAACGCAAATTTAAGAATATTTAACTACAATAGCGACTTTATTTTAACTGGGTGAATGCGATGGCGCTGTGGCGATCCACCTTTATTGTCAGTGCAATGACCATGTTGTCTCGAGTTTTAGGACTTGTGCGAGATATGGTTTTGCTCAATGTGTTTGGTGCAGGTAAGGATTTCGACACCTTTGTTGTTGCCTTTCGTATTCCCAATTTTTTTAGGCGATTATTTGCCGAAGGGGCTTTTTCTCAAGCCTTTATTCCAGTCTTAACAGAATACAAGACCACAAAATTACATGCAGAAGTGCAAATTCTAATTAGTCGGGTCTTTGGCTGTTTGTTAACAGTCATGTCCTTACTGACCTTATTTTGTATGATCGCAGCACCTGTGATTTTGTATGTATATGCGCCTGGATTTCATAACGATCCTGCTAAATTTGATCTCGCCGTGGATATGTTTCGGTTAACGATTCCTTATTTGATGTTCATGTCGTTAACTGCATTTGCCAGCAGTATTCTGAATAGTTATGGTTCTTTTGCATCACCTGCATTTTCACCTGTGCTGCTAAATGTAGCGATGATTGCTGGTGCTTGGTGGTTAGCGCCACATATGGCTACACCGATCATGGCATTAGGTTGGGCTGTCGTTGCAGCAGGTGTATTACAACTCGCTATTCAAATTCCTGAATTGTGGAATAAAAAATTACTGATTCCACCCAAAATTGATTTTAAGCATGAAGGTGTAGATCGGATTCTTAAGTTGATGTTACCTGCATTGTTTGGTGTATCGGTGACGCAGATCAATTTGTTACTTAACACGATTTGGGCATCGTTTATGCAAGATGGTTCAGTGTCTTGGTTGTATAGTGCGGAACGTATGACAGAGCTGCCACTTGGATTGATTGGTGTTGCGATTGGTACAGTAATTCTTCCATCACTTTCAGTAAGTAAGGCTGAACAAGACCAAGCAAAATTCCGCAGAATGTTAGATTGGGCAGCACGTGTCATTTTTCTTGTGGGTATTCCTGCAAGTATTGCATTATTTATGCTTTCTACCCCGATTATCCAAGCTTTATTCCAACACGGTGCATTTGATGCACGTGATACGCAGATGACCGCGATGGCATTGCAATGTATGAGTGGCGGTGTATTGGCATTCATGTTGATTAAAGTTTTTGCGCCAGGTTTTTATGCGATTCAAGATACCAAAACACCTGTGCGAGTGGGTCTAATGGCTGTCGCAGCCAATGCGATTTTAAATGTCATCTTTATCGGGATTTTTAAACTGATTGACTGGCAAGCGGAACATATGGCTTTGGCGATTGCTTCTTCAGGTTCAGCATTGGTCAATGCAGGGATGTTATATTTCTATTTGCACAAGAAAGATATTTTTAGATTTGGTGCACATTGGAAAAAATTATTCATCCAATATGCGATTGCAAATGCTGTCATGATTGTTGCATTGTGGATCGGCTTGACTTGGTACAAAGGCGATGTTTCGCAATGGATTCGTATTCTTGAAGTGGTTGGTTTATGTGTACTTGGTGTGTTTGCTTATGCAGTAGCATTATTGGTAACAGGGTTTAGACCAAGACATTTGAAGCATTAATCCAATTCATTTGAAAGTCTAAAAAGTAAAAAACATCGCCTTTGTGCGATGTTTTTTTATTTGAGAATGGTTTAGATTACCAATTTAAATCATAAATTTATGGTAAAACTTTTAACAGTTCAACATCAAAAATTAAAGTACTGTTTGGACCAATGCTATCCCCAGCACCGATTTCACCATACGCCAATTTTGCAGGAATAAAGAAGCGGTATTTTGCACCTTCTTTCATGAGTTGTAGACCTTCTGTCCAACCTTGGATTACTTGACTGACTTGGAATTCAACAGCTTCATTACGTGCGAAAGAGCTATCAAATACAGTGCCATCGAGTAAACGCCCTTCATAATTGACAGAAACTTTTGATTTGGCTGTAGGCGATTTTCCTGTGCCTTGCTGGAGAATGCTGTATTGCAAGCCACTTGGGCGTGTTACTACACCAGTTTGTTTCGCATTATTAGCAAGGAAAGCTTCGCCTTGTTTGGCATTTTCACTGGCAATTTTTTTAAACTCAAGCATTTGTTTGGCTTCACTTTGTTGCTTGTATTGAGCTAAAGCTTTTGCCATTTCTTCATCAGTTAAAGTCGCTTTTTGACCAGAAGAACCTTCTTTAATCCCTTGAATAAATGCATTGAGATTAATTTGTTTTAATGTTTCAGCATTGCTACGCCCCATGACATAGCCATAACTATAACCCAACTGATCTTGTTGGGAACTTTTATTATTAATAGGTGCTGCAAAAGCAGTTGTACAAAGTATGCTTAAGCTGACAGTGATTAGAGTTTTTTTCATAATGAATATCCAAGAAAGGAGAGCGATGCTCTCCTTTCTTTAATTATTTAACTTGAAGTAATTCAACGTCGAAAATTAAAGTGCTATTTGGCGGAATCGTGCCTGGTACACCTTGTTCACCATAAGCTAATTTTGCAGGAATATAGAAGGTTGCTTTACTGCCTTCTTTCATCAGTTGCAGACCTTCCGTCCAACCAAGAATCACTTGATTGAGTGGAAATTCAACAGGCTGTCCACGATCATATGAGCTGTCAAATACTTTGCCATCTAAAAGTTGCCCTTTGTAATGCACAGTTACCATAGAAGATGCTGTAGGTTGTTTACCTGTACCTTCTTTAGTAACTTTGTATTGTAGACCCGAAGCTGTCGTGATCACGCCTGCTTTTTTGGCATTCTCTGTGAGGAATGAATCATTGGCTGAATTGGTTTGTTTGGTTTTTTCTAATTGTTTCGCTTGCATTTCTTTTTGGAATTCTACATAAGCGGCTTGAAGTTCTTCATCTGTGTATATACGTTCTTTCTTGGCATGACCATCGCGAATACCATGAATAAATGTGTTTACATCGACTTCAGGTGGTGTTTGGCTTGCAACTTCATAACCAAGTGCATAGCTAATTTTTTCAACAGGTTTTGCGTTTTTTGACATTGAACTACTGTTTACATCAGCAGGGTGTTGAGTTGCGTAATAAACAGGTACAAGTGCAGCACCACCTAAAATAACAGCAACTGCGATGGGTAAGGCTTTACTCATGAAAATATCCAAATATTAATCTTTTAAGAGGCTAATTTGATCATTAGCATAGACTGAATAAGCATATAACGTCTTCATCATAAACGATATAGTAATCTGATCATGACAACTAAAAATATACAGATTCTAATAACAATAAAAAGCCAGATCTAAATCTGGCTTCACTTAACTATAAATATTTATCCGAGTTTAATCTTCTTTAGAAGAACCATAAGCATATGCATAGTTATAACCATAATTTCCACCTAGTGAAGCTTGGACATCATTGAGAATAATACCGTTAACTTTAGTGCCTGCCTGTTCAAAGCGATTGATGGTTAATTCAAGCTCTTTCATCTGGGTTTTCGCATATCGTGCAACTACAAGATTTACCCCAACAAACTGAGAAATAATGATGCCATCAGTTACTGCAAGTACAGGTGGTGTATCAATAATGATATGGTCATATTGCTGTGATAATAGCACTAGAAGTTCGCTAAAACGGCTTGAACTTAACATTTCAGAAGCATTGCCTTGATTCTTGCCTCGAGCTAAGAAGTCAAGGTTTTTGACTGTTTCAGACTGTACAATACATTGTTCAATTGAACTTTGATTGGTTAAATACTCGGTTAAGCCTGGTGAGGTTTCACGATCAAAATATTTATGTAAATAACCACGACGAATATCTGCATCAATTAAGAGTACTTTTTTATCACCTTGTGCAAAAATTGCCGCAAGGTTGGTTGAGATAAATGATTTACCAATTTCAGGTGCAGGACCAGAAACTGCAATAATATTATTTTTAGCTTTGTTTAAAGCAAAATGAATCGTGGTTCGGATGCTACGTAGGCTTTCAATTGCAACATCTTCACTATTTTTAACAGCCAAAATAGGAATCGATTTTTTCTTTTTCAGTAACTGAACACGGCTTTCTTGAATCGGAGAGCGCGGCACTGTTGCATATACAGGAAGATCCAATTCATTTTCAATACGAGATGAATCTTTGATTCCAGACGAAAGCATGTTGCGGAGTAGCGCAATAAGAACACCAATAAAGCCGCCGACAAAAATTGAAAGAATTAAAACGATCAATTTACGTGGCTTAATTGGTTTAACAGGCTCTATGGCAGTATCAATAACGCGAACATTCCCGATTTCACCTGCTTTGACAATCTTTAATTGTTGGTAACTATTGAGTAACTCAGTATAAAGCTCAGTATTGACTTTAACATCGCGGTAGAGTTGTAGGTATAAACGTTGAGTTTCAGGTAAACGTTTAATCGCTTGTCCAAGTTCAGTAGATTTCTTGCTAATTGCTGCAAGCTGTGCATTGATTTCAGTCATCAAAGGGTGATCTGGAGTATATTTTGCAGAATATTCAGCTTGTTTTTGCTTCAATTCAATTCGCATTTTTTCCAATTCAACATTTTGCTTTAACATCAACTCAGATTCTTGAGTGACATCGACAGTATTATATTGTTCACGGAATTTATTAAATTTGATCTCTGATTCTTCAAGCTGTTTTTTGAGTTCAGGGAGTTGTTGATCTAAGAAACCAAGAGTTTGCTTTGATTCTAAGGTTTTACGTTCAATATTTTGTTCATGATAAGTACTTAAAATATGATTCAGTACTTGAGTAATATGTTCTTGATTATTTCCAGTAAGGCTTAAACCAATGACGCCAGTCATTTTGCCTTTTTCAGAAACAGAGTAGCTCTCTTGTAAATACTTAACCGCAGAAGGAAGAGAAAGTTTGGTTACAGCAATATCTTGTTTAAACGGATAACTGCTATTAATTTGAATATTCCAAATCCCTTTATTGTCTTGTGATTTATTGAATTGATTAAGAGTACCTTTAAAAATAGTTTGCTCTTTATAGCTGAGATTAAATTTATTTTGATCAATAAACTGAATGACTAATTTTTTATCTAAGTAATATTGAGGGACTTCAAATTTGAGGATAGATAAATTGGCTTGGTTATTTTGATAATGAACCGCTTTAGCACTATAGCTTAACTGTGTTTTATCCTTCGAAATTAATTTATGAAAAAAGGTATCTTTAGTATCTTTAATCTGAATATCTAGATTCAAGTCTCGAATGACTTTACCGAGGACAAGTCTAGAATTGAGGATTTCAATTTCTGCATCTGCGGGGGATTTTGCTCCCATGCCCCCAGCGACGTCTTTTAATTGCCCCATTAATGCAGCTGAAGCAGCACTTTTACCATCTTCTACTTGAACTAGAGCATCAGTAGAATAAACAGGCGTTGTTACTCGCAGATAGAGTAAAGCACAGATCAAACTTAAAATGACACAAAGAGCAATCACTTTCCATTGCGCAATTAAAGAGAAAAATAACTCTTTTAAATCAATTGTGTCATCATTCGTATTTGAATTTTGGTTCATAAGTTAACAACTAATTAAAATTTAGAGGTGTGATTGCCAATCTTTGGCATAAGCTTGGATATTTTTACATGTTTCATCAAAAAAAGCTTGATCATGTTTATAAGGGTCGGGCACATTTTGACCTTGCCAATGTCCTAGGCGGAAGACTTTACCTTTGGCGAATGGCCATTTTTGCTCAATATGTTGAGATTGATTTTTACTCATCACCAGAATGAGATCAGCCTTTTTGATGATTTCTGCATTAATTTGACGTGCAGTATGAGTACGCATATCTATGCTGAGGCGATCCATACAGGCAATGGCTTTATCATCGGCAGGATGATTAACCATTGCAGAAAGTCCTGCAGATTCAATATTTAGATTTGGATGATTATGTTTAAGAAAATACTCTGCCATTGGGCTACGACAAATATTCCCTACACATACCACCAGTATATTTTGAATCTGCATAATTACTTCCCTAATTGATCAAAGGAATATAGGGCACTAGAGAATGGAATGATCTGATTCATAATACGTTGCCAACGGCTTAAACCAGTTGCATCTATATAGACAATATCATTTTTTTGCATTGCAAATTGATTGGCTAAAGCTAGGTTTCCAATACTACTTAAATTTAAATGATAAATGGTAGATTGTTTAGTGTTTAAGTCAGTGCGCATCACATAGATACGCGCAGCACTTGCTGTATAGGGATTAATCCCTTCACTTTCACCAAGCACATCACTGAGCGTCATTCCTTGATCGCGTAAGGTTAATGCCTGACTACGACTAGATTCACCCATCACATATAGCTTTTGATCTTGCTTGGTGTTGACATAAATAGTGTCATTCGGTTGAATCAACAAGTTATGTAAAGATAACCCTTGCTGTTCGAGTTGTATAGTATTTAAGTTAAAGGTTTGACCATTTCGAATCAATTGAATATTAGTGTTGTCCCCAGTTTTAGTATCGATACCCCCAGCTTGCCCTAAAGCAGTATAGATACTAATAGGTTGATCATTGAGTGTATATTGTCCACTGCGCATGACTTGACCATTGACAAAATAACGGCGTCCTTCATAAGACAGTACACGAACAACAACATCAGGATGCTTTAAATATTTTGCAAATTGATTATGCAAAAAACGATTTGTTTCAGCTAGGGTTTTACCTGCGATTCGTACAGAACCAATAAGAGGTAGCTGGACATTGCCATTCGGATCAATTGGATAGCCAACAGCTTTAACATTGGTTGCATCTTGAATAGGAGGGGTAATTTCAGGGTAAGCCCAAAGTTGAATCGAGAGTACGTCACCAGCACTTAAACGATAAATATTCTGCTGGTTATGAAAAAGTGATGCAACTTGACCAAAATTTTTTTGATTGATTGTACTGATATTAGGGATATTGTTTTGATTCAATTGAACAACAGAAAGTTCAGCACCTTGGTCAGTTTTATATTGACCTTGATCTGGCAAATCATAAGTTTGAAGTCCAGATGTAATAGCGCAACCAGAGAATGAGACCGAAATTGCTAACATTGTAAAAAGTGATATGCGCGAATGCTTCACATTTAATACCCTTATTTTATATTGCGTTGTTGCTTTGAATCCAATTTTGAAAGTGAATTGTAAGCTAAAAAAGTGAAGAAGGGTATCTTCAAGGCTGATACTAATGTAGTAAAACATAAAACATCGTGTTTAGACTTGTAATATTTTATATGAGCAAAAAAGTTTGTTAAGCCAATATACAGAATGTTACCAAGATTAAGTATTTGTATTTTATTGACTTGGTTTATGATAGGAATTGCTTACTATACTGAGTATAATATTTATTAAATTCAGGTTTTGAAAGTTCAATTTCAAATGAGTCTTGTAAAAAAGATATTGTTGAATTAGAACAGCTTTAAAATTTTTAAAATGATTCATTAGGAAACAATATGAAAGTTTTGGTTACTGGTGGTGCCGGATTTATTGGATCAGCAGTTGTAAGACATATTATAAAAAATACTCAAGATGAAGTATTAAATATTGATAAGTTAACCTATGCGGGTAATTTAGAGTCTTTAATAGACGTTAAACAAAATGAAAAATATCAATTTAAGCAAATCGATATTTGTAATGCTAATGAATTGACTATAGCTTTTAATGAATTTAAGCCTGATTTAGTGATGCATTTAGCTGCTGAATCGCATGTAGACCGTTCTATCGATGGTCCAGCTGAATTTATTGCAACCAATATTGTAGGAACATATACACTTTTAGAAGTTGCGCGGAAATATTGGGTGCAACTCGATGAACAAGCTAAAACGAAGTTTAAATTTCATCATATTTCTACGGATGAAGTGTATGGGGATTTAGAGGGTACAACAGATTTGTTTACTGAAACGACTTCGTATGCACCAAGTTCACCTTATTCAGCAAGTAAAGCCAGTTCAGATCATTTAGTGCGTGCTTGGCAACGTACTTATGGATTGCCAACGATAGTGACCAATTGTTCAAATAATTATGGTCCATATCATTTCCCTGAAAAATTGATTCCATTAGTCATTTTAAATGCATTAGATGGTAAGCCTTTGCCGATCTATGGTAAAGGTGATCAAATTCGTGATTGGTTGTTTGTGGAAGATCATGCACGTGCACTTTATAAGGTTGTAACGGAAGGTGTGGTTGGTGAAACTTATAATATTGGTGGTCATAACGAAAAACAAAATATAGAAGTTGTAAAAACAATTTGTAGAATTTTGGATGAATTAAAACCGCAAGCAAATCAACAATCATATGAGTCATTAATTACATTTGTAACAGATCGTCCAGGGCATGATTTGCGTTATGCGATTGATGCAACAAAAATTAGCAATGATTTAGGTTGGAAGCCAGAAGAAACATTTGAAACAGGTATTCAAAAAACTGTGGAGTGGTATTTAAATAATTTAGAGTGGTGCCGTCGAGTTCAAGATGGTAGCTATCAACGTGAAAGATTGGGTGTAAGTGCATAATGTCAAAAACAACAAAGGGTATTATTTTAGCGGGTGGGTCTGGAACTCGTCTGTATCCAATTACTAAAGGTGTTTCTAAACAACTTTTACCAATTTATGATAAACCAATGGTGTATTATCCATTATCTGTTTTGATGTTGGCTGGAATTCGTGAAGTACTGATTATTAGTACGCCTGAAGATATAGATGGCTTTAAACGTTTGTTAGGTGATGGTTCTCAGTTTGGTGTGGAGTTGACTTATGCTATACAACCAAGTCCGGATGGTTTAGCACAAGCATTTATTATCGGTGAAGATTTTATTGGTGATAGTAATGTTTGTTTAGTGCTTGGTGATAATATTTTTTATGGTCAAGGATTTACACCAATGCTCCGTCAAGCGGTTGCACGTCAAAAAGGTGCAACAGTATTTGGCTATCAAGTCAAGGATCCTGAGCGTTTTGGTGTGGTTGAGTTTGATGAGCAGAAACGTGCAGTTTCATTAGAAGAAAAACCAAAACATCCAAAATCAAATTTTGCTGTGACAGGTTTGTATTTCTATGATAGTGATGTTGTGCAGATTGCAAAGCAAGTAAAACCATCGGATCGTGGTGAGTTAGAAATTACTACAATAAATCAAATGTATTTAGAGCGTGGTGATCTCAATGTAGAATTGCTTGGTCGTGGTTTTGCATGGTTGGATACAGGAACACATGCGAGCCTACTTGAAGCAGCGCAGTTTGTTGAAACCATAGAAAAACGCCAAGGGTATAAAGTGGCATGTCTAGAAGAAATTGCATTGCATAATGGTTGGTTATCTAAAGAGCAGGTTTTGGCGATTGGTCAAAGTATGAGTAAAAATGACTATGGTCAATATTTGATTTCTTTAGTGACAGAATAAAATGAGCCTCATTAAATTAATAAATTTACCAAGCTTTGGTGATGATCGTGGTGGTTTGGTTGCTATTGAGTCCAATCAATCTATTCCATTCGAAGTAAAGCGTTTGTATTATATTTTTGATACGACAGATAAACCACGTGGTTTTCATGCTCATATTGATTTGAAACAAGTTGCTATATGTTTGAAAGGCAGTTGCAGGTTTATTCTGGATAATGGCTCAACAAAAGAAGAGATTACTTTAGATGACCCGACTAGGGGGTTGGTTGTTGAAGGATTGATCTGGCGTGAAATGCATGATTTTTCATATGATTGTGTTTTATTGGTTTTAGCAAGTGAGCATTATTCTGAGCAAGATTACATACGTAATTATGATGAATTTCAAGGCATGGTAGAGAGAAGAAATAATGACTAAGATATTGGTAGCTGGAGCTGGTGGTGCACCATCAGAGGGTGTAATTTATTCACTTAAGCAAAATAAAGAAAATGAAGTGATAGGCATGGGATCTGAACCTACAGATTTAATTTTATCAGCAGCAGAAAAGAAATATTATATTCCATATGCAAATACTGAAGAATACAAAAATTCTTTATTAACAATTTTAGAAAAAGAAAAGCCTGATCTAATTCATTTTCAAAATGATTTGGAAATTTTTCATGCATCATTAATACGTGAAGATATTCAAGAAGCAGGTACAAAAATTTTCATGCCTGATCATAATGTAATTGATACTTGTGTGCATAAATATAAATCATATTCAGCTTTTAAAAAAGCTGGAGTAACTGTTCCTGAAAATATTGAAATTAACAATGAAGAAGATTTAAAAAAAGCATTTAAAGAATTAGGGGATTTTGAGGGGAGAATTTGGTTACGTGATAGTGGAATAGGCGGTGGGGGTAAAGGGGCATTACCGACAAATGACTACACTTTAGCAAAGTCATGGATAGATCATTATAAGGGATGGGGAGATTTTATAGCGGCAGAAATGCTTACAGCTAAAACTGTAACTTGGCTCTCGATTTGGTATGAAGGTGAGTTGGTGGTAGCTCAAACACGTGCTAGACAAGGATGGACTCATGGAAATCGTGCTATTTCTGGTGTAACTGGTGTTACTAAGGTTGGTGTAACTATTTCAGATCCTCAAGTTAATGATATTGCAATTAATACAATTAAGGCTGTCAGTGGAAAGCCTCATGGTATATTCGGTGTTGATATGGCATACGATAAAAATGGTATACCAAACCCAACTGAAATTAACATATCTAGATTTTTTACAACAGTAAGATTTTTTACAGAAGCTGGTGTAAATTTCCCTGAAATTTTTAAGCAATTAGCTTTAGGTGAAAAACTAGATATATCAAAAGGAATCGTTAATCCATTAGAAAATGGTTTAATGTGGTTAAGAGGGATGGATACAGAGCCTAAGTTAATCAAACAGGGGGATATTGAGCAAAGGATTATTTTTTGATGAAGATATTATTGACAGGCGCTTCTGGTTTTATTGGAAGTCATATATTAATCAATTTAATAAATACATTTGGAAAAGATTCAATAATTGCTCTTACTTCTAAAGAAATTCCAAATGTGAATTGTATGATATATAAAAGTAGGAAAGATTTTGATTTAAATTTTCATGATTTTGATGATGTTTCGCATATTATACATGCAGGCTCATTTATCCCAAAAGATTCTGTTAGTGCTAATGATTTGGAATTATGTGTTGGTAATATTCAATATTTAAAAGAATTATTGGCATTTAATTTAAAAAGTTTAAAAAAAATTATTAATTTAAGTACAGTTGATGTTTATGCGTTATCTACAGAGATAATTTCTGAAGAATCAAAGATAAAACCTGTTAGTCTGTATGGTTCTTCAAAACTTTATTGTGAGGAAATGATAAAAGCCTTTTCGTTTAAAAAAAATATTGATTATGTTAATTTAAGGTTAGGGCATGTATATGGGCCAGGTGAAGAAAAGTATAAAAAAGTTTTACCTATTTCAATTCAAAAAATATTAGAGGGGAAGCCTGTTGATATTTTTGGTAATGGTGACGACTTAAGAAGTTTTATTTTTATAAATGATGTTGTTGAATCTGTTGTTAATGCGCTTAGTAAGGATGTTTCATTTAAAAATATAGATATAAATGTTGTTTCGGGAATAGCAATTTCTATTAAAGATGTACTAAAGAAGTTAATAGAGATTAGTGGTGAAATGGTTGAAATAGTACAAAAAGAAACTGTGCATAGTAAAAGAGATCTTGTTTTTAACAATGAGTTGTTACTAAATACTCTTTTAAGTAAAGAGACCGATTTAATGAGTGGTCTAAAAATTGAATATGGGTATATGAAATCGAAATATGAAAATAATATTTGATTTAGATGGTACATTAATTTGTTCAAAGAAGAGATTGTATAAGCTTTTCTGTGATCTTGTAAAATCAAAAGAGCTAGGTTTTGATGAGTATTGGAATCTAAAGTTCATGGGAAATACAAATCAAGACATTCTCAAAAATAGGTTCAATTATTCATTAGTTGAAATTACGGAATTTATAGATCATTGGATGATAAATATAGAAAGTGATACATACTTAAAGATGGATTCATTAATTCCAGGTGTTGCAGATTTTTTAGATAAAATTAGTCAAAATAACGAACTTTATATATGTACTGCTAGACAATCGATTTCTCAAGTGACTGAGCAATTA
This sequence comes from Acinetobacter sp. WCHAc060025, assembly GCF_004209355.1. Lineage (NCBI taxonomy): Bacteria > Pseudomonadati > Pseudomonadota > Gammaproteobacteria > Moraxellales > Moraxellaceae > Acinetobacter > Acinetobacter sp. WCHAc060025. The sequence continues at coordinate 128,297 of NZ_SGSX01000005.1, read as the reverse complement.
GCAGATTTGGGTATTTTAGTTTTTTTTCGAAATGTATATGTGACAGAGCAAAAAAGGACAAAAATCCAATTGTTAATTGATAGTGGTCTAGACTTATCAGAAAATGATTTATTCATCGGGGATACAGGACATGATATTTTAACAGGGAAAGAATTTGGTATGACGACAATTGCTGTGTTAAGTGGATTTATGTCTGAGGCTAAGCTAGAACTTTATACACCTGATTATATTGTAAATGATATTACTGTTTTGGAAATATAAATTATGTTTAATCTTAACTCTATTAAGATGTTGCTTTTGAAAAAAAATAATAAAAATCATGTTTTTATAGAAGGTGAGCTGAAGGTGCTAGGGTACTTACCTTATTTTAAAACACCTAAAAATGGTAAAGTGTTTTTGGGAGAGAATGTCGTACTAAATTCAGACTTTAAAAGAACAAATACAGCATTAACTTATCGTTGTAAATTTGTAACAGGCTATGATGGGGTAATTAAAATAGGAAAGCATACTATGCTCAATGGTGTGTGTATCGTTTCATATGAAAATGTAGAAATTGGAGAAGAATGTCAAATAGCTTCTTCGACAATAATTTCGGATACTGACTTCCACCCTGTAGAACCTACCTTACGCTCAAAGCAAGTAAAAGGTGAAAATTTTCCTTTTTCAAGTGTTGGGAAAAAGGCAATAAAAATTGGAAATAATGTTTGGATTGGATGGAATTGTACAATTCTGAAAGGTGTTGTAATTGGCGATGACTGTATTGTTGCAGCTGGTAGTGTTGTTCTGGCTGGTAGTTACCCTAAAGGTTCTTTAATTGCTGGAAACCCTGCAAAAGTAATTAAAAGTTATATTTAAAACTAATCTAATGGAAAACAGATGATCCCTTTTCTTGATCTAAAGAATATTAATAGTCAATATCGTGATGACCTTGTTAATGCATGTGCACGAGTCATAGACTCTGGTTGGTATATTGGTGGTAAGGAATTAGAGCAATTTGAAAAGAATTTTGCTGAATATTGTGGAGTAAAATTTGCAATTGGCGTTGCGAATGGTTTAGATGCTCTTATTCTTACATTACGAGCATGGAAAGAATTTGGTAAATTAAAAGATGGTGATGAAGTAATTGTGCCATCAAATACTTATATTGCTAGTATCTTGGCGATTACAGCAAATAATTTAACACCAGTATTAGTTGAGCCAGATATATATACCTATAATATTGATTCCTCAAAAATTGAAGAAGCTATTACAGATAAAACTAAGGTAATTTTACCTGTGCATTTGTATGGTCAACTTGCTCAAATGCCTGAAATTTTGAAAATTGCTCAATCACATAATTTACTAGTGTTAGAAGACTCGGCACAATCACATGGTGCAGAGATTTTAGGGCGTAAAGCTGGTAATTGGGGAGATGCTTCAGGTTTTAGTTTTTACCCAGGTAAAAACTTAGGTGCACTCGGTGATGCGGGTGTTATAACAACCAATGATGATGAATTGGCAAATATGCTAAAAGCACTTCGTAATTATGGCTCACATGAGAAGTACAAAAACTTAGTCTCAGGTGTGAATAGCCGTCTTGATGAAATTCAGGCTGCAATGCTAGATGTGAAGTTGAACTTTTTGGATGGTGAAACAGAACATAGACGTAAAATTGCAAGTTTATATTTGACTAAGATTAACAATCCACTCATCCAACTTCCTTTGAATGAAACAAATGTTAATAATAAAAAGCAACATGTTTGGCATTTATTTGTGATCCGTACAAAGTATCGAGAAGCCTTGCAAAAGTATTTGGCTGAAAATGGTATTCAAACATTGATTCACTACCCAATCCCTCCTCATAAGCAACAAGCTTATAAAGAGTGGAATAACTTAAACTTCCCAATTTCAGAACAAATTCATGAAGAGGTCATAAGCTTACCTATAGGACCAACTTTAAGTTTAGAGGATGCTACAAAAGTGGCCCAACTTTGTAATGAGTTTAAAGCTCAGTAATGAATTTACTTAAAACCAGTGTTTTAAATGGAGTAGCTGTTTTGATAAAAACAGCTACTATGTTTGTATTGAATAAAATATTAGCAGTATATGTTGGCCCTGCAGGTTATGCTGCTATAGGTCAGTTTCAAAATTTTATTCAGATGATTACTACCTTTGCTGGTAGTGCAATTAATACAGCTGTGATCAAATATACTGCTGAATATCATGAAGATGAAATAAAACAAAGGGCTATTTGGAAAACAGCGGGTAGCATCGTATTATTTTTTAGTATTATTTTTTCAGTTTTAATATTAATTTTTCAAAAACAATTATCTATTTATATTTTTCACACTATAGCTTATCAGTCAGTTTTTGTTTGGTTTGCTATTTTCTTAACTTTTTTTACATTTAATGCATTATTTTTAGCCATTCTTAATGGGAAAAAAGAAGTTTTAAAACTGGTTGTTGCTAATATATTGGGGAGCTTATTCTCTCTAATTATTACAAGTCTTCTAGCTATAAAATACAGCCTGTATGGTGCTTTAGTTGCGATTTCGATTTATCAATCCTTAGCTTTTTTCGTCACACTTTTTTTGTGTTATAAGTCTGATTGGTTTCAGTTTAGGTATTTATTTGGAAAAATAAATAAAGAAATAGTTACGAAATTTGCAGCTTTTGCATTGATGGCATTAGTAAGTGCAATTTGTGTTCCATTGTCGCAAATGTTTATTCGTGGTTATCTAAGTCATGAGTATGGTGTGACTTATGCGGGTTATTGGGAAGCAATGATTCGCTTGAGTACAGCTTATCTTATGCTTGTAACCACAACGCTCGGTGTGTATTATTTACCTCGACTTTCAGAGTTACAGAGCCTGAAAGAGATAAAAGCTGAGGTCTACTTGGGATATAAATATATTTTTCCATTGGCTGTTCTTGCTGGGCTAATAGTTTATATGTTAAGGGATTGGATTATAGCACTACTATTTACAAAAGCATTTTTACCAATGCGTGATTTGTTTTTATGGCAAATGATTGGAGATTCTTTAAAAATAGGAAGTTGGATATTGGCTTACTTAATGTTAAGTAAGGCTATGACGAAATTGTTTATTACAACTGAAATTATTTTCGCGTTTAGTTCGATCTTATTTACTTATATATGCACAAAATTATTTGGTTTTGAAGGTGTTACAATAGCTCATTTAATAAATTATGGAATATATTGGTTAGTTATGAGTTATTTTGTTTTCAAAGCTATAAATGTAAAGGTACGATAGATGAATATTCATGATCAACCATTAGTATCGGTGGTAATACCTTGTTACAATCATGTGGGTTTTGTTCAAAAAAGTATTCAAAGTGTTATAGATCAGTTATATGTAAATATTGAACTAATTATAATTGATGATGGTTCATCAGATGGTTCAATAGAAAAAATATTACAAATGAAAGCTTGTTGTGAGAAAAGATTTAAGAGATTTGAAGTTAGGAGTAGAACTAATAAGGGGGTAAGTTCAACATTAAATGAGGGCTTAGAATGGTGTGAAGGAACTTTTATATCATTATTGGCTTCAGATGATTACTATCAAGAAAAAAAAATTATTAATCAAGTGAATTTTTTAGCAAAAAATACAGATTTTCACTTTGTGGTATCTGATGCTTATGTTGTGAATGATTTAGATGAAATACTCGAATTGCAGACTAGTAAATATAATTTGGCTTTGAAAGAGGAAATTACTTTTGATGATATTTTTATTTTTAAAACACATTTACCTATAACAGGGCTATATACTACTGAGTTATTAAAAGAGAAATTAAATGGTTTTGATCCAAATGTTACTGCTGAGGATTATGAAATTTATTTAAAAATTGCGCGATTAACAAAAATAGGTATTATGCATGAAGAATTGTATTATTATAGATCACCAGAAGCAATAGGTGGGGATAGACAGCGAATGCCAATAAGGCTTGATGTATCAGAGTCACATTTAATGATAATAAAGAAATATGCTGACCATCCGCTATATTATAAAGCATTACAAGAATGGAATTTCAGGAGATTTATATTTTTTTCCTCATATAAAAGCACTAAGATCTATGCATTAAGTGGAATGTTCGGTTCATTAAATAAAGTTGTTAAGCCACAATTTTTGAAATCATTATTTAAATTATTTTTTATTTGGAAGTAAAATTGTGGCTAAAACTATTATTTTACAAAAAACTATTTTATATATATTCACTTTTTTATATATATTTAATCCTGGTAATTTTTTGAACTTTAACTTGGTATACGTTTTAGGTTTTTTATCGTTATTTTATCTTTTGTTGAATAAAAAATATGCAATAATGATGTTGTCAAATAAAAGTATATTTATTTTATTTTTTATTTGTTTACTCTTTTTTTTCTATTTAATATTTTTTTATTTCTTTGGAAATACAGATGCAATATTAAGAGGGTATTCCTTTTTAGTTGTATGGCTTAGTATTTTTAGTTCATTAGCGATAGTTGGGATGTTTAAAAGTTTATATGTTGCAACAATAGAAAAATTTTTAAATTTTATAATAAATGTTACTTGCATTCAGATTTTTTTTGTAATTTTATCTATAATCTTACCTAGTTTTCGAGATTGGGTTCTATCAACAGCTCGTCAAACTGATATCTTAATGATATCAAACGATGCGGGTAGTGGATTGAGATCATTTGGATTATCATCTGGTTTTACATCAACATTTCCTATGTTTATGGGGATTTGTGCTATATTTTCTCTTCATATGTTTATTTCAAAGAAAGATGTATATGAGAAAATAAAATATTTAATTATTTCACTTTTTCTTATTTTTTCAATCATTTTAAATGCAAGAACAGGTTTAATACCTGTTATATTGTTTTTATTGATACTTCCTATAAGTATTTTTATGAAAAAAGATTTTAAAAATATAATTTTATTATGTTCATTTGTTGTTATTCTATTTTTTTTACCAAATATAAATTTTTATAATAATGATTATCTTTTTAGATTAATGCAAGCATTGGAAGAATTTGATAGTTTATCAACTGGAAAAAAAACTGGTACTTTTGAGGCGTTATCAAATATGTGGTTTTTTCCTGATAATACTGTGAGTATTTTGTTTGGTGAAGGTGTTAAAATAGTTGGTGCTTTTCCTCGTGGCTCAGACATAGGATTTATACAAGATGTTTTTATGTTTGGTTTAATACCAACAGTCTTTTTATCTCTTTGTCTGGTTTATGTCTTTTCTCCATTATTTAGAAAAATAAAGTCTTACTATGGAGTTCTATTTTTTCAGGTATTTATAGTTTCATTGCTATTTTTTTATATGAAAGGAGTTACTTTTTATGCGAATGAAATTTCAAATTTAATTATACTAATGCTTTGTTTCGTTGTTTTTGAAAATTATTTAAGAGATAAGCATCAGAGCTGATATTTTTAAATGTTTTGAAAAAATTAAATTTGAGGAAAATATAATGTCTGAAATAGCAAAAGTTTATTTTTTAACAAGTTTATTTCCTAAAGAACTTGAAGCTGAGATAACACTGCAAAGTAAAGGAGCTATTGCTAATGCAAATAACACTTTGCAATGGAATTTATACTCTGGACTAAAGCTTTTTCATCCTAATATTTTTTTATTAAATTTTCCCAATATCGGCGCATATCCAACAAAGTATAAAAAAATTTTTGTTAGTGAGACTAATATATCACTATTAGATAAAACTATAGGAAAAAGTTATTCATTTTTCAATTTAGTTTTTTTTAAACATTATTTTAAATATCTTAAAATAAGGTCTATCGTTAAGAATATATTTGGGTCTTTAGATGAAAATGAGAAGTGTATTTTCTATGTTTATGATCTTTATCCTTCTTTTTTGAGGGCTTTGTATGAATTAAAAAATATATATTCATCGAAAAAAATTTATATTTGTTTGATCGTGCCAGACTTGTTGGGGAAAACCGGTTCTAGAGAAACTTTTTTATATAATTTTGTTTTAAATAAAGATAGAACTGTAGTTTCAAATTCATTAACTATTGTAGATTCATTTGTATTATTAAGTGAGCAAATGAAAGAACAACTACCTATAAATGGAAAAAAATATACTGTGGTTGAAGGAATTTATAATGATGATTTAGATCTATGTGAAAGGACAGAAGATTCAAATTTAAAAATTTTATTTTATTCTGGCGCTATGGATGAGCGAAATGGTGTTTTAAACTTACTAAAAGCGTTTTCCAATATTTTAGATCAGGATTATAGATTGGTTTTGTGTGGGGATGGTCCTTTAAAAAGTGATATTATGAAATTTTCAGAAAAAGATTCTAGAATTTTATATAAAGGTCAGCTTCCGAGGCAGCAAGTTTTAAATATACAAATTCAGAGTACTTTATTAATTAATCCACGTTTACCTGGACAAGATTTTACAAAATATTCATTTCCTTCAAAAACAATGGAGTATTTTGCTTCAGGAGTCCCTACACTGATGTACAAATTAGAAGGAGTTCCTGAGGAATATTTTGAATACAATTTTTATTTGACGGATCCCTCAATCGATACTCTAAAAAATAAAATTTTGGAAATATGTGAAAATGAACCATCAATTCTAAAGGATAAAGCTTTAAAAGCTAGAGATTTTATTTTGACTAAAAAAAATGCTCGTGCTCAATGTGAGAAAATATATAATATTTGTAATAACCACTTAGAGAGATAAAAATGAAAATTTTAATTGATACTTCTGTGTGTTCTATTGGTGGTGGCGTTCAAGTTGCTCTTTCTTGTATTAATAATATTATTAATGATTCTGCGTTTGATGTAATTTTAGTAGCTTCACCACAGATAGATTTACAGCTTTCTGATGTGTCAAAATCTAAAATTAAGTTTTATTATAAAGAGGTTAACGAGCCTATCTATAAAAAACATAGCCAAGGTAAGAGACTTTCCGAAATCGAATTACGACATCAGCCGGATTTGGTATTTATTGTGTTCGGACCCTCATATTGGAGACCTAAAGCTATAACTTTACAAGGATTTGCTTTACCACTAATGGTATATCCTAATATTAGAAACTTTATATATAAGAAGAACCCCATATTGTTTTTATATCAAAAACTCATGAATACATATAAAGCATATTTAATGAAAAAAAATTCAGATTTTATTTTAGTTGAAACATCTACATTTAAAGCAAGAGTTCACGATTTTTTAAAATTTGACTTAAATAAAATTTTTGTGATTGAAAATAGTTTTAATTCTAATTTTTATTCTATTGATAATTATAAAAAAACATCTAATTTATTGGAAATTTTTATTCCAACATCATACTATCCGCATAAAAATTTAGAGATTTTACCGCAAGTCGCTAAATTTTTAACTGCAATGAATTTTATTAATTTTAAATTCAACTTTTTAATTCCGGAACAATCTGAAAGTTGGAAAAAAATTTTTAATGAAGCCAAAAAGCTCGATGTAAGTAGGTATTTCCAAACGTTTGGTTTTGTTAACAATGATGAAATGAAACATTTATATGCTAGAAGTGATCTAGTTTTATTGCCAACATTAGCTGAAGCGTCTACGGCTGTTTACCCTGAAACTTTTTTTAGTAAAAAAGTACTGCTAACTTCAAAAGTTGATTTCGCTTTAGAGCTTTGTGGTGAAGCAGCAGTTTTTTTTGATCCTCATGATCCTTATGATATAGCAACAAAAATAGTTGATACTGTTGGAAATAAGGAACTTCAAAATTGCTTAATAGATAAAGGTATTTCTCAGCTAGAAATATCATATCTGTCTCCTGAATTGAAATGGAAAAAACAGAAAGATTTATTTTTTAATATTTTACAAGAGAGTAAATAAATGTTCGAAGGAAAAACGTTACTAATTACAGGTGGTACAGGATCATTTGGAAATGCTGTACTTAAACGCTTTTTAAATAGTGATTTTAAAGAAATTCGTATCTTTAGTCGCGATGAAAAAAAGCAAGATGATATGCGTAAAAAGTATCAATCATCAAAACTAAAGTTTTATATCGGTGATGTACGTGATTTTAATTCAGTCCTGAATGTAACACGTGGTGTCGATTATATATTTCACGCAGCAGCATTAAAACAAGTACCTTCATGTGAGTTTTATCCTTTAGAAGCTGTAAAAACGAATGTTTTAGGTACAGAAAATTTACTGGAAGCTGCGATTCAAAATAAAGTCACCCGTGTTGTATGCCTAAGTACAGATAAAGCAGTTTATCCAATCAATGCTATGGGTATTTCCAAAGCTATGATGGAAAAAGTGATGGTTGCAAAATCACGTAACTTAGAAGGTACAGGGACTGTAATATGTGGTACTCGATACGGTAATGTAATGGCTTCACGTGGTTCAGTGATTCCATTATTCGTTGATCAAATTCGTGCAGGTAATCCAATTACGATCACTGATCCACACATGACTCGTTTTATGATGACATTAGAGGATGCAGTAGATTTAGTTCTTTACGCATTTAACCATGGTCAAAATGGCGATATTTTTGTACAAAAAGCACCTGCCGCAACAATTGATACGCTTGCTCGAGCAGTTACACAGTTGCTAGATAAGCAAGATCATGCAATCAATGTGATTGGTACGCGTCATGGGGAAAAAGCTTTTGAAGCTTTATTAAGCCGCGAAGAAAAAGCATGTGCAGAAGATTTAGGAGACTATTTCCGTGTTCCTGCAGATCAACGTGATTTAAACTATGAAAAATATATTGAAGATGGCAATACCAAAGTTGTGGAATATGAAGATTATAATTCACACAATACGATACGTTTAGATGTTGAAGGTATGAAGAAATTATTGCTCAAACTCGAATTCATCCGTGATTTAACAAACGGTGTATACAAATCACCAGAGGTTTAAGATGAAAATTTTAGTCACTGGGGCAAATGGTTTTGTTGCAAAAAATTTAATTCAATTTTTATCTGAAAAAGATGACGTTGAAATTTTAAAATTATATCGTAATTCAACTGAGCAAGAGCTAGAACAATATGTTTTGGAAGCTGATTGGATTGTACATTTAGCTGGTGTAAACCGTCCTAAAAATGATGCAGAATTTATTGAAGGGAATGTTTCACTCACTGAAAAAATTTGCGATATTTTACGTTCTCATCAGAAGAAAACACCAATTATTTTATCTTCGTCTATTCAGGCAGAAAAAGATAATGTTTATGGTCAAAGTAAATTAGGTGGTGAGCAAGCGCTGATTAAATTAAATCAAGAGAATGCAAATCCAGTTTACATCTCTCGAATGGTAAATATCTTTGGTAAATGGTCAAAACCAAATTACAACTCAGCAGTTGCAACTTTCTGTTATAACATTGCCAATGATTTACCGATTCAAATCAATGATCCAGATGCGGTGATTCGCTTAGTTTATGTCGATGATGTTGTTGAAACAATCTGGGATATTTTAAACCAAAAATATCCTGCGAATGTACCATTTGAAATTCAACCGGAATATCAAATCACTGTTGGTCAGTTGGCTGAAACAATTCGTGGATTTAAAGCGTCAAGGGATACGCTGATCACCGATCGTGTAGGTACCGGATTAACTCGTGCGTTATATTCAACATATTTGAGTTTTTTTAGTCCGCAACAATTTGATTATATCGTAACAAAATATGGTGATAATCGTGGTGTATTTGTAGAAATGTTGAAAACACCAGATGCTGGTCAATTTTCATATTTCACAGCTCATCCAGGTATTACAAGAGGCGGACATTATCATCATACGAAGACTGAAAAATTTTTAGTCATCAAAGGTAAAGCTTTATTTAAATTCAAGCATGTGATTACAGGTGAGTTCTATCAACTGGAAACCTCAGGCGAGGAACCAAGAATAGTTGAGACAGTGCCTGGTTGGACACATGATATTACCAATATTGGCGATGATGAAATGGTTGTGATGCTATGGGCAAATGAAATATTTGACCGTTCAAAACCAGATACATATGCAATGCCTCTATCTAATTAAAGAGTTATTTTTGTGAAAAAATTAAAATTAATGACGGTCGTTGGGACTCGTCCAGAAATTATTCGTTTATCACGTGTGATGGCGATTTGCGATAAATATTTTGATCATATTATTGTACATACTGGTCAAAATTATGATTATGAATTGAATGAAATTTTCTTTACAGATCTTGGTATTCGCAAACCAGACCACTTTTTAAATGCAGCTGGGACAAATGGCGCTGAAACTATTGGTAATGTGATTATTGCGGTTGATAAAGTTTTAGAAGAAACTCAACCCGATGCACTATTGGTTTTAGGCGATACCAATAGCTGTACAGCTGTTATCCCTGCAAAACGTCGTAAAATCCCAACATTTCATATGGAAGCTGGTAATCGTTGTTTTGATATGCGAGTGCCTGAAGAGATTAATCGCCGAATTGTTGACCATACTGCTGATATCAATTTGACCTATAGTACGATAGCACGTGATTATTTGCTTGCGGAAGGTTTGCCTGCTGATTTAGTCATCAAAACAGGTAGCCCGATGTATGAGGTCTTAACACATTACAAGAGCAAAATTTTATCTTCGAATGTTTTAGAACAATTGAATTTAAAAGAGCATGAGTACTTTATTGTGAGTGCACATCGCGAAGAAAATATCAACTCAGATCAAAACTTTTTAGATTTGGTTGAGATGCTAAACGCTGTTGCTGAGAAATATAATTATCCTGTAATTGTTTCTACTCACCCAAGAACACGTAAACGCATAGAACAAATGGGTGTTTCCTTTCATCCATTAGTTCAATTACTGAAACCGCTAGGTTTTAGCGATTATAATAAATTGCAATTATCTGCTAAAGCAACTTTATCGGATAGTGGAACAATCAACGAAGAATCTTCAATTCTGAATTTCCCAGCATTAAATTTACGTCAAGCACATGAACGTCCAGAAGGAATGGAAGAAGCTGCTGTTATGATGGTTGGTTTAACTGCTGAACGTGTTTTACAGGGGCTTGAAATTGTGAGTTTCCAAACACGAGGCGAAGATAGAATGTTTAGATTGGTTGACGATTACAGCATGCCGAATGTTTCGGAAAAAGTAGCACGTATCATCCTAAGTTATACGGATTATGTGAATCGTGTTATTTGGAAAAAATATTAAGGCAATTTGATAATGAAAAAAACATACTTAGTTACAGAATATTACCACCCTAATCAAAATACCACTGGATATCTATTTCATAAATTATTTGTCCATTTGAAAAAAGAGTATGGTTCTGAACTAAGTTTGATTATCAAAGAAGATAAAAATAATGATGCTGTTGATCCTGATAGCATCATTATTAAAGATTCAAATTTGAATAAGAAGAATTTATTTCAAAGACTTTTATTTGAATTATTGATTTCTTTTCGTTTTTTTATGCAAATTGTGAAGAATGTAAAAAAGCAAGATCTTGTTTTTACAGGGACGACACCTATTTTTTTGTTAATTGTCATGTATTTAGCAAAAAAAATAATTGGCTTTAAATGGGTGCTATTAGTTCATGATGTTTTTCCTGAAAATTTAGTTGCTGCTAAAGTTTTAAAAAAAGAGAACTTTTTTTATAAATTTTTAAAGAAAGTTTTTGATGTGTTTTATGCGACACCTGAAAAACTAATTGTTATTGGGCAAGATATGAAAGATCTTGTTGATGAAAAAACCAAGAAAAAAAATAGTATCGTGATTCAAAACTGGATTGATGAAAATGATATACAGGTTGAATTAAAACAAGATAATGAAATCATACAAAAATTAAATTGGCAAAATGACGGCCCAATATTCCAATTTTTTGGTAATATTGGTCGGGTACAAGGTGTTGATAATATTGTTGAAGCGATCAAAATGATTGAACCTACTAAAAGACCCAGATTTTTATTTATGGGTGATGGGGCTTATGTTAATCAACTTAATCACGCAATTGAAACACTCAATGATTCAAATATACAATATATTGGTTCTGTACAGCAAAATGAAAAATCAAAAGGATTGAACGCTGGAGATATTGCAATTGTGACTTTGGCGGAGGGTATGTTGGGATTAGGTGTGCCAAGTAAGGCATATTTTTCCATGGCAGCAGATAAGCCACTTTTGGCAATTATGGATGAAAATTCAGAAGTTGCATGTATGATAAAAGAATATGGACTAGGTTGGGTTGTTCCACCAGAGAGTCCTGAACTCCTTTCTAAACAAATACTTGAAATTGTAGATATGTATCATTCTATTGAATTAGTATCAGCTAGACAGATCCTTATAGATAATTTTTCTGAGCCTGTCGCAATGAAAAAAATAGTAGAGGTTCTCGAAGATGTCTCTAATATTAAATAAGAAATTGAGGTTCTAAAGTAATGAAACGACTTGTTGATATTTTTATTGCTTCATTAGCACTTTTATTGCTATCCCCAATTTTTTTATTAGTAGCATATAAAGTCCGTAAAAACTTAGGCTCCCCAATTTTCTTTTATCAAGAGCGCCCAGGTAAGCATGGTAAATTATTTAAAATGATGAAATTTCGTTCTATGCGTAATGCTTTAGATGAAAATGGAGTGCCCTTGCCTGATGAAAAACGTATTACTCCATTTGGGCAGAAATTACGTGCAACTAGTTTAGACGAAATGCCACAGCTTATTAATGTTTTAAAAGGGGATATGAGTGTTGTTGGTCCTAGACCTCAACTCCCTGAATTTGTTGAACATTATACAACTCAACAAATGCGCCGTCATGAGGTCAAACCAGGAATGACAGGATTAGCTCAAGTCAGTGGTCGAAATAATCTTTCTTGGGAGGAAAAGTTTGATTTAGATGTGCAATATGTAGAAAAGCAAACTATCATTTTTGACTTCAAAATTATGTTCAAGACGGTTGAAGTCATGTTTAAGAAAGAAGGTATTGATTCACCTGATCAAGCTGTTGGGGCGAGCCGTTTTTCTGGTTCAGAAACTACAGACCGTAAATCAACACACCATTAATTTATTGAAAGAAATTTTGTAATGATCAAAAAAGCTATTCTCCCTGTCGCTGGTCTTGGTACACGTTTTTTACCAGCAAGCAAATCTATTCCAAAAGAAATGGTCACTGTGGTAGATCGCCCAGCAATAGAATATGTGGTGAAAGAAGCAGTTGCTGCAGGAATTGAACAAATTATTTTGGTCACACACTCTTCAAAAGCTTCAATCGAAGATTATTTTGATCGTAATTTTGAGTTAGAAACAACTTTAGAAAATAAGAAAAAAATTGATTTGCTTAAAGAAATTACAGAAATTTTACCAAGTCATGTGAGTGTGATTAGTGTACGTCAACCTCAGCCTTTAGGTTTAGGGCATGCTGTACTCTGCGCAAAGGCTGTTGTAGGTGATGATGATTTTGCCGTGCTATTGCCTGATGTATTAGTTAAAGAAAATCGTACCGAAAATGATTTAGCGCGAATGATTCGTCGTTTTGATGAGTCAAAGGCCTCTCAAATTATGGTCGAAGCTGTGCCAGACCATCTGGTTGATCAGTATGGTATTGTTGATGTTGCTCATTCACCAGATGAAGGTGAAAGTATTGTAATGCAAGGTATTGTAGAGAAGCCTGCTGTGGGTACTGCGCCATCAAATCTGTCTGTTGTTGGTCGTTATGTTTTGCCTGCGAAAATTATGCAACTCCTAGAGCAAACACCAAAAGGTGCGGGTAATGAAATTCAATTGACAGATGCAATTGCTGCCTTACAAAAAATTGAAAATGTTGAAGCTTACCGTATGAAAGGGCAAACTTTCGATTGTGGTAGTAAAATTGGTTACCTAAAAGCAGTATTGCACTATGGTGTAGAACATCCTAAGTTAGGTAATGAATTCAAAGAACTGATTAAAGAATTAAATTTATAAAATATTGGACTCTATATGAAAATTTGTGTTTTTGGCACAACCTTACAAGCTGGCGTGATTGCCGGCTTGTTTGCCGAATATGGGCATCAAGTTTCATGGTGTCCTCAAGTGGGACAAGAAAAGCAAATCTCGATTCATTATCAAGATTCTAATCTGAATCAATTGATTCATAAGCAATTTTCTAATAATGCTTTGCAATTAGTCGGTTTGAGTAATATTGATTTTCAAAGTGAAGTTTTTGTATTTAGCTTTAATCCGACGGAATTTGATCAAGCAATTGCATTGGCTGAACAATTAAAAGTGCAACCCGTGATTCATCCGAAATTGATGATTAATGGTTCTACTTTTGGTTTGGAAGGTACTGAAAAATTAAAACAAATTTTAGCTTCAGATCATTGGGCGTATCTACCAGATACGATACAAGAAGGTAATGCTGTTGAGAGCTTTATTGATTTAAAGCAAATTATTGTCGGTGTGGATGGTATTGAAACCCAAACGCTCATTAAAGAATTACTTCGACCTTTCTTTCAATTAAAGCATCAATACTTATTTATGCCATTCTTGGATGCCGAATTTACCAAGTTGAGTATTTCAGGCATGTTGGCAACACGTATCAGCTACATGAATGATATGGCACAAGTTGCAGAAAAGTTAAATATTGATATTCAAAATGTCAAACAAGGCTTAGCGGCTGATAGCCGTATTGGTTCCACATATTTATCACCTGGCGTAGGATTTGGTGGTGAAAACTTTTCGCATGATATTTTGACACTCACTGGCACAGTGGCAGGTTCTGGTATTAAAAGTCAGTTATTAGACCAAGTTTGGGCGATTAACGAACAGCAAAAAGAGATTTTATTCCGTAAGTTATGGAATTATTATCAAGGTCAATTGTCAGGGAAAATTGTTGCAGTTTGGGGTGCATCATTTAAAGAAAATACATCCAGTATTGATTATTCTCCGATTCACGCGATGTTGACAGCATTATGGGCGCAGGGTGCAATTGTGCAATTACATGATCCAGAAGCATTGGATCGAGTGCAACAGTTATATGGTGATCGTACTGATTTAATTTTGTGTGAAGATCAGTACCAAGCTTCTCAACAAGCGCATGCATTATGTATATTAACGGCTTGGAAGCAATATTGGAGTCCTGATTATCATCAGTTAATGCTAAAAATGGCACATCCGTTGATTTTGGATGGTCGTAATATTTTGAATCCTGACTTTGTCAAAGCACAAGGGTTTGCTTATCAAGGTGTGGGGCGAGTATGACAGATTCTATTCATAAAAATGAGCAAGCTGAACTCAGTTTCACACAATTACAGGATAATGCACTTGCACAACAATCTGTTAAATTGACGGATTTATTTCAACAAGACGCGCAGCGATTTGATCATTTTTCAGTCCACTTTAATCCACTGAGTTTTGATTATAGTAAGCATCGAATAACCCAAGAAACGCGTGATTATTTATTTGATTTTGCTCATTCAAAGCAACTGGGTGAATGGGTAAAACATTTATTTACTGATGAAGCAATTAACTATACTGAAAACCGTGCAGCGATGCATTGGGCATTACGCTTACCTAAAGGGGATCAAGATTATCCTGAGCTTTCCAGTCTAGTGCATCAGCAGTTAGATCGTATGTATCAGTTGGTTGATAAAGTGCATGCAGGACAATGTCGTGGTTCTACTGGTGAAGTCATTCAAGATGTGGTTAATATTGGTGTGGGGGGATCAGACCTCGGACCCTTGATGGTCAGTCATGCTTTATCGGATTATAAAGTGAGTACTGCGAAGCCTTTAAAAGTCCATTTTGTTTCAACCATGGATGGAAGCCAACTTTCTGAATTACTGCATCAGCTTCGTCCAGAAACGACTTTATTTATTATCTCATCGAAATCTTTTGGCACGATTGATACATTGTCCAATGCGCAAACTGTCCGCCAATGGTTAGAAAAAGCATTAGGTTCACATCAAAGTGTGGTGCAACACCATTTTATTGGGGTTTCGACCAAGCCTGAAAAAATGTCTGAGTGGGGAATTGCCAAAGACAATCAATTCTTGTTATGGGATTGGGTGGGTGGACGTTATTCACTCTGGTCTTGTATTGGTTTACCCATTGCGCTTCAAATTGGAGTTGAAGGCTTTAAACAGTTATTAGCCGGTGCGTATGCGATTGATCAGCATTTTCAAAAAGCACCGTTTGAACACAATATTCCTGTATTAATGGGCTTGCTCGGCGTTTGGAATAATAATTTTCTGAATATTCAAACGCATGCAGTGCTTCCTTATGATGGTCGTCTTAAGTACTTTGCTTCCTATTTACAACAATTGGAAATGGAGTCTAATGGTAAGTCAATTCAACGTAATGATGAGAAAGTTGAACTAAATACCTGTCCAATTGTTTGGGGCGAGGTTGGACCAAATGCACAACATGCATTCTATCAACTGTTGCATCAAGGCACACATGCAGTCAGTTGTGACTTTATTGCACCCGTACAGCGTTACAATGCCAATCAATTTACCTATGCAGAAAGTGCAGAAGCGTTGATTGAACAGCATCACTTGGCTTTATCAAATTGTTTGGCGCAATCGCGTTTATTGGCATTTGGTAATCAGGCATTAAATGCCGATGAATTAGCTCAATTGCCGTTATATAAGCAGTATGAGGGGAATCAGCCAAGTTCTACAATTTTGTTACAAGAACTTAGTCCATATAGTCTTGGTATGCTGATAGCTTTATATGAACATAAAGTGTTTGTGCAATCTGTGATTTGGAATATCAACCCATTTGACCAATGGGGCGTTGAAAAGGGCAAAGAAATTGCCAATCAATTGCTGCCAATTTTGAGTGGTAAAGAAAAAGATATTTCACAATTGGATGCATCTACCCAAGGATTAATTAAAATCTTATTAGGTAAAGAATAGAAAGATAGGAAAAAGTATGGCAAAAATTTTAGTGACTGGTGGTGCAGGTTATATTGGCTCACATACCTGTGTTGAGTTATTAGAAGCTGGGCATGACGTTGTTGTTCTAGATAACCTTTCAAATAGCTCAGAAGAATCATTAAAGCGTGTTCAAGCGTTGACTGGAAAATCGCTAAAATTTATTCAGGGTGATATTCGTCAACAGCAAGATTTAGATCAGGCTTTTGCTTCACATCAGATTGATGCGGTGATTCATTTTGCAGGGTTAAAAGCGGTTGGAGAGAGCCAACAGATTCCATTGACTTATTTTGATAATAACATTGCGGGTTCGATCCAATTGGTTCAAGCGATGGAACGTGCCAATGTCTTTAATTTAGTTTTTAGCTCATCTGCAACAGTTTATGGCGAAAAAAACCCATCACCTTATCAAGAAGATATGACTTTAGGTATGCCAAATAATAACTATGGTTATACCAAATTAGTGATTGAGCAAATGTTAGAAAAAACTTCGATTGCTGATGATCGTTGGTCGATTGCATTACTACGTTATTTCAATCCTGTTGGTGCGCATAAGAGTGGGTGCATTGGTGAAGATCCATTAGGAATACCGAATAATCTAATGCCATATTTGACTCAAGTTGCAGTAGGGCAACGTGAAAAATTGTCGATTTTTGGCAATGATTATCCAACACAAGATGGAACATGTGAGAGAGATTTCATTCATGTCGTTGATTTAGCAGAGGCACATGTTTTAGCCGTTGAAAATCGACTAACAAATATAGGTTGTAGAGCGTGGAATATTGGTACAGGTCAGCCAATTTCAGTCTTGCAAATCAAGAATACGTTTGAAAAAGTGAATGATATTGTTGTAAGGGCAGAATTTTCGGATCGTAGAGCGGGGGATCTACCGAGTTTCTATGCCAATAATGCGCGTGCAGTCGCTGAGTTAGGCTGGACACCAAAACATAATTTAGAAGACATGTTGGCTGACAGTTGGAATTGGCAAAAGCAGAATCCAACAGGTTATAAAGCATAGTTTTAAAGAGATGAGAAAAAATAGGCGCAATCCGCGCCTATTTTTATGACCAAGTGAAAATATTAGCTTTGAATCAACTGCGTTAACTCATCCACATAAGCTTGCATCGGTTTAGGATTTTTATCTTTACGGCTTTCGATATTTAAACGTAACAAAGGCTCAGTATTTGAAGCACGTACATTTAAACGCCAAGCACCAAAATCTAAACTTACCCCATCAGTTTTGTCGATCTCAGGTTTTTGATCTGCAAAATGATCAAAGATTTTTTGAATCGTTACTTGAGTATCTGCAACTTTAAAGTTGATTTCACCACTACATGGGAAGCGATCAATCATATCTTCCACAAGACTAGAAAGCGATTGCTTGGTTTCAGAAAGCACAGAAACAGCCAATAACCATGGAATCATGCCACTATCACAATAAGCAAAATCACGGAAATAGTGATGCGCACTCATTTCACCGCCATATACAGCATTATGTTCACGCATGACATCTTTGATAAAGGCATGCCCAGATTTAGATTGAACAGCAACACCATCATATTGGTCAATAATGTCTAAAGTGTTCCAAACTAGACGAGGGTCATGCACAATTTTCTCGCCCGCTTGTTTGAGTAAGAACGCTTGTGCAAGCAGACCGACAATATAATAACCTTCAATGAATTGACCTTTTTCATCAAAAAGGAAGCAACGGTCAAAGTCACCATCCCAGGCAATTCCCATATCTGCTTGATGTTCTAAAACAGCATTCGATGTGCTATCACGATTTTCTACAAGGATTGGGTTAGGGATCCCATTTGGGAAAGTCCCGTCAGGATTGTTGTGAATTTTAATAAATTCAATTGGAATATTCAGTTGTTTGAATTTTTCTTCAATGGCATCAACGGCATGACCTGCAGCACCATTTCCTGCATTCATAACGAGTTTGAGTGGGCGAATTTTTTTTGGGTCAATGTAGGTGAGTAGATGTTCAACAAATTCTGGCAAAATATTATATTTTTCTGCTGTGCCTTTCTTTGAAACATTAACAAATGCTTCAGATTCCGCTAATGCTTGAATATCTTTCAAGCCTGTATCTGCACTGATTGGGCGAGCATTTTCACGAACCAATTTCATGCCATTATAATCCATCGGATTATGGCTTGCTGTGATTTCAATACCACCCTGAACATCAAGATGGAAAGCACCGAAATAAACCTCTTCAGTTCCAGTCATACCAAGATCTAAGACATTGACACCTGCATCATTTAAACCGCGAATCGTCGCTTGTTTTAAACCCTCACTCGTTAAACGAACATCACAACCCACTACAACAGTTTTAGGTTGATAAATTTGCCCATAAGCACGACCAATTTTATAGGCAATTTCTTCATTTAATTCTGTGCCAAGTTTGCCACGAATATCATAGGCTTTAAAACAGGTCAGTTTATTCATAATCATCTTTCTATTGTCTAAAATTGGATCATAACGAAGCATTCATTTTAACGCTAAAGTATATAAGTGATACTACAAAAAGACACATATTTGATTCTAAGTTTTTTAAAATGTTCTTCCCAATACCTTGATTCTGCCGATGTACGGTTTTATTTTCAAAAATTAGCAATAAAAATGAGACGTAGTTTTCAATAAATAGCGATTAAAGTCATGATTTTACATTTAATCTAAATAAATAGTTTAATTTTTGTGCGCAATTCCGATAAAGTGATAACTAGTTCTCACAATTTATGGTTTATAATTACAAAAAATTGACATTAAAATTTCAAAATGAGGAAAAGCAAATGGCTAATTTACTAGATTCTGTACTCACGCCTGTTGGGGGGGTTGTTGGTGGAGTGGTTGGCGGTGTTGGTGGCATCGTTGGAGGTGTCCTAGACCTTGTAAGCAACATTATTAAAGTAGCAGGGTTCAAACCGAATAGCGACGTTACAATTAGCTTTTATGATGCAATTACTAATGCTCTGATTAAAGCTATTGTGGTTCAATCTGATGCAAGAGGTCGTATAGAATATACAACTTCAGAATTTATTAATGGCGAGACAGCTATTATTACAGGTATCAACCCACAAGGGTTTGATATTAAAAGTACGCAAGTTCTAAAAGATTTCGCTCCACCAGTTGCTCCTACTGTATCAATTAATGCAGCAGGTAGCCTAGTTTCTGGTATTACTGAACCAGGCGCACTAATTAAAATTAAAAATCAAGCAAATGAAGTTATTGCAACTACTGTTGCAGACCAATTTGGTAAATTTGCTGTTGCATTAGTTCCACCAAGAATTGCATCTGAGCAATTCAGTGCTACAGCTTCAGATAATTCAGCAAGCCATAATGAATCAGTTGCAACTCAATTTACTGCTCCAGATTTAATACCACCAGTAGCACCTGCAAACTTAGCAGTTGTGCAAGATGGTAGTGTGGTTACAGGTAAGGCAGAACCAAATTCAAAAATTGAAATCAAAGATTCAAAAGGTCAGGTCATCGGAACTGGCACGACAGATCAAAATGGTGCTTTTTCGGTAACTTTGACGGTTCCACAAAAAGATAGTCAACAATTAATTGTAAATGCAATTGATACTGCTGGGAATAAGTCGCCTGATGCAATAGTAAATGCTTCAGACCTAACACCACCAGCAGCACCTACAAACTTAGCAGTTGTACAAGAAGGTAGTGTGGTGACGGGCAAAGCTGAACCAAACTCTAAAATTGAAATTAAAGATCCGTCAGGAAAGATAATAGGAACGGGTTTGACAGATGCTACGGGTTCATTTGCAGTAACATTGACTACGCCTCAAAAGGACAGCCAAAAGCTGACTGTGAATGCCTCTGATGCGTCAGGAAACAAATCACCAGATGCAACAGTAATTGCACTTGACTTGACACCGCCACCAGTACCGACCAACTTGGCAGTTGTCAATGACGGCACGGTTGTAACAGGTAAAGCAGAAGCAAATTCTAAAATTGAAATTAAAGATCCGTCTGGAAAGTTGATTGGAACAGGTTTGACCGATGCGACGGGTTCATTTGCAGTAATTTTGACCACACCTCAAAAAGATAGTCAAAAACTGGCAGTAAACGCATTTGATGCAGCTGGAAATAAATCACCAGATGCGACAGTAAATGCACTTGATTTAACACCACCACCAGTACCGACCAACTTGGCAGTTGTCAATGACGGCACGGTTGTAACAGGTAAAGCAGAAGTAAACTCTAAAATTGTAATCAGAGATCCAGCTGGAAATATCATTGGTACAGGTACAACTGATGCAAATGGCTTATTTTCAGTAGGATTAACTATTGCACAAAAAGATAGTCAAAAACTGACAGTGAACGCATTTGATGTAGCTGGTAATAAGTCACCAGACGGTAATGTACAAGCACTTGACCTTACTCCTCCAGATTTAGGTACCCCATTGTTCAATGCGACTGGTAACCAAGTGTCTGGAACGGCTGAAGCGAATAGTAATATTGCAGTTAAAAATGCTTTAGGAACGGTTATTGGGACTACTGTAACTGGTGCTGATGGAAAATTTGTTGTTAATTTAGATAAAGCATACGGTGCTGGTGAAAAAATATCTGTTACCGCGACAGATGCTGCTGGTAACTCAAGCCTACCTAAAGCAGCGATTGCACCAGTTTTATTACATGCAAATGATGATGTTGTACGTGCGGATCTT
Source organism: Acinetobacter sp. WCHAc060025 (assembly GCF_004209355.1). Lineage (NCBI taxonomy): Bacteria > Pseudomonadati > Pseudomonadota > Gammaproteobacteria > Moraxellales > Moraxellaceae > Acinetobacter > Acinetobacter sp. WCHAc060025. Next base: position 106,792 of record NZ_SGSX01000005.1, on the reverse strand, counting down.
GACTTAGGTTATACATCTACCAGTTCGACTTATTCTGAAACAAAAGGTTTTGGATCTATTTTTAAATTCTTTGGTATTTCTTTTCTTGGAAAACCAGCAGCAGAAATTAACTTCACTGTGGGTGAAACTCAGGCAACTTCAGTTGATATTTCTTCGACAAATGCTGGTTTTGGATCATTTTTAGATTCAACTCGAATTACTCTGTATAAACAAAATTCGGATGGTTCATGGGCTAAAGTTGTTTCAAGTACAGATACGGGCCTGTTTAATGCTTTCTTCTTTTTCTTCCCACAACAAGCACGTCTTAAAACTGTAGATTCTTTGGCGCAAGGTAATTATAAAATTATTGCTGAAGATACAACTGCATTTAGCTTTTTTCCGCGAACAGCTTAAGTGTGACATATACAACTACAACTAAATCTACAACACTAGATGCTCAAAAAGCGAATGTGGTTTCGGGTAATGTATTGGCAGATGATGTTACAACTGCAGGTACACAAGTCTCTAAACTTGTGAATTCCGATGGTAAAGGTGCGGATGTTGCTTCTACTGGAACTACGACATTGGTGGGTAAATACGGAACAATGCTGATTAAAGCAGATGGTTCATATTCTTATACGCCAAATAAAGATTCTAGTAATATCGGGAAAGTTGATACATTTACGTATACCATTAAAAATGCAAATGGCAATACATCGGAAGCGAAAGTATTTGTACAAATTGGTTCAGATGAAGTTAAAGTGAAATGGGATCCAACAGATCCATCAAAATTTGGTACGACACTACAGCTGTTCAATGACTTTGATACAGTTAAATCAAATGTGTATCACACGACTTCTCAGTCTTCTGTAAGTTCAGGGTCTATTACAACCAGTTCGAGCAGATTGATATCGACAACATCAAATACATTTAATATTGATAATAACGCTGAATCTACGATTAAAGTTGCATTTAAGGCTGCTTATGGTAAGAGTTTCTTTGGTAGTACAGTTTCTACAACTCAAGATCCAGATAACACAACTTTCAAATGGCAGTTGCAGAAATTCAATAAGGCAACGAATCAGTGGGAAAATGTAGTAGGTGCAAGTGGTTCTAAGTTTATTGGCTCTTCACTGAGTAACAGTATTACGAGTGGTAATGAAGTGCTAAATGCAGAATTTAAAATCAATTCAGCTGGACAATATCGCGTTGATTTTAGTGCTTCAACAAGTAGTTGGTTTACTTCAAGTTATGACACTTCTGTTCAAGTGACCACAACGAACTTAAATGACTGGTATTTAGATAGCTTTGGTACTGCAACAGGTAATATTTTCAATGGTGTAGGTGTTGAAACGACATCTCAAGATACTTTGGGTATCGGAAGTAAATTGTCAATTTCAAAAGATGGTGGCGTAACGTTTGAAACCGTATCTGCAAGTGGTAACACGATTCAAGGAGTGAATGGTGTTCTAACAATCAAAGCTGATGGGTCATATAACTACAGTCAAACAGGATATAAATATGCAACTGAAGACTTTGTGTATAAAGTCACAAATAGTAATGGTGAGACTGCAACAGCGCACCTAAATATCGGTTATGAACACACAATTCAAGGTTCTGCTGCAAGTGAAGTTTATTCTACTGGAAGCATCATCCATGTTCTTCAAATGGGTGCAGGTGCAGACACTGTGAAATTCACCGCATTGAATACAGATGAACATGGTGATATCTGGTCAGACTTCTCTAAGGCTGAAGGTGACAAGATTGATGTATCTAGCTTATTAAGTGGTAAAGGTGTGACTGCAAGTAACATTAGCCAATATGTAACAGTTGAGCAAAGTGGAAAAGATGCAGTTGTAAAAATTGACCTAGATGGTAAAGGTACTCAATACACCCCTAAAGAGCTCGTGATTCTAGAAAATAATACATTAGCATTAGATGATTTACTAAAAGGTAATCATATCATTTATTAATTTAATTAATTTTTAGTAAAAAAGAGAGTTTTATACTCTCTTTTTTACTCACGATTAAAGTTAAAATTAAGTTTTATGGTTTAAATTGTCTAAAATTTAGATTGAAAACTTATGCTTTGAACATTAGATTTAAATGTTTTGTGATTGATTTAACGAAAATTAACTTTAAATAAGTATTTGTTTGCTTTTTATAATGTGTAAAATAGGTATTAGTTACGAGAATAATCTAAAATAATTTAATGCCGATAATTAAAAGCTTGTCTAGGTGTCATTCACGAATGTTAATAGCGAAAAAGCCATCCATTTTTTTTAAAAGTTTGAGTGCAGTGAGCTTATTTGTTCTGTCACAGAGCAATGGATATGCACAAGATACAAACTATATTGAAAATATTAAACAAGGTGTGGCAGGTTTAATTAAACCTAAAGATGATCAATCATTTAGAACTGCTCAGCTGAAAGCACTATCTGATTTTACATATCAACCAGATGTGAGTTCAAATGATTCATTACCAGTTGTGAAGCCTTATACTGGGCAAAAAGCATCATTAAATAATTTATATTTAGAAAATGCTGAAGCAACTAGTTTGAATACTCGTCAGACGCGAACGATGAATTTAGAAGATGCTATTCAAATCGCAGTAAAGAGGAATCCGAGTATTGCACAGACAATTTCAACATTGGCATCGCAAAATGCCAATATTGATGTTGCTAAAGCGCAATATTATCCACAATTAAAAGCAGGAATGAATACAGGTGATTTCACTTCAAGTGATAAAGGAAGACAGTTATATTCCGTTGAAGCCAACCAAATGCTTTATGATTTTGGCAAAGTAAAATCGAGTGTAACTACACAGCAAAATAAATTAGCGCTTGAGCAAGCGAATGTTTTAATGAGTATTGATGATATATCTACACAAACTGCACGTACGATTTTGTCATTAATGAGATATAGAAATATTATAAAAATAGCACAAGAATAATATAATGGTGTCAGTCGCTTACATGAAATTGCACGTTTAAGAGCGGAGGCAGGTATCAGTAGTAATGCTGATCCAGTACAAGCACAAAGCTATGTGGAATATGCGCGTTCTTATTTGATTACTCAACAAAACTTGTTAAAGCAACAAGAGCAAAAATTGCGAACTTTCTTAGGATTTGATGTGGGGCGGATTGATTTTGTCATTCCAGATGAATACGTCAAAATGTCTGGACTTTATGATTCACCTGAAATGAATTTAATTCCGAGTATGATTGCAGCTAAAGCGGAAATTGATGTTGCACAAAGCCAGAAAAAACAGACACAATTGAGTGCTTATCCAACAATTTCTTTAGTGGGTTCAGTCAGTAAAGCTTTAAATGGTAAAAATCCAAATACAGGTATTGAGGATAACACGAATAGCTCGATTGCCGTACAAATGTCGAGTAATTTTTATCAGGGCGGTGCTGTCGGTTCTCAAGTAAAGGCAGCCAACTATGCGGAGCAAGCAGCACGAGCGAAGCTCAATGCAACTTATTTGAATATTGTTGATCAAGCGCAGATTGCCCGTGAAAGTATTGAAAATACAGATAAGCAAATTTGGGTACTAATGGATCGTGAACGATCTACAGCAAAAACACGTGAGCTTTATGAAGAGCAATACAAACTAGGCAAACGTTCTATCTTGGATTTGCTCAGTTCTGAACAGTCATATCAAAGTTCAAGAATTGAAAGAGAAGGCGCGCGTTTTGATATATACGATACAATTGCTGTATTTATCAATGTGACTGGTAAAAGTAGAAATGCTTACCACTTAAATAATATTCAAATTCAGGGGTTTGAAGTACAACCATGAATCAAAAAATAAATTATCAACCATGGTTACAAGCCATTATTACGGTTGCACAGCATTATCGAGTTCAACCCTCTGAAGAGCAAATTCGACTTCAACTGGATTGGAATAAATATTCAGACCTCGATGATATGTTGGCGATTATTACGCGCCAAGTTGGCTTAAACGTTCGCAAGGCAGATTTTACCACAGATGTGTTAAATCCATGGCGATTGCCAGTGGTGGTAGAGTTTAATGATGGTCAGGTTGCAGTCATTGAGAAGGTAGATAGTGCTGGAAATGCAAGCTTGCAATTGAGTGGCGATCAAGGCCTATCTCAAACTTTTAATTTACATGAATTACAAAGTAATGCGAAACGAGTTTACATTTTTAGACCAGAAACATCTGTACCAGATGCACGTATTGACGAATATATTAAGCCTTATGAGAAAAGCTGGTTCTGGGATATCGTTCTAAAGGATTGGAAGCGTTATACAGATATTATGGTTGCATCGATGATGGCCAATATTTTGGCATTAGCAACAGTTATTTTTTCGATGCAAGTATATGACCGTGTAATCCCTTCGCAGTCGATACCAACGCTTTGGGTTCTGGCAGGTGGTGTTCTCATTGCTGCTATTTTTGAATTTGTATTAAGAATTGCCAGAATCTATTTATCAGACATTATTGGTAAACGCGCAGATTTGAAAGTTTCAGATCAGGTCTTTGGGCATGCTTTACGGATTCGTAATAAAGATCGTTCTCGCTCAACAGGATCTTTTATTTCCCAAATTCGTGAGTTAGAAGGTGTTCGTGAATTGGTCACCTCGACCACGATTAGTGCGATTGCTGACTTACCTTTCTTTTTCCTATTTCTTATTATTTTCTGGATTATTGGTGGCAACATTTTCTGGGTGATGTTGATCGTCGTCCCACTGATGATACTCCCTGGATTTCTTGTACAGAAAAAATTAGCACAATTGGCAACAGAAGGGATGCGTGAATCTGCAATTCGTAATGCGATTTTAGTGGAAGCCGTGCAAGGGATTGAAGATATTAAATTATTGCGTGCTGAAGCAAGATTTCAAAATCAGTGGAATCATATGAATGAAGTTTCTGCTGAAATTAGTATGCGTCAACGGAAGATCGTTGGTTGGCTTAATTCTTGGACGCAGAAGGTTCAAGGTTTGACTTTTGCAATTGTGGTCTTAGTAGGATGCTTTGCGGTCATGAAAGGGGATATGACTACGGGTGCATTGGTTGCATGTTCAATTTTATCCTCTCGTATGCTTGCACCAATTTCGCAAATTACAGGCGTATTAGGTCGTTGGCAACAAGCGAAAGTAGCGAAAACAGGTCTCGATGAGTTGATGCAAAAACCTGTTGATCGCCCTGATCGCGCGCAATTAATTCAGCGAAAAGTATTAAATGGTGATTATGAATTTAAAGGTGTGGTATTTAAATATACTGAAGATGATCCACGTCCAACCTTAGTGATTCCGCAATTAAAAATTAAACCAGGTGAGAAGATTGCAATTCTGGGCCGTAATGGTGCAGGAAAATCGACCTTGTTGCAGCTTCTTTCAGGTATGCAAAGCCCAATACAAGGCAAAATTAGTTTAGATGGTGTGGATCAATCTTTACTTGACCCAGATGATATCCGTCGTGATATGTCTTTATTAAATCAAAATGCACACTTATTCTTTGGTACGATTCGTGAGAATTTAACGTTGGGCGCGCCTTTGGCAACCAATGATGAAATTATTCGTGCATTGAAAATTACCAATGCGATGGAAATCGTAGAACAGAAAAAAGAAGGTTTAGACCACATTATTCTTGAGGGTGGTGTAGGCTTCTCTGGTGGACAAAAACAAGCATTGTTGCTCACACGATTATTATTAAGAAACTCAAATATTGTATTGCTCGATGAGCCAACAGCATCGATTGATGATGTTTCTGAAAAATTATTGATTCAGCATCTAAAACAGTGGTTGGGACATCGAACTTTGGTTGTTGCCACACACCGACCTGCGGTTTTACAACTCGTTGACCGTATTATTGTTGTACATGAAGGTAAGATTATTAAAGATGGACCTCGTGATGCCATCCTGAATCCTGGGAATCAACCAAATGCAGGAGGGGCTTCAGCATGAGCCAAGAGCAAAATAATCAAAATGAAGTTGTTCCAGAAACAAAGGCTGTATCTGAAAATAGTGCATCCAATGTTTTGCAGCGCCCAACCAATCCTTCAGCTTTGAAGTTCTCTGAGCCTCCTTTGCCTAAGTCAACATTCATTATTTGGATAGTGGCTATAGGGTTGTTGGCTTTCTTAATCTGGGCATGCCTATTCAAGCTGGAAGAAGTGTCAACAGGAACGGGTAAAGTCATTCCTTCATCTAAAGAGCAAATTATTCAGTCTTTGGATGGTGGTATCTTGACTAGCTTAGATGTGAAAGAAGGTGATATTGTTCAAAAAGGGCAAACACTTGCACAAATCGATCCAACACGGTTTGAGTCTCAAGTGGGTGAAAGTCAAACTAAATTATTGGCAACTCAGGCAACAGCAGCACGTTTAGAAGCAGAAGTGAATGGTACTGCCATTAATTTTCCAAAAGCTGTTTTGGCGGTACCAAGTTTAGTTCGAGAAGAAACAGCATTGTATACTTCGCGCCGTGCCAATCTTGATGAATCAATCACTGGTCTTAAGCATGCATTGGCTTTGGTTCAAAATGAATTGCAAATGACACAACCATTGGTTGCAAAAGGTGCGGCCTCTGAAGTTGAAGTATTACGATTAAAACGTGATATTAACAATTTTGAAAATCAAATCAATGACAAACGTAATGATTATTATGTGAAATCACGTGAAGAGCTTGCGAAGGCAAATGCTGATATTCAATCTTTACAACAGGTGGTTGCTGGTCGTACTGATTCGGTTAAACGTTCTACTTTTAAAGCACCTGTGCGTGGTGTGGTTAAAGAAATTGCAGTGACTACGATTGGTGGTGTAGTTCCTCAAAATGGTAAATTGATGACAATAGTACCAATTGATGAACAATTACTAATTGAAGCGCGTATTTCTCCACGAGATATTGCATTTATCCATCCAAATCAGCCAGCGATGGTAAAAATTACAGCCTACGATTATTCAATCTATGGAGGATTGGAAGGTAAGGTAACAGTAATTTCACCTGATACAATTCGCGATGAAGTAAAGCAAGATCAGTTCTACTATCGTGTTTATATTCGTACTGATAAAGACAAGTTAGTGAACAAAGCTGGAAAATCTTTCTCGATCACACCAGGTATGGTGGCAACAGTGGATATTCGTACGGGTCAAAAAACCATTATCGAGTACTTGTTGAAACCATTTAATAAAGCGAAAGAAGCATTAAGAGAACGATAATTTAAAATGTTTTCAAAATTAAACCGCCGAAAGGCGGTTTTTTTGAGATTGTATGAATGAGTACATCGCGCTATATAAAAAGCTTAATTTTTATCATCTACAATTTTTTTGAGCAAAAACTGTAAGGCAATTTTTTCTGCGGGATTCAGTGCCTTGAGTGTTAAGTCTGTGATTGTTTCAGCGATAGGGATGGCCTGTTTTAATTGGTCTTTGCCTTGAGGGGTAATATGAATTAAAACTTTGCGCTTATCTATACTGTCTGGGTCTTGGGAAATCAGTCCTTTATCTTTTAAACGTTGAATAATGCCACGAATCGTTGCCTGATCTATACCTGTATCATTGACCAGTTCCTTTTGAGAGCATTCTTGTAATTTGTGAATCGAATAAAGTGTTGCAAATTGCACGGATGTGAGCTGAGTTTCATCTAGGCTTTGCTGGAAAATGGATAAATGATGGTAGTACGCACGACGTAGTAAATAACCAACTTGGTCTTCAATAATATATTCATTATTTTCTTGATTCATTTATTGTTAACCCTAAAGAGAAATAAAAACGAAGAATTACTGGATTATAGACTTTAAAAAAAATAACGACTATAGCGCTATAGCCGTTATATGTTTTGATCAAAAGATTAATCTAGATCGGTCGGAACACCTTGGTCAACAACGATAAGATCATCTAATTTAACGGTACAATTTCTTAGTGGAATATCCATATGACAAGGTGTTTTACGACTGCCTCCAACTTCTGTATTCGGGCCTGTTGAAAATAAGAAATTACCATTAAAAGCACGAGCATCCATACACATACCATCATTCTTGTCATGCAAGCCCATTGCTGTCCATTGCGCGCGAGGTTGTAAGCCCCATCCAATATGAGAGATGCCATAAACTTCAGGATCATTAAAATATTTCATATAGTCACGTAAATATTCAGCTTCAAAGCCACCATGAATTTTAGTAATAAAGCCTTTTTCAACTTCTAAGGTAACTTTTTCGCGAACATAGTTTTTGAAAGGAAGAAGAATATCTCCCACATCTAAAACCAATGTTCCTTCAGCGGTATTTTCATTGGGCCATGTAAATAAGAAGCCACTCGGCCAATGGTCCCATCGACCGGGTTCATCCGCAAAGCCGTATTCAGTGACCGCTGGATATTGCCCGAGTGGTGCATAGAAATCCGTTCCAGCTTTAGATGTCACATGCATACTTTGCGCTTTTTTGAGGTATTTCTCAGCAGTTTGTACACGTATTTTATCTTCTAGAGTTGGTAGGATTCGAGCAAGCACTTCGGGTGGCTCAACGGCGAGTAAAATCCGAGTGCCTGTTTTTAAAATTTGTTCTTGTTCAGGTGAATGTAACAGCATCATGGTGTCTATAACTAAATCTACAGACTCCAACGCACGTTGCGCAGCTAAATTCCCAGTGAGTGCCGTATCTCCGCAATATGCAGTCATATCATTGCCCATTGCTTTGGGATGATTAAATGACGGAAGTTCCAAGATAAATACTTTTGCTTTTAATCGACAAGCTGCATCCATTGCAGCTTGAACTGTTTGTGGATGTGAATAATGGCTTTTTAAGATCGCAACAGTTTGAGTCTCATCTACTTTAGATAGTTGCAATACATGTTCAAACATTTGCGTAAGTTCGGATGAATTAACTGGCATGAATAGCGCTCCTTTGCTGATTGTTTTTTGTATTAATAAAGAGTATACGCTTTATATTTGTGTAGTAAAGAAATTATTATTTTAAAATAATTTTATTTAAAATATATATAAAACAATATAATAAGTCGAAATTTCTAAAATTTTTATAAAAAATAATTAAAGTGTATAGACTTTAAATTTCTCTTAATGTATATCTATTTAGTAGGAAATATTTGTTTGAAGGAGTAAGCAATGAATACGTCTAAAAAAATCGCGGTAATCGGTGCTGGTTTAGGTGGAGCATCCATGGGAATCCTGCTGCAGAAAGCAGGTTTTGATGTTGAAGTTTATGAGCAAGCGGCTGAGTTTTCACGTTTAGGTGCAGGAATTCATATTGGTCCAAATATCATGAAAATTTTTCGTGAAATGGGCTTGGAACAAGATTTAGAAGACATGGGTTGTCATCCAGATTATTGGATTAGTCGTGATGGAAATACGGGTGAAGTAATTGCTAAAGCACCTTTAACGGGTTATGACGCTGCATATTTGACGATTCATCGTGGTGATATGCACGCACGACAAATTGAAGCATTACAACAAGATAAATTACATTTTGGTAAGCGTTTAAGCAATGTTGAGCAAGATGCTGAGGGTGTAACACTGAGTTTTGAAGATGGCACTGTAACAAAAGCAGATATTGTGATTGGGGCGGATGGAATTAACTCGAAAATTCGCGAAACTATTCTGGGTGTTGAAGCACCGCTCTATAGTGGTTGGGTCGCACATCGTGCAATTATTTCAGGTGAAAAATTAGCAAAACTAAAACAGCAGTTTGATTTAGATGATTGCGTGAAATGGTGGTATGAAGATCGTCACATCATGGCATATTGCACCACGAAAGAACGTGATGAATATTATTTCGTCACAGGTGTTCCACATCCTGCTTGGGATTTCCAAGGTAAGAGTTTTGTACCATGTGACAAAGCAGAATTATTTGAAACATTTAAAGATTTCCATCCTTCGATTACAGCCATGATTGAAGCCAGTGATGATGTGACAAAGTGGCCTTTAAATAATCGTAATCCTTTACCTGTGTGGAGTAATGGGCGTTTAGTGTTATTGGGTGATGCATGCCATCCGATGAAACCACACATGGCGCAAGGTGCTGGCATGGCGATTGAAGACGCTGCAATGCTGACACGCTGTTTGCTTGAAGAAGGTTTAGATAACTACGAGCAAGCATTTAATCTTTATGAAGAAAATCGTAAAGAACGCGCAAGTAAAGTTCAAAAAGTATCCAATGCAAATACCTTCCTGAAAACGCAAGAAGATCCAGCTTGGGTATATGGTTATGAGGTTTATGCACAACCTCTACATGCGGAGGAAAATGCATGAGTCACTTACTATATGGCGGTAATGTAGCTGCGAACGATGTTCGTCTACATTACCTCCGATATGGTGGGCAAGGTCATCCTTTGGTTTTAATACCAGGGATTACCAGTCCTGCAATCACTTGGGGTTTTGTTGCTGAGAAACTCGCAGAATATTTTGATGTGTATGTTTTAGATGTTCGTGGTCGAGGTTTGTCATCTTCAGGTGATCATCTTCAGTATGATACTGAAACATGCGTGAACGATATTTTGGCTTTCGTCGCAGCATTGGAACTTACTGAATATCATTTGGTCGGGCATTCGATGGGGGCGCGTTTTGCAATTCGTTGTGCTTCGCAACATCCACAAGGTTTAAAGAAAATCGTACTGATTGACCCACCTGTTTCTGGTCCAAATCGCCGTGCTTATCCAAGTCAGTTGCCGTGGTATGTCGATTCTATTCAGCAATCTATCGAAGGTATGGATGCTGAAGAGATGAAAAAATTCTGCCCGACATGGACTTTGGAACAACGTCAATTACGTGCTGAATGGCTACATACGTGTTATTTACCCGCAATTGTCAAAGCGTTTAATGATTTTCATGATGTTGATATTCATCAATATATTCCACAAATTTCAGTGCCTGCTTTGCTTATGGTTGCAGGTAAGGGTGGCGTGATTCAGGCAGATGATATTGATGAAATTCAGAAGCTTAATCCAAATATATCGCTCAGTCATGTAGAGAATGCAGGTCATATGATCCCTTGGGATGATGAACAAGGTTTTTATCAAGCATTTGGTGATTTTCTAGATCAGTCAATTATTTAAGGAAGAAATAAGTCATGGAAAAGATATATAAAATTGGTCAAATCGTACCAAGTTCGAATACGACAATGGAAACTGAAATTCCAGCGATGTTAAAAGCTCGTCAACTCATTCGCCCTGAAAAGTTTACTTTTCACTCAAGTCGTATGCGTATGAAGCATGTGAAAAAAGAAGAATTGGCTGCGATGGATGCTCAATCTGACCGTTGTGCATTAGAGCTTTCAGATGCACGTGTAGATGTATTGGGATATGCATGTCTTGTTGCGATTATGTCGATGGGGATTGGTTACCATCGCGAGTCTGAAAAGCGTTTGCATCAAGTGACGATCGACAATGATGCAGCAGCGCCGATTGTGACGAGTGCAGGTGCTTTGGTTGAAGGCTTAAAAGTCATGAATGCCAAGAAAATCGTTGTGGTGACACCCTATATGAAACCATTAACTGAGTTGGTGGTGGACTATATTAAAGCTGAAGGTTTTGAAGTGTTGGATTATGTCGCTTTAGAAATTGCAGACAATATTGCTGTGGCACAACACGACCCAAATAATTTGCCTGAGATTGTTCAAAAATTGAATTATCAAGATGCGGATGTCATTGTGCTGTCCGCATGTGTACAGATGCAATCTCTTCCAGCGGTGGCAAAAGTAGAAGCATTGACTGGTAAACCAGTAATTTCTGCTGCAATTGCAACCACTTACCAAATGCTAAAAGCATTGAATCTTGAGCCAGTTGCGCCAGGTGCAGGTGCGTTATTGTCTGGTGCTTATGCATAGTTGGAGGTCGATATGTCTCAGCAAAATGTACAAGAAAATTTACAGAGCAACTATCAAGGTGTTTGGGGAAATAGAATTGGTTTTGGCAAAAAACCAGTACTTCTCCTTGTAGATTTTATGCAGTCTTATACCACCGAAACAGAGCCTCTTTTTGCACCAGACGTGATCAAAGCGGTGCAAGAAACCAAAGACATTTTAGAGCTCGCTCGTGAACAAGATATATTGGTGATTCACACCAATATTTTGTATCACCCGAATCAACTCGACGGGGGAATGTGGGTCAAAAAGTCACCCGTAATGGCAGCCATGGTTGCAACAAATCCTGCGACGCAATTTTGCCCTGAGGTTAAGCCACTGGATGGCGAATTAGTGATCACAAAAAACTATGCAAGTGCTTTTTTTGGCACAAGTTTAGCATCTATTTTAAGCACTCAAGCTATTGATACTATTATAATTGTTGGTTGTTCTACAAGCGGTTGTGTACGTGCTACAGCAGTGGATTCTGTACAACATGGTTTTAGAACAATTGTGGTTCGTGAATGTGTGGGTGATCGTCATCAAGCACCGCATGAGGCCAATTTATTTGATATCGATAGCAAGTATGGAGATGTTGTGTCTAAGCAAGAAACTATTGATTATTTTCAAAAAATCAAAGTGATTAAATAGATACATAGTGATGAAAAATATTATGCTTATGATCACAAGCCGAGGGGAATAGTGCAATGCGGGATTAAATCTGATCATCAGTCAAATGAGGAGAGGAGTACCTAATTGGCTGAAAAATATGATCAATTGCATTGTATCAATTTTAAACTTGGTTTGTTATCTAAAAGGAGTTAGATATGTCTGCCAATGTTATCGTTTCTGAATCTATTGGAAAGGTAAGTTATACCGAACAGGAAGTTAAAGTTTATAAAAAAGTGATTTGGAAACTTATTCCTTTTTTATGCTTTTGTTATATTGCGGCCTATTTGGATCGTATTAATGTCGGCTTAGCAAAGTTACATATGCTGAGCGACATTCACCTCAGCGAAGCAGCTTTTGGTTTAGGCGCAGGGCTGTTTTTCGTTGGTTATATTCTTTTTGAAGTACCAAGTAATCTGGTGATGGAAAAAGTTGGGGCAAAAATTTGGATTGCTCGAATCATGATTACTTGGGGAATTCTTTCTGGCTTGACGATGTTTGTCACCACACCCATGCAATTTTATGTTTTACGTTTTTTGCTAGGGGCCGCTGAAGCAGGCTTTTTACCGGGTGTTTTGTATTATTTAACCACTTGGTTTCCAACCTATTATCGTGGAAAAATTATTGCTTTGTTCATGATTGGCTTACCTCTCGCTGTGATTATTGGTAGCCCACTCTCTGGATGGATTATGGGAGCATTTGATCAGGTTCATGGATTTACAGGTTGGCAGTGGTTGTTCTTTTTAGAGGCTATTCCAAGTGTATTATTAGGAATCTTAACTTTTATAATGTTACCGAACCATTTCTCAAAAGCAAAATGGTTAAATGAAGAAGAAAAGCACATTATTGACAGTAATTTAAAGAAAGATCTTGAGGGAAATTCATCTGCTAAAGAAAAGCATAGCTTTAAAGATGGTTTTTTTAATCTCAATATTTTGAAATTAGGTGCAATTAATTTCTCTATGTTGCTGTGTACTTACTCGATGGGATTCTGGTTGCCGACATTCATTAAGAACACAGGCATGACGGATGTTTTCCACATTGGATTGCTCGTTGCGATTCCAAGCATTATCGGTTTGGTTGCAATGTTATTGATTGGTCGCAGTTCAGATAAATTTAGAGAACGTCGTTGGCATCTCGTTATTCCATTTGTACTGGGTTCAATCGCATTATTTTTCACACATATGTTTAGTGCCAATATTGTGATGACCTTGGTTCTATTCTCAATTGCAGCAATTGCAACAACAGGGACTATTCCCGTGTTTTTCAGCCTTCCAGCAACTTTCTTATCAGGTACAGCAGCAGCAACTGGTTTTGCACTGGCTTGTTCAATCGCCAATTTAGCAGGCTTAGTGAGTAATACACTTGTGGGTTATGCCATCCAAATTACGGGTCGGCCTGAAGGTGCTTTGATGGTATTTGCTGTGTGTCTGCTACTGAGTTGTCTGATCGTTTTATCCTTACCGAAAGCTTTAGTGAATAAATAATTGAACAATTTGATTGGGCAAATAATTCAAAAAATTATTTGCTAAGGGGAAATTCATGTCTAAAAAAAGTTATTTGAGCATATTTATCGGTTGTTTGATGTCAATGAATGCCTTTGCAGAAACGCAAGGGACACCATTTAAATGGCAAACTGAAGATGGTTCTAAATCTTTAGAGGTCGGTGGTTTTATCCGAGCTAACTATCGTGATGAGCGTTGGGACAGTGACAATAATGGTAAGGTTTTATTTGATAATGCGCGTTTAAATGTTAAAGGTAAATATGATCAATTCTATTTAGATACCAGTTATGCATTTCAAGATGATCACAAGCGATCGATTGAGCATGCATTTGTAGGGTATAAGCCGAATGAAAATAACGATATTCAAGCAGGTATTATTTACAAACCTTTTGCCATCTACCCATTTCCTGAACATGCGTGGACATTCCAAATTCCATTCTTTTTAGGATTCGCAGACAGTGTTGCACCTGGTGTGAGTTGGAAAAATTCCAGTGATGATTATGATCTGACATTGGCCTATATGCCGATTATGAGTAATGGCAGTGTTCGTTATGCACCTGAAGCAGGTTCAGCCGATGATCTCGATTATGTTTTACCTAGCCAGAAGCAATATCTGAATGAAAAACGCAATCAGGTGAATGTTCGAGTCGCCAAAAAACTCAATTATGACTTTGGTAAGCAAGAGTTTGGATTGAGTGGTGCTTATTCTCAGTTGCACAATAAAGCGACCGATGATGATGGCAGTTATTATGCACTTGGTTTACATGCTTTAAATAATTATGGCAAATGGGATTTTCAAACATCAGCGATTCACTATAAATATGATGCAAAAAATCCAGCAGGTGTCGATGACGATAAAATATTGATGCAGTCCAATGGATTAACACCTGCATATTTTGTTGCTTCTGAGGGGACAATTGGTATTTTTAATATTGGTTATACCCAACCTGTAACAAGCAAATATTTTCCGAATTTAAAATCTGTAAAATTTTACAATGATTACAGTATTTTAATGAAGGATCGTTCTGATTGGGCAGATTCACAAATGGACACTTTTGGTGTGCAATTTAATGCGATGCCTTTCTTGATCTGGGTTGATGGCAGTGTAGGAAAAAATGTGAATGTGTTGGGTGGTGCGAAAAACTCTACCGGTTATACCTCGGCAAACTCTGATTATAGTAATGATTGGAAGTTTAGATGGAATATTAACATTGGTTATAACTTCTAAAGTTTGAGATTGTAAATTTAAGTGTGAAATTTATGGAACTGCAACTATAGATTAAAAGTTAGGTTGTAGCTTCCGTAATTTCCATTGATTCAGCAGAGGTGAGTGAGGTTCAATTTTTCCCATCATATTTATATTATTCAATGTAATAGTTTTCCTTTTATTTGTGTCTTTAGCTTATTTAAATATAGACAGTGTTAATCAGCTCAAGACATCGAATGAGATGACTGAGGAATTTGTTCGATGTTTGGATTGAATGGTTAAGTCATTAGTTTGATCTGTCTTAAGCATTATTTTTTTGGGTCAATTCTTTTTAGTTGATGATCCTATAGTTCAAAGAATCAACACTAAAATGTCAAATGAATAAAGCACTACGGTGAGTGCTTTATTTTAAAATCCTCAAATTTTACGCGGTTCAGTTTTTAAAAAATAAATACCTATAGCAAGTCCAAGCAATGCAGAGATGATGGAACCAATCAGAACCCCGATTTTTGAAGCATCCATTAAAATAGGGTCTAGTTGAAATGCTAGTGTTGCAGTGAAAATAGACATGGTAAAACCAATACCTGCGAGGCAGCTGACCAACAGTAACCATCTATAATTAAACGTCGCTGGAAACTGCGCAATACCGATACGGACACAAAGCCAAGTGATCAGAAAAATTCCGAGTGGTTTGCCTAAAATTAGGGCTATGGAAATCCCCGTAATGACGGAGTAAACACCTGTATAATCAAAATTGATTTGGGTCAAGTTAACACCAGCATTGGCTAGAGCAAATAACGGCATAATTAGAAATGCAACCCAAGGTGAAAAAGCATAGCTGACACGGTTGACGGGGCTGTGTAATTCACGGTTTGCCAGTTGTAATTTTTTAGAAGATTCTACGCAGTCCTGTTGTTTTTTGATTTGCTCATAAGCCGCTTTTATTCCGTTAAATCCATGTTGGCTAGACGGACGAACAGCAACAGGGGTTAACAGTCCGAGGATTACACCAGCAAGTGATGGATGTACACCTGTGATGTATAATCCATACCAGATTAGGCAAGCAGGAACAACATAGGGTAGCATGGAAAAAATGCCCATACGTTGCATGATAAAGACCAGTAATAATCCCATGACAACAAAAATTGCACCAGTAGCATTCAGACCTGAAGAATAGAATAGCGCAATAATAAGTACTGCGATAATGTCATCAATAATGGCGAGAGTGAGCAGGAAAATTCGAGCAGAAGCAGGAATTCTTTTACCCAATAAAGCGAGGATGCCTACTGCAAAGGCAATGTCGGTGGCGGTTGGAATCGCCCAACCTTGATGTGCCTGACCAGCAGATAAACTAATACTCAGATAAATCAGCGCAGGAACAATAACACCACCGCAGGCTGCGATGACAGGTAGACAGGCAGATTTTAGATCAGCCAAAGTACCATCATGAATTTCTTTGCGTACCTCAACCCCTACAGCTAGGAAAAACAGAGTCATCAGCACATCATTAATAATAAAATGTAGGTCTGTTTTTATTTCAATAGAACCTAAGCTAAAAGCGATTTGGGTGTGTAAGAAAGCTGCATAACTGTCAGCATATTGTGAATTTGCCCATACTAGGGCAATTGCAGCAAATAACAGTAAAATCGCACCTCCAATGGCTTCGATGCCACGAATCAGTTGATAATACTGCATTCCTCTTTCAGTGATTTTTTGCAGAGGATGTATTCTGTATGGTGAATTCTGAATCATTTCGGATTCCTTCCCTGAATTGCGCGCGAATTTAAATAAACCGTGAAATCCACTGTCTGACGCCATCAAAACTGCTGAAATCGTCAATACTCCGAACTTGTACTTCTGGCATTACGGTACCAATCATTTTACTCAAGGCATTGCTTGGACCAATTTCGAGAACGATGTCTGGCTGATATTCCTTAAGTGTTTCCAAGCAACGGTACCAATCTAGTGGGTGATCAATTTGCTGAGACAAAATAGGCAAAGCTTGAGTATAAGAAAAATATTTTTGTCCCTCACTGGCACTAATCACAGGAAGTTCCATGCGACCTATGGGCAATTGATGACAATAATTGGAGAACTGTTCAGCGGCATTTTTTAAAAATGAAGTATGAGAAGGTACAGAAACTTTCAGTCTATTGACCTGCTGTGCCCCTTGTTCACTGGCTGCTTGAATCAATTGATCTATGCGTTGGACAGGGCCTGCGACAATATAGTGTGTTTCATTTAATCGGATGGAAATTTCTGTCTTTGTTCTTTCCAACAGGGGTAATAATTGATTTCGGTTTAGCCCTTGTATGGCAGCCATGCCACAGCGGGTATTCATTTGTTGGCTCATCAGCTTAGCTCTGATAGAGATCAACTCAAAAGCCTGAGCAAATGGCAGAGATGAGCTACAACAGAACGCGCTAGCTTCACCCAATGAATAACCTGCAAGAAATTCAGGTTGTGGTAAATACTCACGAATTTGTTGCCATCTTAAATATTGCAATGCAAAAATAAGGGGTTGTGCAATCGTGTTTTCAAAAATAGCTTCCTGCTCAGTTTTTGTTTGCTCAAGTTGTGTAGACTCAAGCTGATTCGTGAGCGACTTTAGCTGTGTAGTTAAGCCGTATTGTGAAGCTTGATCTTGAATTTCATGAAGGTGCTGGACAGATTGCAGACCCTGTCCACTAAAAATCACGGCAAAGTTCATGTTCCACCTTATGAAAAAATAGGGTAATCCCGAGTAGGTCTGCACTGCCACCAGGACTCAGGCGATGCTCAGTAAAATAATAATTGATTTGTTTGAGTTTATTTTCCCAATCGGCTTGAAGAACGCCACCATCTTTGAGAAATTGTTGAGTCATTTCTTGAACAATAAACAAAGCACTCATGCCTCCCCGCCAAACAATATTGGTATCGGGCAATTGGCTGATGAGAGTCAGTAAGGTTTGAACAGATGCCTTGTTGTGACAACCTGTTGTTGCGAGAGTAGATTGAAAGCAGGGTAGAGCAAGCTGCTGAATAATTTGGAAGCCATGTGCCACCTGTTCAATCGCACCTGAAATGCCATATTTTTTACGCATTTGTTGGCCATGACTGTTAGGATTTCTGCTCAGATTTTGTAGCAGATCTTCTTGCCAGTTGAGCATAATCTGCTGGCAGATATTTTCAGCATTCAAAGGGAGATTTTGTCTGAAACACTGCCCTAGACCAGCACTTGCGAAGCCTAGATTAAAAATTGCACCTTTATGTGTGTTAATTTGATCGGTTGCTCGCATCATGCGTTGTTCACACTGGATGCCTGCTTGTTGTAAGGATTGAAAAGGTTGTTGATGAAAACCATATTCAAACAGCGTTGCATAATATCCCTGCATAGCATGGATGCTGGTCTCGAATAGGGCATAGTCCATATCATCATGACTACCTTGGCTCGATGGGCAGACTAGACCAGGTTTAAGCTCAAGACTCACTTCTTCATGTAGTGCCGATAGTGCAAGTTGGTCGATATGTGCCGCTAGGCTGTGAACAAGTTGCTGACGTTCAGGCAGGGCAAGTGCGATATTGCTGTAATTCATATAGGTTCCCTCCTAGTATTTCAGCAATGTTTTGCAAACGAATTTCGTATAATTCTTTAACAATCAAAGTATCTTGTTGGTGATTCAAGGCGAAAGTCAGTTCATTGAATGAAAAATTTTGCGCAGTAGGTAGTGCAATTTCTCCATCAATGGTGATAGAAATCTGTATTTTCAGTTGTTCGATTGCCTGAATAATTTGCGGAAGTTTATTCATCTCATTCACTTCAATTAGTAGATCTAGATCAGACTGAGCATGAACAAAATTTTCTTTATACAAATATTGGTTGGCATAAGAACCGTAAACCTGTACAGAACAGGACAGTTGTTCCATCTTTTGTATAAATGCCTGTAACAATGCCTGCGTTTGCGTGTCTAGGTTTTCAGCAATCACAGAAAGCAAAGGTGGTTTATGACTCTGTACTGGCACAGTATCCAGTGCCAAAGCAACACGATATTTTCGCCCATCTATGAAACAACTGACCGCCACTTTGAAATAGTCTACAGATTCCTGACGGCATACGGTAAATGGTATATTTTGCTCAATCATCTGGTGTATTTTCTGTTGTATAGACACAGCAAGAGATGTATCGAGAAACCTAAATGTCTCATTTGCTTGTAGATAAATCAGATGGTGGCGGTTCATATCACGACCTCTCTAAGCTGAAAGTACAGCCTGTACGATATCGTTGCACAAATGGCGACCTTGCCTTTGCTGGGCAAGAGTGCCTCGGTCATCATTTAGATATTGATCAATCTGAGTCTGTTGCTGCTGGATTGCATCGGGTACTAAATTTTCATCTAATGTATGCCAAATGGCAGAAATAGCGCCCATTTTGTAGAAGTTTTCTACACCTGGTGCAAAAATAGCAGAGCTTTGAGACAGTTCTTTCAAGCGTTCAACTGGAATTTTAGTTACGCGCGACATCGCATTTAAATCCATGACCTTGACCTGACTTTGTTCTAGGGCAAAGACTTGGTTGGACATCAGACCATAAGACAAGAAGCCTCCACTGACAGCTTCTCCCAAAATTATGGCAAGGTTAGGATGCTGTTTTCTGCGCAGTAAATCCACGCAACTTGCCAGATGAGCAAAGGTTCTGTTCAGACACAATAGTTCATCAGAGCGAGATAAAGCCTGCCCTTGTGTATCTACAATAAAAACCACAGGTGTCTGCGCATCTTCAGCAATAATATTAAGTACTTCAGATGCAATTTGCATCGCGATTTGTTGATTGATCGGTGCAGAATTTACAGTACCTACAATGCGAACTTTACCTACAGCAGTTTGCGCTGAACCACAGATAAAATGTCCCTGAATGTCATAGTTCAGATCATGTGGAAACAGCTGTTTCAGAATCATTTCAGTTTCCATATTAAACTCCTTGTTTAATCTGAGTCACTTCGGCTGCACTGAGCATTGGAATCTGTTCAGCATGTTCAATATTCATGCCTTTCCAAATTTCTAGACCATCTTTTTGACCGAACCAGCGTGTGTATTGTTCCTCAAGAGATTGTTGCTTTTGCAACAGTGTTTCGAGGCTCAGTGTGTCTGAATCCTTTTTTTGACTTGTTTCTGAGAGTGCATGGATAATGCCATCTCTGATGTCATTGGTATCATCTTCAGTTAGCTGTTGTACATGATTGAGTAGATAACGATGTTTGCCACCCGTCACTCGCCATACCAATGCACGGTCTTTGGAGTCAAACTCTTCTACACCTTTGACGGTTTCAATGACTTCAGGCCCAGAAAGTGCAAGACGACCCTCTTCAGACATGATGATATGACTGCTTAGACAAGCGCTGATACCCATGCCGCCAAATGCGCCACAAGTGCCACCAATGACGGTGATGATAGGAATGCCCGCATTTCTGACTTTGAGCATCGCCCGCATAATTTCAGAAATGGCAATCAACCCCGCATTGGCTTCGTGTAGGCGTACACCACCAGAATCAACAAGGAAGATAACCGCAGATGACTGGTCTTGAATGGCTTTTAGCAATAAGCCAACCACTTTAGCGCCGTGAATCTCACCCACAGCACCACCCATAAACTGACCTTCTTGGGCAATAATACGTACAGGTGAGCTTTGGATACGAGCTGTACCAATAATCACGCCATCATCAAAACTGCCAGGAATATCAAGTGCTTTTAAATTAGGGCTGAGTTCAACAGTTCCAGGTTTAAGGAACTCGGTGAAACTGCCTTGATCCACGATACTGTTGATTCGGTTGCGTGCTGTTTTTTCATAAAAACTTTTTTTAATCATCTTATGCATGTTCGCCATCCTTCAGCATTGCAACAGCCTGACTTAAACGTAAACTGACCACAGCAGGTGTTGCACCCATATCATTCAGCTGAAATTTCAGACCACCCACTGCATGTCGATTACAAAACTCTGTCAGAACTGCATGCCATACTGTTTGAAATCCAGTCGCAGACGTATTGACTGAAATTTCACAGGTCTGATGGTCTTGCAATGGGCTGACCAATACTTCCAAATTACCTGAACCAACTACACCACAAATCATATTGTGTTCAGCCTGCGCTGCGTGTGTGGAGGAAAGTTTAAAATTTAATAGTTCCATATTATTTGCTCCATCATCACCAATTTCTAAAACGACTTGGTGGGGAATACATACCTTCAGACCATTTCACTAAATCTTTAATAGACTGAGCTGCAAGTAGGTCACGTGTTGCTTTAGATGGGTCAATGCCAAGATCTTC
This sequence comes from Acinetobacter sp. WCHAc060025, assembly GCF_004209355.1. Taxonomy (NCBI): domain Bacteria; kingdom Pseudomonadati; phylum Pseudomonadota; class Gammaproteobacteria; order Moraxellales; family Moraxellaceae; genus Acinetobacter; species Acinetobacter sp. WCHAc060025. The sequence continues at coordinate 85,314 of NZ_SGSX01000005.1, read as the reverse complement.
AGGACGTTGAATGATTCCTCTTTCACGGAGTTCTTCCACTTTTTGATGATCACGCTTCATCCCTACAGGGGTGTAACCTGCTACACCTCGAATGGCTTGTTCACGTTCTTCTGCTGTACGACAAAGCAGTAAATTGGCAATGCCTTCTTCAGTTACAATGTGTGTGACATCTTCGCCGTAAATCATAATCGGTGGAAAATCGCTACCCATTTTATCTTGGAGTTGCCATGCATCTAGATCTTCAACAAAGACAGGGTGCATATGTTCACGATAAGTTTCTACCAGCTGTACGACAAGTTTTCGACCTTTAATCGCTTTACCATCTACAGCCTCTTTACCTGCTTTGCTATAGGCATAACTAGAATGACGACGTCCATGTGGATCAGACCCCATATTGGGTGCGCCACCAAAACCAGCTATACGATCAACGGTGGCCGTTGAGCTATTACCTTGCAAATCAATTTGTAGCGTAGAGCCAATAAATAAGTCACAGGCGTATAATCCAGCAGCTTGAGAAAAAGCTCGGTTGGAACGCATACTTCCATCTGCACCGGTAAAGAAAACATCTGAACGGTTACGGATATATTCCTCCATGCCGACTTCAGAGCCAAAACTGTGAATGGATTCTACAAAACCACTTTCGATAGCAGGAATCAGGGTTGGATGTGGATTCAGTGCCCAATTTGTACAAATTTTTCCTTTTAAATCTAAATCATCAGCAAAAGTTGGCAATAATAGCTCAATGGCTGCTGTATCAAAGCCGATACCGTGATTCAGACGCTGAATTTGATAGGGTGCATAGATACCTTTAATGACCATCATTGCCATTAAAATTTGCACTTCGGTAATTTGTGCAGGGTCACGGGTAAATAATGGTTCAATATAGTTTTGTTTAGGACTAACAATAAAGAAGTCAACCCAGTCGGAAGGAATATCTACGCGAGGTACGTGATCAACTAGTTCATTGACCTGCGCAATAACAATGCCACTCTTAAATGCGGTTGCTTCCACAATGGCTGGGGTATCTTCGGTGTTGGCACCTGTATATAGATTGCCTTGAGCATCTGCCGAATGTGCGGTAATCAGGCAGACATTCGGTGTTAGATCAATAAAGTAACGACCATATAATTCCAGATAGGTATGGATCGAACCAATCGAAATTTTCTGTTGCTGTACCAGTTGAGCTAAGCGCAGACTTTGTGGTCCTGCAAAAGAAAAATCAACTTTAGAAGCAATCCCTTTTTCAAATACATCGAGATGACTAGGTAGTGCCAATACAGATTGCAAAATATGTAGATTATTCAATATTTCAGGGTTGCACTGACTTAGAGTTTTGGATAAGAAATCAGCTTGTTTCTGGTTGTTGCCTTCTTGACAAACCTTGTCACCACAGGAGATAACCGTTTCAAGCAATTCAGCTGCACGTGAATGAGCAACTTGCTTTTCAAATCCCTTTTGGCTTGCTTGTTCAAGTTTCTGTAAACGTTTGGATTTTTGACTGTTCCATATCCGCTTGTTGATCATATTATTCATTTCATCACCTGATGTTTAACCAAAAATTGCATTGACTGTCAGGAAAAATATAGACGGGCCGAGTAAGCAACCTAAGCCTGTATAGAATGTCGCAACTAATGCGCCATAAGGGACAAGGCGAACATCTGTACCTGCAAGACCAGCAGCTGTACCACTGGTTGTACCAGCCATACCACCAAAAATCATGGCTGAACGAGGGCTTTTTAGGTACATGAATTTAGCGAGGAGGGGAGTACCTACCATGAAGAAAACGGATTTGATTAGTCCAATCGCAATAGAGAGCGCAATGACTTCTGAACTTGCTCCAATTGCTGTGCCTGTAATTGGGCCAACAATATAAGTCATGGCACCAGCACCAATTGTAGTCATCGAAATTGGATCTTTGTAACCCATCATCCATGCAACGCCAGCACCCGCAACAAACGGGATGATACAACCCAATGCAAGAGCGATCATGCCTACCTTGCCTGCTTTTTTTACTTCTTTTACATCGACTTCAAATGCTGTGGAAGCAATAGCTAAGTCACGTAACATCGCGCCACCTAACAGGGCGAATCCTGAAAAAATGGCAATATCTGAAACACCTTTAGAACCTTCTGTATATACACCTGCAAAATAGGCAATCACCAGACCGAGGGTAATGGCTATCGCAGAGCTTTGAAGTTTCCCACCAGTCAAATATTTTGACAGCAGATGGGAAATAAACATCATTAGCCCTGTTACTGCGAGTGCTGTGACCAGTGCATTTTTGGTCAGAACCTGAATTAGTATGTCCATACAATAACTCCCTGAATTCCTTTATATGTGAGGAGTGCGAGGCTTAAGCTTCAGCCGGTTGATTTGTTTGTTCAGAAGGCCACTCATAACTGTGATAGTCATTGCTTAGTTTATTTAGCCAGCGAATCACCAATACTGTTGCAACTAGAGAAATAACGGCAACGACCACGCCAACCATGCCACCAGACATTGCTGCGACAACATTTTGTCCAGCGGACATTGCAACTACGATTGGGATATACATGCCTGACCAATACAACACACCAAATTGAGTGACCTGAGGCAGATACCCTTTTTTTGCCAACAGTTCCTTACTGGCGATCAATAGAATCATGGCGATAGCAACCCCACCAACATTGGCTTTTACACCGAGTAAGATTCCAAGCGTATTTCCTAGATAGTCACCTAGCAGATGACAGATTGCGAGTAATGCTGTTCCGTAAATAATCATCTTGATCCTCCATGGACTGAGATTTAGTAGTAATAAACATCCTTATATTTTGTTATAGTTATATCTGGAATGTATTCAAATAACAATACGTTTGTACTCAAAAAGCAAAATATTGTATACAAAATGGTGTGAAATGAATTTAATCAAAGACTTACCTTTATCCATGCAAGTGAGTAAAAAAATAGAGGATGATATTATCTTTGGACACTTTTTACCGGGAACTAAACTCGATGAAGCTGAGCTATGTGAACGCTATGGAGCATCAAGAACTCCTATTCGTGAGGCTTTAAAGCTGTTAGCTGCTGAGGGGCTTGTGGAAATTCGACCACGACGGGGCGCTATCGTACCTGCAGTGAACCCGATGACATTGTGTGAAATGTTTGAAGTGATGGCTGAGTTAGAAGGGATGTGTGGACGACTTGCAGCTAGACGGATACAAGAAAATGAAAAAAGTAAGCTTTTGGAGTTACACAAACGTTGTGCCGAATATCTAGAGTCGGGTGATTCTGAAAACTATTATGAAATGAATCGGCAGTTCCATTTCCAAATCTATGCTGCAAGTCATAATAGCTTTTTGATTGAGCAGGCGGGAAGTTTGCATAAAAGGCTACATCCATATCGTCGCTTACAGCTTCGAGTCAGCAACCGTATGAGCAATTCTTTTACTGAACATGAAGGTATTGTCGAAGCAATTATCAATGGTAATGAAGTTGAGGCTGAACGTCTATTGCGTGAACATGTTGTGATACAAGGGCAAAAATTTACTGATTTAATTGCGACGATTAATACTTATGGAAAATGAGTTGAGTGTGTCGAGTGATTGCAAAAGTAACGCGACACATTGCTTTTCGATAATTTAGGTGAATGATGGCAAAGGCATTTAAATTTTGGCAAGCTTGCGCAAGATCGATGATGCTAAATTATATTCAATTTGACTGATTGGCTGAAATTCGTGGTTATTTAGCATAGTTTATTGTGATTAGGCATATTTTGGTCACTAAAAATACAGCACATTAAAATTTGATCATGAATTTTTGTGAAGGTTTTTTTAACTTATCAGAGAAATATCTATTAAATCAACAATAAAAAAGCCCCAATCTTTCGATCAGGGCTTTTTGAATTTGGAGCGGGAAAGGAGACTCGAACTCCCGACCCCAACCTTGGCAAGGTTATGCTCTACCAACTGAGCTATTCCCGCGGAGTCTGTCCAATTTTTTAAATAAAAAACTGAATGAAAAAATTTTGGAGCGGGAAAGGAGACTCGAACTCCCGACCCCAACCTTGGCAAGGTTATGCTCTACCAACTGAGCTATTCCCGCGGAGTCTATCCAATTTTTTAAATAAAAAACCGAATGAAAAAATTTTGAGCGGGAAAGGAGACTCGAACTCCCGACCCCAACCTTGGCAAGGTTATGCTCTACCAACTGAGCTATTCCCGCATGCGGTGTATAATACATCAACAAATAACAGGGTCAAGATTTTTTTGCTCAGGAGAATGTTAATTGCATAAAATAAAGTCATTTTTATGAAAATAATCCAAGAAAGTTCTCATAAAATACAGAATTGTCTTTTTAACAAAGGATATTCTGCATAATTTGGAGCTTTCAATAAGCCATTTAAGGATAATCGGCTATACTAATAAAAACCATTGATGTATCTCAAAGGAAGTAGCATGACCTTAGAACAGCAACTTATTGATAGCCTAAATCAACTTGAACCTACTCATTTAGAAGTAATCAACGAATCTTCAGGTCATGGTGGCTATTTCCCTGGCAAAGAATCACACTTTAAAGTGATTATTGTCAGTGAAGCTTTTACTGGCTTACGTTTAGTTCAGCGTCATCAAAAAGTTTATGCGGTCGCTAAAGAACTACTTTCCCCAGGAAAAATTCATGCCTTGGCAATCCATGCATATTTACCAAGCGAATGGCAAGGTCAAGCCCCTGCAAGTCCTGAATGTGCACATGCACCTAAAGCCTAAGCATTTGGGGTGATCAAATGGATATACACTTACTGATTAAAATTATTCATATGACCAGTGTTGCTGTGCTCATACTGGTTTTTGTTTTACGTGCAAGCACTTTATTTATAGGTACTCAAAATCAGCAGCCAAACCCAAAAGGTCGGGTGGCTTTTGTTGCATTACAACATTTATCGCTTACTTTGATTGTATTGACTGGTATTACCTTATTAGTCATGAATGAATTTAAAGTTCAGCCATGGTTCTATGCGAAAATCGTTTTATTTATCGTGTTCTTATCATCGCAAATTAAAGCTTACAAAAAAGATGACAGCATACTATTGGCACAACGCCATGCAGGTCTCTTGATCGGGGCAGTTGCGTTAATTTCAACTTTGGCTTTGGTGATGATCAAACCAGTTTTTAGTTGATTGTTAGACATAGATTTCACACTTGTTAAGAGTCTAGGTTAAACTATATACAAGTTAAAAATAATGATATTTCGGGAAGTTGCTATGTTGACGCGTGTGGTGTTTAACCAAAAAGGCGGTGTAGGGAAATCAAGTATTACTGTGAACCTTGCTGCGATTAGTGCGCACCAAGGTTTTAGAACATTAGTGATCGATTTGGATCCGCAAGCCAACTCAAGTCAGTATCTTTTAGGTGATGACGCTACATATTCAGCAGAAAAAACAGCACTAGAACCGAACATTGAAAATTTCTTTAGCGATGTTTTAGGAAGCAATCAGCAAAAGGGTTTGATTGGCAATGCTATTGGTTCATTGTTAAAAGGTAAAAATAAAGGTTTTGACCAATATATTCACCGTTCGCCATTCAAAGACCTCGATGTATTGCCTGCAAGTCCAAGTTTGGGTGAGTTGGAGCATGCTTTAGAGTCAAAGCATAAGATTTATAAATTACGTGATGCAATTCAGTCTTTAAGCAGTCAATATGATCGTATTTATATTGATACACCACCTGCATTTAACTTCTTTACCTTGTCTGCGCTTATTTCGGCAGATCGCGTACTGATTCCTTTCGATTGTGATGTATTTTCAAAGCGTGCCTTACAAACCTTGATTCAAAATGTTATTGAAACCCAAGATGATCATAATGATCGTCTTGAAATTGAAGGGATTGTGGTCAATCAATACCAAGCTCAGGCAAAATTACCACGTGAAGTGGTACAGCAGTTAAAAGATGAAGGTTTGCCTGTACTTGAAAATATGCTTCCTCCATCAGTATTGATGAAAGAATCTCATCATAAAAACCTACCGTTAATCCATTTGGCTACAGATCATAAATTGACTCAAGCCTATCAATCATTGTTCAATGAGATTGATAAAAAATAATTTCGAGATTGTGATGAGTTCATTAAAAATGAATGCTGTAAAATTAGCGACAGCAACGATTGCAACATTAGTATTGTCGGCATGTGCGACGACGGTAAAACCGACCTATGTTTCACCTACGCAATATCAGGCAATGAACTGTGCGCAAATTTCAGCTGAATTTAACCGTATTCAGCAATATATCAACAATGGCGTCACACCTGCGAAACGTACAGGTGTTGGTGTTGGCTTAGGTCTTGGCGGTGGTTGGGGCAGTGGCGGTTTTGGTTGGGGAATTGGTCCGAGTATTTCTGTCAATATGGGACAATCTTCAAATACCAAAAATACCGAGCTGTCTCGTCTATATGGCGAGCAAGATGCACTTTCGCAAGCTGCACAATTTAAAAACTGTCCTTATGTACCAAAGCGTCAGGAAGTGAAAAAGTAATTATTTCATCTTTTGAACTGAATATCAGACGCAATTAAAAAACCGATTCTTTTTGAGAATCGGTTTTTTATATTCAATTTGATCTAGTGATCTTATTTGCTCTCAGTTTTACCTTCAATGGCTTTGTTTTTATCAAAAAACTTATGACGAATATAGCCGATTACACCAGGTAAAACGCTCAAAATAATAATACCAAAAATAAGGTGGGTGAAATTGTCTTTGACTACAGGTAGATTGCCAAATAAATAACCGAGTGTAATAAAAGAACCAACCCAGCAAATTGCACCAACAGCATTATAAGTGAGGAAATACTTATAATTCATGCTACCAGCACCTGCAACAAAGGGAGCAAAAGTACGTGCAAAAGGAATAAAACGTGCAAAAATAATAGTTTTGCCACCGTGTTTTTCAAAGAATTGTGAAGTTTTAATCAGATGTTGTTTATTAATAAATCGGGATTCAATTTCAAAGACGCGAGGACCGATATATTTACCAATATGATAATTTAGTGTGTCACCTAAAACCGCTGCGATAAACAGTATGATCACTAAGACTACAGGATCCATCGCACCTGTAGATGCAGCTAAAGCACCTGCGGCAAAAAGTAAGCTATCCCCAGGTAGGAATGGCATCACTACCAAACCCGTTTCTACAAAAATAATCAGGAATAAAATTCCGTAAACCCAAACACCATAATTGGTTATAAATTCAAATAAATGTTGGTCAACGTGCAAAATAAAATCAATAAGATTCATAAGGCAAAAACTATGCGAACTCGTAGGCAAATCCTAACAGTGTCGATATTGAAAGTCAGTATTAAAACGTAACTTTATTACATTAAGATGATTGTTCTTAAAATGAAACAATAGGTCTTTTTTTTAGTATTTATGTTGAAATTGGCGATGATTAATATGGCTATATCTTCAGAACGAAATACAAATTTAGGAAAGATCATGTTAAACCCAAATGTCGTTGTTAAAAATATCGTTAATCAACCAAACACAGAAGCAACAATTGCACTCATTGCTCGCATCCTCTTGGCTTACATTTTCCTTGTAGCAGGCTGGGGCAAATTAACGGCTTATAGTGCAACCGTCGGTTATATGGAGTCGATGGGTGTTCCTGGTGCAATGCTCCCTTTAACGATTCTTGTTGAGTTTGGTGGTGGTTTAGCATTGTTATTTGGCTTCCAAGCACGCTTCGCAGCACTTGGTTTAGGTGTATTTAGCTTAATTACAGCATTCTTATTCCATGGTGGTGCAGAAGATGGCATTAACTTTATGAAAAACTTTGCGATGGCAGGTGGTTTATTTTTCTTGATGCTACAGGGCGCAGGTAAATTCAGTCTTGATCATATCATTGAAAAATAATGAATTGAGATTTCAATTATTAAAAGTAGCCAGATGATGATCTGGCTTTTTTGATTAAAAAAAAGCAAAAGATTGTCAGTGCGATCATTGGTTATTTTTATTAATATAGTGGTGTAGTTGATCTAATTAAATTTTATAAATGAAAAAGCAAATACTTGATAGAATAAAAGCACTTGGCGGCAATATTGATAATGTACAAGGTCATTCATTTGTGGATGATCTTCTTTCTATACAATTCAACACAGTATTATATGAACGTCCGCAAGACACACCATGGGCAGAGTCTGATGATCAGGAACCGATCTATGGTTTGGGTGAATATTTTGACCAGCACCAAGCTTTATTTGATCGTGATCCTGAGCAGTTTTTTCAGCAATTGATTCGAGATTATTATCAATTCAGTGAAGAACCTAGAGGGCAAACCTTTTGGCAGCCTTTTTTATTTACACCATATAAACAAGGTACAGATGATTTTGAAGAATGGAATTATGACTTTTTACAGGATGATATTGATTTAAAAGAAGTCATTCAATTCACACAAAATTCAAAGCCTGATTTTCTACAACTTGTTTATCGTTATAGTTTTCCTGATCAATATTATATTTGTCTGTCCGATCCAAATCTGGATAATCCAACTTTGTTTGGTACAGACCACACTGTTTTTTTTAGGGAAGTTAGCAATCAAGGAAGTTTAGAGCAATTTTTAAATCGTTGTATGACACCAGATGAATTGATTGAGATCATCAAAAAGCGCTTAGAAAGTGAAAATAATGGTTAATTTTCAAATGGATTATTCATTCTTCATCTAGGTGACTGAATAAAGTGCGTCCTGTTCAGAAAAATGTTAGAATGTGGCGCTTATATTCGTTGCCTACATAGTTGTATACCATGACGACCAATACCCAAATTACTGAAGATCGTATCCTCATCTTGGATTTCGGTTCTCAATATAGCCAGTTGATTGCACGTCGTGTACGTGAAGCTGGTGTTTATTCAGAAATGTACGCATTTGATATGTCTGAAGAAGACATTCGTGCATTTAACCCAAACGGGATCATCCTTTCAGGTGGTCCAGAAAGTGTTTATGAAGCGGGTAGTCCACGTGCCCCTGAAGTTGTATTCAACTTAGGTGTGCCTGTACTCGGTATTTGCTATGGTCTACAAACCATGTCGCAACAACTTGGTGGTAAAGTTGAGCCAGGTGATGTGCATGAATTTGGTTATGCAGAAGTAGATATTCAAGTTCGTGATAAATTAATCGGTGATCTTGAAGATACAGCAAACCAATTAAAAGTGTGGATGAGCCACGGTGACAAAGTGACTGCGATTCCTGAAGGTTTCCAAGTGACTGCAAGCACGCCAAGTTGCCCATTTGCAATGGTGTCCGATGAAGCTCGTCGTTTCTATGGTATTCAATTCCATCCAGAAGTGACGCACACTGCAAAAGGTGCGGAAATTCTGTCGAACTTCGTTCATGGCATCTGTGGTTGTCGTAACCTTTGGAATTCTGAAAACATCATCGATTTACGTGTTGAACAATTACGTGAGCAAATTGGCGATCAAAAAGTTCTTTTAGGTCTTTCAGGTGGTGTGGATTCATCTGTTGTTGCTGCACTTTTACATAAAGCGATTGGCGATCAATTGACCTGTGTATTTGTAGACAACGGTTTACTTCGTTTGAACGAAGGCGAGCAAGTGATGGACATGTTTGCGAAAAACATGGGTATTCGCGTAATTCGTGCTGATGCTGAAGATCGTTTCTTATCTGCGCTTGCAGGTGAGGTTGATCCTGAGAAAAAACGTAAAATCATTGGTCGTGAGTTCATCGAAGTTTTTGCTGAAGAAGCACGTAAGCTTGATGGCGTAAACTTCCTTGCGCAAGGTACGATTTATCCTGACGTGATCGAATCTGCTGCGACTAAAAATGGTAAAGCGCATGTGATTAAATCACACCACAATGTGGGTGGTTTACCGGAAGATTTAGCATTTGAATTGGTTGAGCCAATCCGTGATTTGTTTAAAGACGAAGTTCGTCGTTTAGGTACAACTTTAGGTTTGCCATTTGAGATGCTGTACCGTCACCCATTCCCAGGTCCAGGTTTAGGTGTTCGTATTCTGGGCGAAGTGAAAAAAGAGTATGCAGATATTCTCCGTCTTGCTGATGACATCTTTATGCAAGAGCTTCGTGCAAGCGGTTGGTATGATAAAACTGCGCAAGCATTTGCTGTATTCCAACCAGTAAAATCAGTTGGTGTTGTTGGTGATGGTCGTCGTTATGCATGGGTAATTGCACTTCGTGCGGTTGAAACTGTTGACTTTATGACAGCGCGTTTTGCACATCTTCCTTATGATCTTGTTGATAAAATCTCGACTCGTATCATGAATGAAATCGCTGATGTTTCTCGTGTTGTTTATGATGTATCATCTAAACCACCAGCTACGATTGAATGGGAGTAAAACTGGGCTTTCATGAAGCGAAGCTTCTTGCCTAAATTACGCCAAGAGCTATGCTCGCGGCAGTGCAGGATTTTAAATGCGATGAATTACTTTGAATTTTGTACAAGATGCTCGCAGTAGCTAAGAGAATTATTTATAAAAAGAGCGCTTAGGCGCTCTTTTTTATGTAAAGAGGGTCAGTTTGGATTTGATATACTTTCCAGTAAAGCATTATATTGAGCAGGGTCTTCTTGTTGCACTTTGCTTATAATGGCTTTTGCTGATTTTTGCATTTCAGGTTGTTCCGAAATAATTTATCCTCTTTCAAGTACACCAGTCATGTGTGAATATTCATTATGAATTCTATCTGTCAGAGTTTTGTAAATTTGTTCACCCCAAAAAGCTTTTAGTTGCGTATCTAGCTGATATTTAGAAGACGGAAATTTATAAAAAGTATAAATTTCTAAGAATTTTCGTGCATTATTTCCAAAATTATAAAAAATATGAAAGTTTGAATCATCAATCTGATTTACAGTCGCACATTTATAAATTTGATCAAATAAAAAGTTAAATTCTGTTAAAAACTTACTTAAATAAAGAGGCATTTCTTTAATCGTGGAAAAATTATCATGCCTTTGAATTAAATAGTAACTAGCCTTTCTATTTTCCTCTTTAACAAAGCCAATAGAGCGATCTTGTTCAGCACCAGTTATTCTTCTTAAATACTTTAAAAATTCTAGATTATGAGTTGATATAAAAAGTTGAGAATATTTTTTATCCTTACAAATTTTTTCTTCAATTAGAGAAAAGATAAAGAAAATATGATTGCTATCTAAACTACTAATAGGATCATCTATCCAAATAATTGGCTTATTGCCTTTATCTAAATCATCTTGAATTTTTGCTAAGAAATAGCAAAAAGATATGAGACTTTGTTCGCCTTCACTTAAGTTATGTGCTTTACAGCCATTACGTTGAATTTCAAAATAAATATTTTGTGCATGTGGATTTTCAATAGCTTGTAGACTTAATGCTTGATGACCAAAGTCATGATTAAGAATATCGTTGATACGGGTACAGGCTTCACCTTCAGATTTTAATTTATCCTCTTCATTTTTAATTTCTACTGTTATTTCAGTCTTGCGAGTTTGAAGTGTTGAAAGTGCTATTTTTAATGGCTCGATAGCTTGCAAAGCTGAGTTTATGTCTAAATTTTGTTGAGTGTAATTAATATCTTGTAAGAAATGATAAACATGATTTAAACGTAAATCTTTTTTTGCTTCCTTTTGTTGGTTTGTTAGTAGATCAGTCTGCTGAATACATTGTGTACGTATTTTTTCAATTTTCTCAATTACTTTCTTGATTTCATCTGTGTGATCAGGCGGATATGAGGTTTCTAAACTTGTAAATAGATGCCCATTTTTGTTTGCTAATAAGGTTTTAAGTTGTTCAAGTACTTCTTTTTGTTTTTCAAGAATAGTGGTTAGTTCTACTTTTAGTGGTAAAAGCTCAGTATGATACTGTTGATAATAATGGTCTATATTAAAATTGATTTTGAAGTGTTCACCATTAATTAAGTTTGTTAAGTGTTCAATGCCTTTTGTAATACGGGTCTGAAGGTTTTGAGTTTCTAGGTCAAAATGCTGAGCTAGTTCTTGGTGTCTTTTAGCAGAAATTTCATTTGTACAAAATGCGCAATGAGTGCGATCTTTATGCAATGTATGACCTGTTTGTACCCATGAGTTTAGAGAAGGATTATTTTGTAATTCTCCTATCTTATTTGAACCACCAACAACAGTTTTTAGAATCTTAGTTGTTACTTCTACAAGTTGTGAAAAATTTAGATTGTAAGTAGAAAGTTCAGGAGGATTGGGTAATTCATTTTGGCTTATTAGAGCTTTTTTTGTGATTAGTTGATCATCAGTCAATATTTGAAAGTTAGAACTTTGAACTTCAGCAATCTCATTTTTGAGTTTCGTTACATTGTAATTAATATCACCAAATAAAGAATGCTGATTCTTAACTGAATCAGAATTCCGTGTGGCTTTATCTGTGAGTAATTTTTCTAAATCACGTTCCTTAGACTTATGATCTTCTGTAGCGTTTTTTACTTCATTCTCTTTATTCTGAATATCAAGGAAGACACCAGATTTAATATTTTCTTCATTTAAGCCTAATTCAGCATTTAACTCATGAATTCGATCTAAAATCTGCTGATTATCACCGCCTAATGTCACTGAAAAAGATTCAATGTTTGCATTTTCATCATGGATGAATTTTAAATTTTCTTTGACAAAATCTGAATTATAGACATGAATTGGATGAGTGAATGTCGATAGACTATTGTGTGAAATGATTGAGTTATCAGACAGTTCAATTTTAAAATTAGGATTGTCGTATTTAGGAGGAGTATCTTGCTTTTCTAAAGATCGGATGATTTTCGATAAGCTAGTTTTACCAGAGTAATTTCGACCATAAAAAATGTTGATATCTTTAAAGTCATAAGTTTTGTTATTTCCAATATCGAGATTTTGATCCCAATGAAAGTTTTTGAAAATTGAAAAGTTCCCAATTTCTTTTATTTTGATGATTTTTGTCACAATAACCCCAGTAATTTTAAAGTTAATATTTTTATATTTAAACTACTGAAATATTTAAATTTTTCAAGCTCTATTTCTTGAAACAAAAAACCAGCCTTTCGACTGGTTTTCTTTTACATTTAAATCGGATGGATTAGAAACGATAACCTGCACGAACACCATAAGTGTTGTAATCATCACCGAAACCAACACGACCTTCTAAGCTTACGTTTTGGTTAAAGAATTTCTTCGCAGAAATACCAAACTCGTCACGATTAGTTAAGTCATTGTTGTAGTAATCAGCACCAACGCTTAAAGTTTTATCTAAGTACAAGTCACCACGTACTTTATACTCATCTAGGTCACCGAACGCACCAAATGCTTCAAAGTTAGCGTCATATTGACCGACTTTCGTTACATACTTCGCACGAACAGTTGGGTCAGCACCATCATCACCATGCTTTTCGTCATAACCTGTTACACCAAGCGCAAGCAATAAGCCAGCAGTTGGTAAATAACCCACTTCTGCACCATAAGTTGTTACCTTACGATCAATCGGTGTGTTATCAACTTCATATTCATCACGACCTACACGACCACTAACATAGAAGTCAGAACCAGGTACATAATACTCAAGACCTGCGCCGTATTGAGTGTCTTTCACGCCGTCATTGTTGGCATAATTTACATTGGCTTTTACATTACTTGCGCGATCTAAAAATGCAGCTTCATTCAATGGTGAATTGCGTGTTTGAACTGGTTTAAAGTAATAAGTTCCATCAACACCAAACTGATGAGTAGCATCAAAATCATCTGGGTCATTATATGTATATGAACCACCCACTTCTGCTTGATATGCATGTGCAGTGCCAGTCATAACGAGTGCCGAGAAAACTGCTGAAGCGATTGTTAATTTTTTCATGGTTGATCCCCTCTGAAAATGATTCGTTTCGATATACATTTTTTGTTACAACTTTAAGTCTAGGTGAAATAAATAAATCGTCAACCCAAGTAAGTAATCAAACTGTAATATAGGTAACTTTGTGTAATTTTTAAATACTAAGTGATTGAAATTAATAAATTAATTTTCATGTTTTGTTTTATTAAAACTGTGTGGGAAATGTGGATATTGGTGGGTTTTGCGTAAATTTCAGACATGTTTTGAAATAAAAAAGGCACTCTGTTTAAAGAATGCCTTTTTAAAAACGACAGTTTTTACAACTTAGAAACGGAATGTCGCGTTGATATTGTATGCTTGTACATCATCACCAAAGCCAATTGCAGCACCAACCGCAGCAACGTCATTGATGAAGTATTTTGTACGAAGTGTAAAATAATCGACTGCGTCAGTATCTTTTTCATCTTGACGTTCGTATGCAGTACCAATGCTAAATGCTTTATTTAAGTAGTAATCTGCACCGATTTCATAATGGTCAGTATCACCAAATGTACCATTCGCTTCTAAGTTTACATACTGACCAGATGGGCCTACAGGAGCAACATATTTTGCTGTTACAGCGAATGCTGCATCATCATCGCCATCATTTTCACCATAATAACCATCTACACCCGCAGCAAGAAGTAAGTTGCTGATCGGGGTAAAACCGACTAATGCGCGGTAAGTTGTTACATCATAATCATCTTTGACTGTTGTTTTTGCGTTGGCAAAACGATATTCAGATTCATCTTTGAGGCGACCAAAACCAACTTCAGCATTTGCATAGAACTGTTCATAAAAATATTCTAAGCCACCCACAACATGGTGAATTTCACGCTCGTCTTTAGCAAGCGCATAACTATTGCCGAAATCGTCGATATAATCTTTGCTTTCCATATAGTTATATGTGTATTTTGCATAAACATTGCTGTTATGACCTAAGAAAGCAGCTTCATTTAAAGGGCCAGTTTTGCTTTGTACTGGGTTAAAATAATAGGTGCCTTTGATATCAAATTGATCATCTGTATCGATGAAGTCATTGTCATGATCAAGATAAGTAAAGCCACCATCTAATTGAACATTGTAGGCGAAGCTTGAAGAAGCAAGCGTTGTGATCGCAATTGCGAGTAGTGAGCGTTTCATTGTTGTGACCCTAATTTAAGTTGTTGTTGTCAAAAAAATGTAATATTGGTTATAAAGCGTGCGTATTTTTCATAAATATTAAACTGTGGTCAATTGCTTTGTTAGACAAGAAAAGCAATATCTCAACTTTTTTCACTCTGTGGTAGAATGCGTCCGAATTAAAAAACAGCCAATGTGAGATTAAAACTCGTGGAAATTAATCCTTATCTATTACAGCTAAAAGACTTAAATGACCGTGGTCTAACACTACGGGGGTATCTTTGACTACGATCTGAAGAAAGAGCGTTTAGAAGAGGTTCTCCGCGAGTTAGAAGATCCTGCGATCTGGAATGATCAAAGCCGTGCGCAAGCCATGGCAAAAGAAAAAGGCGAACTGGAAAACGTACTCAACGTTTTAGAAGGTTTAGCTACACAAATTGAAGATGCACAAGCACTTTTAGATTTAGCTGTTGAAGCAGATGATGAAAGTCTATTGGCAGATGTACAGGCTGAGTTAGATACAGCAGAAGCAGAATTGGCGAAGCTTGAATTCCGTCGTATGTTCAGCAACCCTATGGACCCGAACCCATGTTATGTGGAAATTCAAGCAGGTTCAGGTGGTACAGAAGCACAAGATTGGGCGTCCATGTTGTTGCGTATGTATATGCGTTGGATCGAACGTCATGGCTTCAAAGCTGAATTGATGGAAGAATCTGATGGTGATGTAGCAGGGATTAAATCTGCAACCATCCGTGTTGAAGGTGAGTATGCATACGGTTGGTTACGTACCGAATCTGGCGTACACCGTTTAGTCCGTAAGTCACCATTTGACTCAGGTAACCGTCGTCATACCTCATTCTCAGCAGTGTTTGTATCGCCTGAAGTCGATGATAATATTGAAATTGATATTAACCCTGCCGATGTCCGTACTGATACTTATCGTGCGTCTGGTGCGGGTGGTCAGCACATTAACAAAACTGACTCTGCGGTACGTTTAACTCACGCACCAACTGGTATTGTGGTGGCATGTCAGAACCAGCGTTCACAACATGCCAACCGTGACCATGCTTGGAAGCAGTTACGTGCAAAATTGTATGAACTGGAAATGAGTAAGCGTAACGAAGCTGCGCAGGCACTTGAAGATTCTAAGTCTGATATTGGTTGGGGCAGTCAGATTCGTTCATACGTTTTAGATGACTCACGGATTAAAGACTTGCGTACTGGTGTGGAAAATTCCAACACAGGTGCGGTGCTGGATGGTGATCTGGATAAATTTATTGAAGCGAGTTTAAAGCAAGGGCTTTAATTCGGCGCGTTTTTCATCAAATTTTTCTATTTAAATTGTGATAAATAGCAAAGCTTTATCGGTATCTTTACAATATATCTAAAATATTCGATATTAAAATCGAAAAAATACGATATATTATCTACAAAGATGCTGAATAGAGCTTTGCTCAAAATTGGATGTATCTGATACGGGTTGTGGCTATGGATATTGATTTAATTTCTAAAGCATTGGCAAATCCGACTCGACGCCAGATTTTGGAGTGGTTGAAAAATCCACAACAGTATCTGTGTGAAGAGCAGTGCGGTGGCTTTAGTCGTGGCATATGTGCAGGGAATATCGAAAAACTCGGTAATGTCTCTCAGTCTACGATGTCTAATCATTTGTCAGTTTTGCAACAGTCAGGATTAATTCAAGCAGAAAAGTATGGTCAATGGTCGTACTTTTCACGTAATGAAGTTCTTATTCAGCAATATATTGAATACTTAAAAAACTCGCTTTAACTCCTGATTCGGGTTGGAAAGCGAGTGATGAGGCAAATATGGCTGAACTTAATTCTCCCCTTGTTCTAGGCGATTTACATCTCAAAAATCGTGTCATCATGGCGCCACTCACACGCAGTCGTGCAACAGCTGATCGTGTTCCAACTGCAATGATGGCGGAATACTATGCGCAACGTGCCAGTGCAGGTTTAATCATTTCCGAAGCGACAGTGATTTCTGAAGAAGCCAATGGTTATTTAAATACCCCAGGGCTTTTCACAGATGCACAAGTAGAAGGTTGGAAATTGACCACTCAAGCCGTGCATGACAAAGGTGGTTTAATCCTCGCACAATTGTGGCATGTGGGTCGTGTTTCGCATCCTGATCTTCTCAATGGTGAAACGCCTGTATCTGCAAGTGCCGTACAACAAGCGGGTCAGGTGAGTTTACTGCGTCCAAAACGTGATTATGTTGTACCACGTCCTTTGGAAATCTCTGAAATTAAAAGCATTGTTGAGCAATATAAACAGGCTGCAATCCGTGCCAAAGATGCGGGTTTTGATGGCGTTGAACTGCATGCTGCCAATGGTTATCTGATCGATCAATTCTTACAAAGTTCAACCAATCAGCGTGAAGATGAGTATGGTGGTTCAGTTGAAAATCGTGTCCGATTATTGCTGGAAGTGACTGATGTATTGATTGAGGTTTGGGGAGCAAGTCGTGTTGGCGTGCATCTTGCGCCACGTGGCGATGAGCATGATATGGGTGATGCTGATCCACGTGAAACCTTTGGTTATGCTTTGGAGCAGTTAGGAAAGCGTAAGATTGCGTTCTTCTTTACCCGTGAATATCTGGCTGATGACAGTATCAGTGAAGTTATGAAGCAGCGTTCAGGTGGTGTGCCTTATATTGCCAATATGAAGTTAAGCCGTGATGATGCAATTGCGTTACTGGCTTCAGGCAAAGCGGATGCGGTGTCTTTTGGTAAGGCTTATATTGCCAATCCTGATCTGTTTGAGCGTTTGGTTCAGAATGCACCTTTGAATGAACTGGTGTTTGAAAATATGATCGGTTCGCAAACGGCGGAAGGGTATATTGATTATCCTGCTTTGGTTTAATTCAGTGATTTAGTTTTATAAAAAACAGCCCTTCATCCTCTTGCGGAGTTTTACTCCTCATCCCAAAGGGAGAAGGGACTTTCATTATTTTATTGAGAATAGCGCTAAATAATATTGTTCTTACTGTCCAAAAAAAAGATATTGTGATTTTTCACAACAATTCGTTAAATATTATTCATTAACAACTGAATATAGCTCTGTTATATTTGCCCATTAAATTGATTCTGGGGCATTCTGTTTGGCTACTCCTTTCTGGTATAACGCAGCACTGACGATCGTCAAACCTTTGTATCGTTCACGAATAAAAAAACGTGCGCAAAATACAACGGAATATCAACAGGAATGTCTTGAACGTTTTGGCCCATTTCAGCCTGCTAAAAACTTGCAAACGATATGGTTTCATTGTGTTTCTGTGGGTGAAACCAATGCTGCACAGCCATTGATCGAGCATTATTTAAAATTGGGTCATACAGTTCTTGTGACCAATACTACCAAGACAGGGCAGGCACGTTCTAAATCGTTATTCTTAAAAGCGCCCTATGAAGCGTTATTTCAGGCAGTGTATTTACCTGCGGATCAAAAATATTTAATCGCTGATTTTTATCAGAAATATAAGCCTAAATTGTTGATTCTTGTGGAAACAGAACTGTGGCCAAACCTGATTGATCAAGCCAAAGAATTCAAAGTTCCCTGTATTTTGGTCAATGCACGTCTTTCGGAAAAATCAGCCAAAGGTTATGGCAAAGTGCCGAGTTTGACCCATCCGATGCTGCAAAAACTGGATCGTTTATTGGCGCAGGACTTGGCAACGCAGCAGCGTTTTATTGCTTTAGGCAGTCAGCCAGATCACACTGAAGTAGTGGGAAGTATCAAATTTGATATTTCAGCACCTGAGAAATTTGTACAGAAAGCTCAACAATTACAGCAGGATTGGAATTTAAGTTCCCGTAAAATCATTACGATTGCGAGTACCCATTCTCCTGAAGAAGAAAAACTGCTTACCGCTTTTAAACCGTTTTTGGAACAGTATTCGGATTGGCTTCTCATTGTCGTACCACGTCATCCTGAGCGTTTTGATGAAGTGTTTAATATTGCTCAAAGTCTGAATTTAAATACCCAACGTCGTAGTTTAAACCAATCTATTCAATCGGATACTCAGGTGTATTTAGCCGACAGTATGGGTGAAATGTGGCTGTGGTATGCCTTAAGTCAGGCTTGTTTCGTCGGTGGGTCGCTGAATGAACCTGGTGGTGGACATAATATTTTAGAACCGATGGTTTTAGATGTACCGACAGTAATTGGTCCAAATTATTTTAATTTCCAAGCCATTGTCGATGAGTTTATTCAGGCAGATGCAGTTGCGGTCGGGCAGTCTGTGGATGAAGTGACACAGTTACTGGTTCGTTGTCTGCAAAATCAGGTATTTGCACAGCAACTCAGTCAGCATGCGATTGAAGTATTGAATAAAAATAAAGGGTCTTTGCAAAAGCATATTGCAGTGATTGATGCCTATCTATGAACATCGTTCTGTTAGACCCGCGTCAGACTGAATCTGAAATTTGGACTATTAGCTCCAAACGACAGCTTGAACATTTACTTACCCATGTCGGTGTCAAAGTCGGTGATACGCTGAAAGTTGGGATTCGTGAAGGTAAGCGCTATTCAACTGAAATTATTGATATTTCAGAAAATTCGATTCAGCTCAAACCGCTAAAAGAAGAATCTGTCCCTGAAAAATTACCTGTCACGCTGATTGTGGCTTTACCACGTCCCAAAGTTTTACGTCGTTTAATTATGGATGCGATTACACTGGGTGTGGATAAGTTGATTATTATCCACAGTTATCGCGTGGATAAAAGTTACTGGCAAACTCCATTCCTACAACAGCTTGATCATTTTGTGACATTAGGCTTAGAACAAGCTGGTGACACGATTGCACCGAAAATTGAGTTATATAAACGTTTTAAACCTTTTGTTGAAGATGTATTACCCACCATGATCAGTGAACAAAACCCTGCTTATGTCGCACATCCTTATACAGATTTAAAAATGCCCTATGCGGTTGATCATTCATGTACGGTGATCATTGGACCTGAGGGTGGTTTTATTCCTTATGAAATTGATTTACTCATAAAAAACGGCTGCCAAGCGGTGAGTTTAGGCAACCGAATTTTAAGAACTGAAACCGCAATTCCCTATGTACTAGGACGTTTATTTAGCGCGACCTGAGTCGTTTTCATCTACAGATGGATCACCACGATAGACTTTGACTTCTTGAACTGGATAAGGAATTGAGATGTTATTTTCAGCAAAGGCATCCAATACCAATTCTTGAATTTCACTGATAGATGAAGCCGTGAGCACTTGACTGGTATCTACCCACCAACGCACGGTTAAATTCACAGAAAAATCAGCAAGTGCTGTTACGTTTACCGAGAAACCCGGTTGGCTTAAAATGCGTTGATCTTTATCCAATAACTTTAAAATAATATCTTTGGCTTTTTGCACATCATCTTCATAACCAATACCCACCACAAACTCACAACGACGACGTGGATATGCTGTATTTACAGTTACTGCACTGGTATAGACTGTCGCATTGGGAATTACGATACGACGACCATCTGGTGAACGGAGGAATGTCGCACGGATTTGAATATCTTCAACGGTTCCTTCCATGCCTGTGACGATAATGTCATCACCGATTTTAAATGGCTCAGAAATTAGAATCAGAATCCCTGAAAGTAAATTTTGGAAAATATCTTTAAATGCAAAACCGATTGCAACAGAACCAATCCCAAGAGCACTCATCAATTGACCTGGTGTAAAACCAGGGATAGCAATCACCATGGCGATCAAGAAACCAAAGAACATAATCGCAGTACTACCCACACGGTTCAAAACTAGAACCAAGTTTTGACGAGTATAGTTACGATTGGATAAGGTTTTACGGACAAAGAATTTAAACAGCTTAGACAATAACCAGAAAATGGTAATGACGACTAAAGCAATAGTTAAATAAGGCAGACGTTCCCAAAAACCATCTACAAATTTGTCGATCGTTGAGTAGGCATCGTTATATTTTGCAGTATGTTGAATCACGGATTGCGCCGTTTTTTCACCTGCAGATTGGATGAGTTGGGTGGTGTCTTGCGCGACCTCACTTAATTTATTTGCTTCTTCAGCCACTATCGTGTCCAGTAAAATGATTGTGATATTTTGCCTGAAATTTCAAAGATGTTCAGCATTGATTACAGTTTTTCGTATAACTTGTAAACAAAGTTTAAACTTGTCATTTAATCATTCACATTGATCAATCATCTTCTTACTTAAAAGGCTTTCAGAAATTTAAAAATATTGTGTGCCTTTTTGAATAATTTCATGGGGTTGTTCAATTTCACCTGAACCCATCATAAACGAAATCACACTCGCAGAAGCAAATAGCCCAAGTACAAAGAAAATAATCATTAACCACGCAACAATTTTTTCAATAAAAGCAGATGAACGTGGGTATCCAAAACGATTGGGATGTTGTTCACCGCGTGCTAAAAGCAGATAAAGCAATGTAAAAAATTGAATAATCGGAATAAAAAGTAAGAGAATAAGCCAGCCAGACTTATTACGATCATGGAAACGACGAATAATAATGACAGCCAATCCATAAAGATAAAAACAGCTGAGAAATAAATAAGCAATTTCACCCATTCCAGAAATTGAGGTCATCGCATGTTGGCTGAGATGTAAGTTATTTAAATTAAGCACGCCAAAAAAGACGCTCAGGGCAACTGCTATAACGGACACTAAAATGTGGAGTAATCCAAACCAAGCAATATAACTGAGGCGATTGAAACGCCCATGTATTGAAAGAGGATGGTCTGCTTTGGGAGAGGTTTTTTTTGAAAAAAAAGTTGAGGCGTGTTGCGTTGACATATAGAAGTTGTCCAGATCAAGAAATTCGGTAAGGAAATGTTTTTTTCTGAAAAAAGACATATGCATGTACCACAACAAATTATAAGATCAAAAATAGTACATAGATATTGAAAATTCGAATGTTTTGGCAAATGACTGAGCATTTTTCGATGGTTAAAGTGACGCCCGTGTCTACGACCAAAGCACAATTGTTAACCAAAATGAGCTATCGTAATACTGAAAAGATGCAACAAATAAAATCAATAACGTAGGCATACATTCCGAGATGGAATGCAAAATCAAGGAAGTGATTATGAAAGAAATCTATCCAGTTCCAGAACAATTTGTAAAAACAGCAAGAACCAATGAACAACAGTATTTTGAACGTTACCAACAGTCTGTAGAACATCCAGATGAATTCTGGGCAGAAGCAGCCAAAAAACTTGACTGGATTAAACCCTTTACACAAGTGAAGAATACCAGTTATGACCCCGATCATTTCAAAATCGAGTGGTTTGCAGATGGACAGTTAAACGTTAGTGAAAACTGCCTAGATCGTCATTTAAAAGAACACCCATTGAAACCTGCGATTATTTGGGAGGGGGATCATCCGTCACGTCATAAAATAATCTCTTTTGAAGAGTTGCATGATGAAGTCTGTCGTTTCGCCAATGTCTTGAAGAAAAATGGTGTCAGCAAAGGTGATCGTGTGGTGCTGTATATGCCAATGATTCCAGAGGCGGCGATTGCAATGTTGGCCTGTACCCGAATTGGCGCTGTGCATTGCGTGGTCTTTGGTGGTTTCTCACCAGATTCTTTGGCGAGTCGTATTGATGACAGTCAGGCAAAATTGGTGGTTACTGCTGACCAGGGGATGCGTGGTGGTAAAACCATTCCACTCAAAGAAAATGTCGATGCAGCCCTGCAACTGGAAGGTACATCATCAGTACAAAATATGATTGTGGTGCACCGCACAGGGCATCCGATTACGATGAAAGAAGGTCGTGATCTGTGGTATCACATGGAAATCATGACCGTCACGGATATTTGTCCACCTGAACAAATGAATGCGGAAGATCCACTCTTCATTCTGTATACCTCGGGTTCTACCGGAAAACCGAAAGGGGTGTTGCATACCACAGGTGGCTATCTGACCTATGTAAATTCAACTTTCCGTGAAGTTTTTGATATTAAACAGAATGATGTGTTCTGGTGTACAGCAGATGTTGGCTGGATTACGGGGCATTCTTATGTTGTATATGGCCCATTATCCAATGGTACGACCACAGTGATGTCCGAAGGTATTCCGCAATATCCAAGCTGGGCACGTACAGGGCATATTGTCGATAAACACAACATCACCATTTTATATACAGCGCCAACTGCGATTCGCGCGATGATGCGTGAGGGTGATGCCTATGTCCGTGAAAGTGACCGTAGCAGTTTACGTCTATTAGGCACTGTGGGTGAGCCGATTAATCCTGAAGCATGGAATTGGTATTACACGGTTGTTGGTGAAAGCCGTTGTCCAGTTGTAGATACATGGTGGCAAACTGAAACAGGCGGTATTTTGATTTCCCCACTTCCTGGTGCTACAGCGGTTAAACCAGGCTCTGCAACACGCCCTCTATTTGGCGTACAGCCAGCTTTGGTCGATGCAGATGGCAATGAACTTGAGGGTGAGGCTGAAGGGAATTTGATTATCAAAGATTCTTGGCCTGGGCAAATGCGGACCATTTGGGGCGACCCTGAGCGTTTTATTGAAGCGTATTTCTCAACTTACCCTGGATCGTATTTCACTGGTGATGGGGCACGACGTGATAAAGATGGGTATTATTGGATCACAGGACGCGTTGATGATGTTCTGAATGTTTCGGGGCATCGTTTAGGCACCGCTGAAATTGAAAGCGCTTTGGTGGCGCATGAAAAAGTCGCTGAGTCTGCCGTCGTTGGTATGCCACATGATATTAAAGGTCAGGGCGTTGCTGCTTATGTCACTTTGCAGGCAGGTGAAGTTGAAACGGAAGAATTGCGTCAGGAACTGGTGGCATGGGTACGTAAGGTTTTAGGTCCTGTTGCAACTCCTGATGCAATTTATTGGGCGCCATCATTGCCAAAAACCCGTTCAGGAAAAATCATGCGCCGTATTTTGCGTAAGATCGTTGCCAATGAGCTGGATAGTCTGGGAGATACTTCAACACTGGCAGACCCGAGTGTGGTGGATCAGTTGATTAAAGAAGTTCAGGCGAACAGTTGATTTGATCTTTAGATTCACATGCATTGGAAGTTCCTTCCCTTGCGCCATATATGGCTCAGGGAGAAGGCTAGGATGAGGGGGCTTTGA
This sequence comes from Acinetobacter sp. WCHAc060025, assembly GCF_004209355.1. Taxonomy (NCBI): domain Bacteria; kingdom Pseudomonadati; phylum Pseudomonadota; class Gammaproteobacteria; order Moraxellales; family Moraxellaceae; genus Acinetobacter; species Acinetobacter sp. WCHAc060025. The sequence continues at coordinate 61,232 of NZ_SGSX01000005.1, read as the reverse complement.
AGATGAGGGCTCACTTGTGAAGTTTTACTCCTTATCCCACAGGGAGAGAGGACTTTTCTTGATTAACTGATGTTACGCACTTCAAAAGAAATGCATTTTTTAAAACAGCTTTAAACTTACTAGACGGAGTCTTACATCAAAAGTTTTGATTTAGGGATTAGCCTTCGGCTCGACCTACTTTTCTTTCGGGAAAAGTAGGCAAAACCATTGTCATCCGCAAAACTCGACAAATACCATCTTTTGATTGATATATCGCAGAAACATTAATTTACAGATGTAGTCCTGCCTCAAACACGTTGCGGATGACGTTATCGCGTATCCACTTTTTATTGAGATGCGATCTACAATTTGATATTACTGTGTAACATCAGCGATTAATATAAAAGTTAAATACCGTTCGCTTCAGGCTAGCGGTATTTTTGTATATCGCTCAGTATTTTCAAAATAGTGCATAAGCACAGCAAGCATTCAGATAAAGCCGTTCAGGATGATCTGCTAAGCTAAAAATATTGAAAATAAGGACAGTCACATGAATGCGCCACAGGTTTTAAACAGATCTCCCCTCGAAATTGCCCAAAAACTTGCAGTGCAATTTGCACAAACTGCTGCAGAACGGGATAAAACAGGAGGAAATCCGAAGTATGAGCGTGATCTGATTCGTCAAAGTGATTTGCTTGGGCTGTCTATTCCTACGCAATATGGTGGACAAGGTGCAGATTGGAAAACCATTTTCCAGACCATTCGTACCATTGCCCAAGTGGATAGTTCATTGGCGCATGTCTATGGCTTTCACCACTTATTGATTGCGACAGTGCAATTATTTTCCCAGCCTGAGCAATATGCAAAATGGTTTGAAGGTACGGCTAAGAATAATCTGTTTTGGGGCAATACTTTAAATCCATTGGATCAACGAACGACAGCAACTCAAATCTCAGAGAATGAATATATTTTTCAGGGGGATAAAAGTTTTTGTTCAGGTTCGATCGATTCAGATATTTTGCTGTGTTCAGGTTTTAATGAAGCAGGGAAATTATTGATTGGGGTGATTCCTACTGCGCGTCAGGGCGTAAGTTTTTTAGGTGATTGGAACAATATGGGACAACGCCAAACCGATAGTGGTACAAGCCATTTTGAGCAGGTCAAAATTTCCAAACATGAATTGTTACTCAACCCAGGCCCTTTAAGTACACCGTATTCGAGTGTACGTCCGCTGATTGCACAACTGATTTTTGTGCATTTATTTTTAGGTGTGGCTGAGGGGGCTTTTGAAATCGCCAAAGAGACCGTACAAAGTCAAAAAGCATGGTCAAAATCGTTGGCTGAAAATGCAGTGAATGACCCATTTACCCAAAAGCATTTTGCTGAATTTTATGTGCAGCTTGAAAGTGTACGTTTACTTGCAAATAAAGCCGTGGAAAGCTTGCAGGATGCGTGGAATGTAGGTGAGAATTTAACAGCAGAACAGCGTGGGCAGGTATCTGTTGCGATTGCGACTGCGAAAATTGCAGCGACGAATACGTCGTTATATGTGACGCAGAATATTTTCCAGGTTATGGGGGCGAGAGCGACCACTGCAAAACTGAATTTAGATCGTTTTTGGCGTAATGTACGTACGCAGACTTTGCATGATCCGATTGATTATAAATATCAGGAAGTCGGTGAGTGGGTGCTGACAGGAAAAGTACCTGATCCGAGTTTTTATTCTTAAGAAAAATAACATCTTTCAGTTTTATGATGACCTCTTAACGGGAAATGTTAAGAGGATTCATTTTATGTGGTTATTCAACTGGCATTTTTAGAGTCATGTCGATTTTACTGCAATGAATGAAATACCTCATACGCAGCTTTGATGCGTTCAGGATTCGGTATTTTTTTGTTCATCAACATCACTAAGCCAAACTTTTCTTCAGGAATATAAATAATATAAGAACCAAAACCGTTGGTAGAACCAGTTTTGTGGAAGACCTTTGAGCCAGTCTCAACTATTATCTTTTCAACAGGGTTTGATTGCATGACAATACGTTCAGAGTTACTTTCCAGTAAGGTCTGTAATGTCGCTGGATAAGTAAACTTTTCCCATCCGAGTGCTTGAGTCATGTCTCCAATTTTATAATAACCTGTATGTGTAGCCTTAATCGCAGGTTTGATCGTTGCTCTGGCAAGCTCAGGGTCTATGTTTAAATTGATAAAATGTAACAGATCACTCAGGTTCGATTTCACGCCATAGGCTTGAGTATCAAAAGCCCCTGCAGTCACACGTATTGGCTGATTCTTTTGATTATAACCAAAAGCATAATTTTTCAGTTGTTGTCTAGGTACTTGAATATAGGTGTGTTTGAGATCGAGTTGCGGGTAGATGACTTGCTCTGATAAGGTTTTAAAAGGCATTTTCATCGCTTTAGCCGTCAACTCACCGAACAGCCCTATACTTGGGTTGGAATATTGACGGTATTTTCCAATCGGATTTTTGATGTGCCAGTTTTGAAAATATTGAATAATTTCGGCATCCGTCTGTATTTGATCAGGAAACTGTAAAGGAAGATTGCCACTGGTGTAAGTTGCCAATTCCAGCAGCGTAACTTGATTGATTTCTGAGTTTTTGAGTGCTGGCAGATATTGTGCAGGGTAATCCTGAAGGGACATTTTTCCAAGATTTTGCGCATACGTTCCCGCAATAGCAGTAAATATTTTACTGACTGAACCTAATTCAAAAAGGGTATTTTTATTTACCTTTTTATGGTCAGCAATAGACTGTAAACCTGAATATTGTTCGTAACTTTTTCCCTTATAGTTCACGCCGATTGCCATACCTGCGACATCATATTTTTTCATCAGGGGCTGAAATGACTGGTTTATCGCTTTTTCAACCTTGAGTTGATCTGAAGGTATTCCTGTCTGACTGGTATTTGCAGTGGTGATGCTTGTACAACTGATAAAAAAGCAGAAAATAGCGGTGCTTTTATTGAAAAACAACATACAGGAACATCTTCCATTCGAGACAAACTGTCTGAATAACATGTTGATTAACGATTTAAAAGAAAAAAATCCCTCAAGCCGAGTCATGAGGGAAAACTAAAAACCTTATTTTTGATTATTTATTGTTATTTTCTAAGCACATCCTTTAAGCGGATTTTGCTGTAATTTGATTCTTTTGAGCCTCCTCTAATTCACGAACCAATGGCAACACCTTTTCCCCAAAATATTCGACTTCTTCAATGAAATGTAAGAAACCTGAAAGGACTAAATCCACACCGACACTTTTTAACTCGACAATACGTTCAGCAATCTGTTGTGGTGTGCCAATTAAGTTGGTTTTGAAACCATCGTTATATTGCACTAAGTCTTCAAAAGTAGATTTTGCCCAGTTGCCTTCGCCTTCTTTTGAGGCTGCACCTGCTTCACGGGTGGCATCACCAAAGGCATTGACGGCTTCAACATTGGCTTTGGCAATAATTTCCTGCAGTACCGCTTGTGCTTCTTCTTCAGTGTCACGGGCGATAATAAAAGCATTTACGCCAATTTTAACTTGATGATTATTGGCTTTGGCTTTTTCACGAATATCATCAATCTGCTTTTTCAACTCAGCAGGGGTGTTGCCATTGGTAAAGTACCAGTCAGAAACACGAGAAGCCATGTCACGTGCAGCACGTGAACTGCCACCTTGGAATACTTCAATATGCGGTTTTTGCACAGGTTTTGGCTTTAATGTGTAATCTTTAAACTGATAATATTTACCATCAAAGCTATAGTTGTCCGTTGTCCAGATGCCCTTTAAGGTACGGATAAATTCTTCAGAACGGACATAACGTTCATCATGTTCAGGCCAAGGCTCACCAATCGCATCAAACTCGCCACGGAACCAGCCACTCACGACATTAATTGCAACACGTCCATTGGTTAAGTAATCAATGGTTGCCAATTGTTTGGCAGCGAGCGCAGGCTTCCAAGGACCAGGTAGAATTGCCGCAATGACTTTTAACTTTTCAGTCTTTGCTAAAAGTGCATGACTAAAACTTACCGATTCATGTTGATTCTCAGCACCATAACCTGCGGTAAAACGAATTTGCGTCAGCGCATATTCAAAACCACTTTTTTCAGCAGCTTGCGCCAAACGCACATTGTAGTCATAGCTCCAATCGGTACGTTGCTCAATATTACTCACAACTAAGCCACCACTGACGTTGGGAACCCAGTAGGCAAATTTAATTGAATTTTGGTCTGTGGAAGTAAATTGTTTTTGTGACATGTGATGACCCTCTATTTTTATTATCTATATACGAGGTTGCGCTTAGGCAACCTGTGTTTTCGGTGTTTTAGATTTGGCATGCAAACGAGATTCAGCAGCATCTAAGTTTGGAATTGCTGCGGATGGAAGCACTTCTTCTTGCTCAATTTGTTTGTTAATGCCTAGGTTTTGATTGGCTTGTTCGGTTTTCGATTTCACTACTTCAGCACGCTGACCTTTGGCAGGCGCCCACTCTAAAATAGGTAATGCACGAGCAACGGCAAGCGTGATACGGTCACGTAAAAACTCGCTGTGAATGGTGTATTCAGGCGTGAAGTCACGATCTGTGGCATAGACACCAATTGGTAAAGTCTGCGCCTGGAAGAAGCTGAACAATGGGCGTAACTGATGCTCAAGTACTAAAGCATGACGGTCTGAACCACCTGATGCAGCCAATAATACTGGTACATCAACAAGTGCAGTTTGTTCAACAAAGTCAAAGAAATGTTTAAAAAGACCGGTGAATGAGGCACGATATACAGGTGTACCGACAATTAAAGCATCTGCTGCTTCTACGGCAGCTAAATCATCCTGCACACGTTGAGGCAATTGATTACGATAAATTGCACCACCGAGTAAATGTCCAATTTCACTGAATTTAATGAAATGTACATTGATTGGTGTTGCTTCACCCAGCTCATCCAAAATCGCCTGAACAAGTGCTTCGGTTTTTGAAGGGTTATTTAAGCCACCAGATACAGCGACGATGTTGAGTGGTTTTTGTTGGGTATAAAAAGACATTTTGGCAACCTAATAAATTAAATCTCGGAATGCCTTTTATTTATCTATATCTGCCTATTGCTGTAAAATAACGAAAAAAAAATTGGTTATCATTTTTTGAGATAAATGAGAAATTGCTGAAATAAGTAACGAATGATCAAATTAAGTGTTTGAAGCTAAATATTATTCGTAATTAGAATAACTAATTCTTTTTAAAATATTTATTTTATATGTAAATGTGATATTTAAATCTCAAATTTGAGTAATAACATAAAAAGTGTAGGGAATTTTCATTAAAGCCAACAAATCATTTAAAAATTCGTTAATATTTCCGTATCCTAAATACTAATAGTACGGTTAGAATGGAATAACTGTGCTAGAGATCTCTCGCTTCGCTTATGAATATTTTAATCGTTGATGATCATCCACTGTTTCGCCATGCGCTCATTCAGGCGGTTCGCTATAGTTTGCCACAAGCTCAAATCAGTGAAACTGCAGCTGTAAATGAATTTTATGAACGTTTGGAAAATGGTCCAGAACCAGATTTAGTCTTATTGGATTTGAACTTACCCGGTGCATCAGGTTTCTCTGCATTAGTACACGTTCGTGCGCAGTATCCATCGATTCCGATTATTGTGGTTTCTGCACATGAAGAAGCATCTATTATCCAGCGTGCGATCGCACATGGCGCGATGGGCTATATTCCAAAATCAGCACATCCAAGTCATATCGGTGAAGCGATTCGTCAGGTTTTAGAAGGTGATATTTGGTTACCGCCAAATTTACCTGCTGCCAATATGAATTTTGACCCGCGTGCGGCAGATGAAACCGCTTTGGCTGAACGTATTCAATCTTTAACACCTCAACAGTTCCGTGTGTTGATGATGGTGGCGGAAGGTTTACTAAATAAGCAAATCGCCTATGAACTTGATGTGTCAGAAGCAACGATCAAAGCACATGTTACGGCAATCTTCCGTAAGCTCGGCGTACAAAATCGTACTCAAGCCGTATTAGCCATCAATGCTTTAAACATTGAAGAGAAGAAAGTTTAATTGCTTATCATTTTGAGTGGTTTATTTTGACTTAGTTTGAATGCTGAAAACAAATAAATGACGACAACTGCAAAATGATTGAAGATTTAAAAAGCGTGTATGGAGCTATACACGCTTTTTTGCTTTTATGAACACTTAAAAATAGGCGTATACTGATTCTATCTCATGAACAATGATGGCTGAAATGTCTGAGTCTACGCCTTATATTGAGTATGGTACAAAACCTTTTATTGCGATTCTCCTGTCGCTGTTCTTAGCAGGATTTGCTGTGTTTTCATCATTGTACTGTGTGCAACCGATGATGCCATTCTTAGCAAAATTCTTCCACGTCACACCGACCCACAGTAGTTTTCCGCTGTCATTCTCAACCATCGCTTTGGCACTGGGTTTACTATTTGCAGGACTGATTTCAGATCGTTTTGGTCGAAAGCAGATCATGGCAATCTCGCTATTCTCTACGGCAATATTATTATTGATCAGTTCATTTTTGCCTTATTGGGAAGTTTTCCTTGCGACTCGAATGATGGTCGGACTGGCTGTAAGTGGTGTCGCATCTGTTGCGATGACTTATATTGGGGAGGAAATTGCCCAGAAAGATGTCGGCTTTGCCATGGGACTATATATTTCAGGTACTGCGATTGGTGGAATGGGCGGGCGTTTAATTGCAGGGGTATTGCTCGACTATATTTCATGGCAAACAGCAACCATGATCATTGGAATTTTAAATTTATTGATCGCCATTACTTTTTATCTCGCACTACCAGCTTCAAAACATTTCACATCTTATCCAATTCAATTCTCTCGTTTTATTGAGTCTTTTAAGAAAAATTTGTCTGACCCTAAACTTAGATTACTGTTCATCGAAGGTTTTATTCTTATGGGCTGTTTTGTGACAGTCTTTAATTACATGAGTTATCACCTACTGGAAAAACCATTTGAACTTTCACAAACATGGATTGGTTTGATTTCGATTGCTTATTTATCTGGAATTTATAGTTCACCACGTGCCGCTAGTTGGAGTCGTAAGTTTGGTCGGGATAAAGTTTTGATTGCCATGTTTCTAACGATGATTCTTGGTTTATGGATCATGTTAATCCCATCATTAACAATGATTTTGATTGGTTTATTGATCTTTACTTTCTCTTTCTTTGCAGCACATTCCACTTCAAGCAGTTGGGTGTCGGTACAATCTTTACAATATCGAGCTGTCGGTTCTTCCCTATATTTATTCTGCTATTACTTGGGTTCAAGTTTCTTAGGTAGTAGTAGCGGTTTGGTTTGGGAAAATTACGGATGGTTTGGTTTAACCGTGACCATTACATGTATTTTGTGTGTTGGGTTATTGGTGGCTTTTAAACTGAATCAGATGCAAAAAATATCTAAATAACTGATGTTAAGCACATTTAAAATAAAATGTCTTTTTAAAGCAATTTTAAAGCTTGCTTGACGGAGTCTTACATCAAGCATTTGAATTTAGGGATTAGCCTTCGGCTCGACCTACTTTTTTTTCGGAAAAATGAGAAGCGAAGCTTCGCAAGAAAACCACCTTGCGGAGCGTTGCTCCTCGCCGCAGAACTCGTCAGATTCTGTCAAAATATTGAATACACCACAGAAACATTTATAGTCAGAAGTAGTCTTGCCTCGGACAAATGCGGATGACGTTATCGCGTATCCACTTTTTTTCAGGATTCTAAATATGCATTTGATGTTACTGCGTAACATCAGTAAATAAAAAAACGGTGAATTGAATATCCTACAATTCACTATTCCCTCGATTTGCTAATTTTTAAGATTCTGTTGAATAAATTCAATGCTGCTTTTTTTCAGTTGTTCCAAGGCTTCTGCTTCAACAGGATAATGTCCACCTTTTGGTAACATGACGACTTGATGTGGAACAGACAATTGTTTTAATACAGGTTGGCTCAGTTCTAAGGGTGTCCAATGGTCTTCAGCGGGTTGAGTCAATAAAACAGGGCATTGCGTAAAATTTGAGATTTCATATTTTGGTCGATAATTCATATAACTATTTAAAAACTTAATCGACATGGTATTTCCTGCCGAAGTTTTGTCATTGAGCATGATTTTTAATGCATCTTTATCATTGCTTAAAGCGTACATTTTAGAAACCAATGACATCGGTAAAGCAATATTGCCGATAGGCGTCTTTGCACTCAGTTTCATACTCGGCAAAGTCATTGAACTAAGTGAGCTAAAACGCATCGTGCCTTTTTTTACCGCTAAATTTCTTTGATCGAGAAAGGTCATGCCGATAATACCTTTGACATTTTTATTCTGCATCGCTACATGTAAGGTCAGCATTCCTCCAGCAGATAAGCCGTATAAGAATATTGGACGTGAATCTTTTTTCGCTTCTGTATCAACAAAGTCACTGACGAGTTGCACCCAATCTTCATAGCGTATTTTACTTTTTTTAGGATATTGACTGAGTCCATAACCGATTAGATCAAGAGACATGGTTTCATAACCTGCCTGAGCCAGTGGATGACCGAGGACTAAGCTCATTTGACGACCATTGGTTCCCACACCATGTAATAAAATCACTTTAGCAGATGAATTGGGGCGCGGGTAGTAATCGACATGGACTTGATTCTCTTTCCATGACCAAAAGTATTCTTGTGGTAACTGATCTTGGGTTAAACGATAATTTTCTGGCATGCGATCTTGTAATTCTTTCCATGCTTTTTGTTCAGCATAAGACTGTTCTTTTGCTGCATGTGTGGAAATAAAGCTTTGTAAGAACACCAGTATGGAGACGATAAATCTTTTTATTGGCATCAGTCATCACCTATTTATTTTGTCTATACAATAAATAAAATGGCGCAAAATGGATTGACAATTGGGACAAACATCACATTTTAATGGTCAATATTTAGACTATGAAATTGATTTTTAATTTGATTTAAAACCACCATTTGTCGGTTTTTTGAATTTCTTAGGAGTCATCTTCTACATTTTAAAAATTAGGTTGTTTTTTAATCAATGAAAATGAATTCAATTCATGGTAAAATGATCAGCTTTCATCTTAGATCTCTCCCGATCGCCAACCGCCAATCGAGAAATTCAACATGTCGACCGCTTATACTGCTCAGACTGCGCCTACTGCGTTGTTTGATTATGACAAATATTGGGCATCGTGCTTTGAACCAGCACCTTTTTTACCCATGTCACGCGAGGAGATGGATCAGCTCGGTTGGGACAGTTGTGACTTTATTTTAGTCTGTGGTGATGCCTATATTGATCATCCATCGTTTTGTTCAGGCATCATTGGTCGTACTTTGGAAGCGCAAGGTTTCCGTGTCGGTATTATTGCGCAACCTGACTGGACATCGGCTGAAGCATTCAAAGTTTTAGGCAAGCCAAATATTGCCTGGGGTGTGACCGCGGGGAATATGGATTCGATGATCAACCGTTATACGGCTGACCGTAAAATCCGTTCTGATGATGCTTATTCTCCAGACAATCAACCGAATAAACGCCCAGATCGTGCTGCGACGGTGTATTGTCAGCGTTGCCGTGAAGCCTTTCCTGATGTGCCTGTATTACTCGGCGGGATTGAAGCATCTTTGCGTCGTATTGCGCATTATGATTACTGGTCAGACAAAGTCCGTCGCTCAGTATTGATGGATTCTAAAGCCGATCTGTTAATGTACGGAAATGGCGAGCGCTCTATCGTAGAAGTAATGCATCGCCTTGCCAAAGGGCAAAAAATCCATGAAATCACCGATGTTCGTGGTACAGCATTTATTGTCAATAAAAATAACCGTGCTTCAAAAGCACACTTCGTTGAAATTGCATCGAATGATGTTGATTCGATTGGTCGTGTAGATCCAATTATCAACCCCTATGTGATGACTGAAGATCTGGATGGTTGTGAAATTGAACAGGGCAAAGGCAATTCTTTAACGCAGTATCAAAACTTCCAGAAAGAACTGGTTGCCAATCCGATTGTCCGTGAAGGCGACAATCTGGATGAAAATACCCAGATTGTTCAGCTTCAACCTGCATCGAAAGCGATTAAACACAAATTACCGCCACGTGAGTTAGCGGTCATTCGTTTGCCTGCTTTTGAAGAGGTATCACAGGATCCTGTTTTATATGCACATGCCAACCGTATTCTTCATCTTGAAACCAATCCTGGTAATGCACGTGCAATGGTTCAGAACCATGCGGGGCGTGATGTTTGGCTGAATGCACCACCGATTCCATTGACCACTGAAGAAATGGATTATGTGTTTGACTTGCCTTATGCACGTCTGCCACATCCTGCTTATGGTGAAGCACGCTTCCCTGCATTTGACATGATTAAATTCTCTGTGAATATCATGCGTGGTTGTTTTGGTGGTTGTACGTTCTGTTCGATTACAGAGCATGAAGGTCGTATTATTCAGAACCGTTCGGAAGAATCTATTCTGCGTGAAGTGGAAAAAATCCGTGATACCGCACCAGGTTTTACAGGCATCATTTCGGACTTGGGTGGTCCAACGGCAAATATGTACCGTCTGGCGTGTAAAGATCCTGAGATTGAAAAGAACTGTCGTAAACCATCGTGTGTATTCCCAGGTGTGTGTCAAAACTTACATACCGATCATGCACCATTAACTCAGTTATATCGTAAGGCACGTGCATTAAAAGGTATTAAAAAGATTCTGATCGGTTCAGGTCTACGTTATGACCTTGCTGTATTGAATCCTGAATATGTCAAAGAATTGGTACAGCACCATGTCGGTGGTTATTTAAAAATTGCCCCTGAACATACCGAAAAAGGTCCATTGTCGAAGATGATGAAACCAGGTATCGGGACTTATGATCGCTTCAAACAGATGTTTGATCGTTACAGTAAGGAAGCAGGTAAAGAACAGTATTTAATTCCGTACTTTATCGCAGCGCATCCTGGTACGACCGAATATGACATGATGAACCTTGCGATCTGGCTGAAAAAGAATGGTTTCCGTGCCGATCAGGTACAGACCTTCTATCCATCGCCAATGGCAACGGCAACGACCATGTATTACACAGGTAAAAATCCGCTGGCAAAAGTGGCGCGTTATACTGAAAATGTTGACATCGTGAAAGGTGATAAGCGTCGTCGTATTCATAAAGCCTTCCTGCGTTATCATGATCCGAACAACTGGCCTTTGTTACGTGAAACCCTGAAAGAAATGGGTCGTGCCGATCTTATTGGGAACTCGAAACAGCATTTGATTCCGACTTATCAGCCTGCCGGCAGTGCAGATGGTCAATATCAGTCTGCGCGTAAGAAAAATTCAACGGTGGATGGCGATTCACAAAAGCGTAATGGTGAACAGGGGAATCGAACCAAAGCTGCTCAAGGTCAGTCACGTCCATCGAATACCAAAAAGCGTCCTGAACGTGGTCAGATTCTGACGCAACATACAGGGTTACCACCCCGTGAAACAGGTGATAAAAAACCGTTTAGTGGTAACAGCAAAGGAAAGTCTAAGCCGAAGCATAGAGCTTAGGTTTTGAGATAATAGTTGATTGAAAAGGATGCGGAAGCATCCTTTTTATTTTTATAGAATAATCAAATGGATAGTTTGATTAGAAGTAAAATCTCAGTACAAACCTAGATCGATTAATGAATAATCTAATCTGTGGATAAGTCATTGCAAAACTGTTGAAAACTTTAGTACAGAAAAAACACAATAATTTTATGTAAATTGTCGAACAATCATACTAAAGTTACGACAGAGCGTGTTGTATTCCGTATAGAGAAACGGTATAAAAGTACTGAACACATTCATTTTTTTTCAATAATTAGTGAATAAAATGAATGTTGGTTCAAATTATAAATTAAAACCGTGGTTTAGTCGAATATTTAGAATAATGAATATCGATTTTTAGTGAACGATTAAAACATTAAACTGAATGGGAAAGTATCTATAGATACATAAAATTGGTTTTTTAAGAACCATACTATAAAAAAGAAATAAGGAACATCAACAATGGACATGATCATTGTCGCAAGTTTGGTATTACTTGCTATTGTGACTGGCGTTGCTTATAAAGGACTAAAAAATAAGCAACAGACAGATAGTGCTTTACGCAGAAGAGCTGTATTTAACTCGCATGAACAAATGACTTTTACTCGTCTAAAAGAAATATTACCAGAAGCGAATATTCTGGCGCATGTTTCATTTGATGCATTACTCACAACCAAATATTTGCATACACGTCGCAAATATCAGCAAATGTTCGCTGATTTTGTGGTGTTAGATAAAGATTGTAAAGTTTTGGCGGTGATCGCCCTAGACGATGTTAACTCGGTGAAGCGTTCTACAAGCAGTCGGTATGAAGATGCCCTGTTACAATCGGCAGGCTATCGTGTAGTACGTTATATGGGGATTCCAGAATATCAATATTTACGTGAAGATTTTCTTTCAGAGTTTTCCGAGATGAGTCGCCCTCAATTGATGGAAGAGCAGACTATGGGGAAGTTTGATCTTTACGCGAATCGTGATTCACGTGTTTTTGGATAAGTGTTGAGTTCCTATAAATACGCAATAAAAAATGCATGTTTTTACATGCATTTTTTTGCTTTAAAACAAATGAATTGATTCAAATGATTGAACAATTAAGGCTTTACAGCAACGACAGTCAGTTCAACCAACACATTGGGATCATACAGTTTAGCTTCTACACAAGTCCGTGGTAAGGCTTCAATATCAGACACCCAAGCATCCCAAACCTCATTAAACGCAGCATAATCTTTTTCAATGTCTTTTAAATAAATCGTCACTGACATGATATGACTTTTATCTGTGCCTGCATCTGCCAAAAACTGGTCAATAATGTCGAAAGTCTGTTGGGTTTGACCTTTAATGTCTAAGCTAAAATCACTTGCCAATTGACCAGCCAAGTGAACTAAATTTCCTGAAATTGCAATTTCAGAAAAGCGTTTTGCAACATGCAGACGTTGTACAGTCATAATCATTCCCAAATTTTATCTTATGTTCAAGTTTACGTGATCATGCATGATCTGCAAATCTGGTTTTTCAGACTTTGTGTTATGTGTTGGTGAATGTATCAATACGGATCAATATTTTAGATTGAAAAAAAATCAAGCAGTTCTGTTTGGGGCAGATGATCAAATTGCCCAAATTTAAAAATTGAATCTTTGCGCTACGTAATTGATTTAAACAGTACGCAATTGAACATTTTAAAGGGCAAAGTTGTTGGATATTTTCTATGTATTGCTGTTTTTGAATGATGGACATATTCATTTTAAAACCTCTAGATTCAGAGTGATGATTAAAGATTTGATTAGAAAAATGATTGATGCAAAAAGTGGATGGTATGTACCATCCACAGGGGGCGATATGCCTATTGATGAGGTGTGTAAGATTTAAGTTCACGCTCTGGTCGATTGCTGATTTGATACCAGTCGATATGGCGAGTAATGAACATCACGACTGCAAGCACGACAAATGAAATGATTGAGCCGATCAAGAATGTTTTGCCTGAAGACTGCAATAACATGTACATGATGGCATAGAGCGTACTAAGGATGATGCCGAACAGCATTGCAGGTTTAGCACCTTTCATCACAAAGAACAGATACCACGTCATTAACCCCACGCAGGCGATACATGCCACTACATAGGCCCATGCAAAGGCATAATATTCACTGATCGAGAGTAATAGGACAAAGAAGATTCCTTGCGCCATTGCCACCAAAGAATATTGAATCGGGTGGATGCGTAAGCTTTTCAACACTTCAAATAAGAAGAAGCAACCAAAAGTAATGATGATAATGACGATACCGTATTTAATTGCACGGTCTGTTTGAGTGTAGACATTTACTGAATCTAAAAACTCGGTGCTTAAGCCAATTTTTTGATTATTTTCAGATTCATATTCTGCGTTTTTGATGTAATTACCATCACTGAGTTGACGGATACATTCATTGTTTTCACAGTTGATGAGTTTGTTTAAATTCTGATGACCTAGCGCAATATTTTTCCATTGGGCAGTGAATTGTTGATGAGCACTGGTTTTTTCAAGCGGTAGATTTTGCCCTGAATATTTAGCATCGGCCCAATTGCCTTTGGCTTGATAAGTTACACTGCGACTGGTTGGAATGAGAGTAAATTTCCCTAAACCTGCTATTTTTGCATCTAAATCAAAGGCAAAACCATTTTGGATCGCAGAGATTAATTCTGGATGTTTCTGAGCCGAAATGCGCATAAAATCAAAACCAGTGCTGTCATTGCCTTGAGGGCTCATTTCAAAGGCGTAGTTTTTATTGAGCATTTTCAATGTCGGTTGAGTTGCTAAACCACGTGGATCATGGATTGGGAAGAGGATTTCTGCTTTTTCCCATTGGTAGTTTTTATTTTCCAAGGTTGGTTTTTGGAAGATGCCTTTTGCCGTTAAATTGGCTTGGTAACTGATGGCACGGTAAATCGTGCGTTTATACTGATCATTTTTGACATCAAAATTGGATTGCCATTGAGTGCTATCCGCACTGACATACATCCAGTGTTCTTGCGTACATGCATGTGCAACTTTTTGCTCGTCTAGGCAAGTCGTTTGTTCTAAGTAAGGGACACGGACATAAGGTGAGATAATGGTTTGTGGGCTGATATTGTTTTGGGTGATTTCTTGTAGAAATGCTTTTTGGTAGCCTTGTCGTTCGGAAACAAGACTACTGATAAAGAATAAACCCACCCAAAAGAGGGCGACCAAAATCACGATGGCGATGATTTTGAGTGTAAGGAAGCTAGAGCGCATCACTGTTGTCCTGAATGGTTGTTTTTGTCAGGATTGAGTGTGCGAAATTGAAATGTGTTTTGTTTGTGCTAGGTTTGTATTTTCTGTGAAGTTTAGGTGAAGTGTAATATTCTTCACGACAATGGATTTAGAGCAATGGATTTAGGGCAACTGAATATTGACCCTTACGCCTTGCTGATGTGGCTGAATGATTGAAATACTATTTTCCTGAATATTTTCAATCTGAATGTGTCCATGATGTTGTTCAATCACTTGTTTGACGATGCTTAAACCAATGCCTGAACTGCGTTGTTGGCTAATCGGGCGAGGTAGTGAAAAATAAGTATCAAATACTTGAGACAGGGCGTAGTCAGGGATCCATTCTCCCTCATTAAAAATAGTGAGCTCAATATTTTGATCATTTTGAAGATGATGTGAGCGGTGTAGCTGAATCAAAAGTTTGGCTGAGTTTGCAGAGAAATCCAAAGCGTTGTCGATAAGATTGATGATGACTTGCTGAATCCAAAAACGATCTGCATTCATCATACAATCAGGTTCAATATCCAATAAGCATTGAATTTTTTTTGTCTGAATTTGACTGGTGTATTGGTCTAAAACTTGTTGAATCAGTTCAGATAAGTTGAAATTTTGAATCTCGATTTGGTGTTTTGATTTTTCCAAGCGCGTTAATAAAAGCATGTGATCAATCAAACTACGTAGGCGATGACTTTGCTCATGAATATGCGTGGCGAATTGTTGCTGATCATCTAGGGGCAAATCTTCTTTGAGCAGTTCAGCACTGGCTTGAATCGCCGTGAGTGGGCTTTTTAACTCATGCGTGAGCGTATTCACATAATGTTCAACATAGGCGCGATCTTCTAGTCTTTCACGCATATTTTCAACTGCTTGAGCCACAAGATTGAGTTCTTGGGCAGAACGGAAATGTGGGGTTTGATTGACTGGAGCCAGTGCTTGCGCATATTTACGTACACGGTCGATACTATGTTTGAGCCAATAGGCGACCAAACTAGCAAGAAATAAGCTGATTAAAGTAATCCATGCTGCTTGACGGATCAGCTGATTTTCAGCACGTTGAATATAGGGTTGCACGGAAATATTTGGCTTACCAATACTGACCACACCGATGAGTTTATTGTGTTGGTTCACTTGATAATAAATCGGTGCAGCAATAAACATGATGCTGTTACTACTGCCTAAATCATTGCCTTTGACATCATAACTACGCGTGGAACGCACGCCGTATTTTCCTCTCAATGTAAGGTAGACATCATTCCACTGTGAGTAATCTTGTCCTGTTGCAATCCCTTGTGAATCATAGATCACAATGCCTTTTTCATCGGTAATATAAATTTGCTGATTGATCTGATCTTTGTTGTGTTGCCAAATATTGGCATTGAGTTTTCGTTTTAGTGCTTTCTGAATTTTCTCATCAAATTGGGGCGTGCGGACCTTATTTTCATAGACATCTTCAGCCACCAACATAGCGATGATATTGGCATTTTCAGCTAAGGTATCTTCAACCACCTGGCGTACATTGGGTTTAACTTGCTGGTTAAATGTATAAGACATAAACCATAGACCGAGCAGGATAATCAGCCCGAAGAAAAACCAGATACGGATGAAGATAGACATGTTTTAACCCAGCTTTTTCAAGCTATAACCAAAACCACGATGGGTTTCAATCGGGTCTTGTTCAGGTGCAATCTGTTTGAGTTTATTGCGAATACTTTTGATATGCGTATCGACGGTTCGTTCTAAACTGTGCTCAGGATGTTCCCACACATGATCCATCAGTTGTTGTCGGCTAAACACTTGCTCAGGGTGTTGAATCAACAATTTGAGTAAGCGATATTCATAACGGGTCAGTTGAAGTGCAGTATTTAAATATTGGATTTGTAAGGACTCATCATGACATTGCCATGTTTTTGAATCTTGATTTTTATTATTGGAGGATTCAGTGTTGCCAATAAATTGTAAGTTGCTTTGTTGGACTTGATTCTGAATGTCCATTCTACGCCAAATGGCTTTGATACGAGAGACAATTTCTCGTGAACTAAAGGGCTTGGTACAATAGTCATCTGCACCAATTTCCAAACCGACAATACGGTCAATTTCATCATCCCGCGCAGTTAGAAAAAGAAGAGGGGTATGATTGAATTGACGAATTTTTTTACACACTTCAAAGCCATTTAAGTCAGGCAAACCGACATCTAAAATAATAAAATCAAAAGCTTGTTGTTGAATATAATCAATCGCTTGAAGCCCTGTATTTGCCCAAGTCACTTGCCACTCTTCACGTTCAAGTGCATAGCGCAAAGGCATCAGGATTGCAGCATCATCTTCGACACATAAGATCTGTTTTTTATTATTCATCGTGATTTAAACTTTGATTTAAATAAGAGCAACTGCGTTTGAGTGTACTGAAATTGACGTATTTAGGCGAATGATTTAAGTGAAGTTTAGGTGAACTTTTATTGTTTGGGTTTATTGAACAGAATATGAATTTGACAATTTTGCGACAAGTATTGAAAGGGCAGTATACCCATGTGAATTTCTGAGCGCCCTGTAATATTCGGATTTGATCGTCACGCCAATCACAGGACAGCAAATCAAAAGTATTGGTGACTTTTGAGATCTCGGCAAAACATGGGTAATGTAGTGCGTGGAATAGATTACTCTAATTTTGAGCAAATAGGGTTAAGTATTTAGTCGAACAAGGTTTCTTTGGTTGTAAAGTGATCAATGCTCAAGAAGGTTATTGATATTACTTAGCTTATTGTTATTTTAAATTGTGTGTTTAGGTAAATGAGAAATAAAAAAAGATGCCGAAGCATCTTTTATTTTATTCATAGATTCAAAGTATTAGCGTTTCACTACAATTGAATCAATACCGCTGTGTTGCAAGGTTTGTTGCGCGATCACGGCTGCATTTTGCGAGTCATACGGTCCTGAAATCACGCGGTACCACGTTTTCCCACCTTCTGAACTTTGTACCACGTCGGCAGATAGACCATTCAAAATGATTTCAGCACGACGAGCATCAGCCGCATCAGGATCATCATAACTACGAACTTGTAGAATATATTCAGGTTGTACGGGCGCAGTAGGTTCAGCATTGACACCTACATCGACATCATTTGTCTGAGATGGTGCTTCAACAATCACAGGCTGTTGCTGAGTTTGAGTTTCAGGTACAGCTTGTTGTGGGATTGGCGTCACTTGTTGTTGAGGTAGAAGGTCATAGAAACGATAGTCTTTGTTAGTATCTTCTTGATAATGCTCAGAAGTGACTTCATTTCTAGGTTGAACAGGTGCCCAAGGTTTCCAGAGTAGCAAGGCTACGCCAAAACTTAACACGATTAATACGACCACAAGTAAGCCTAACCATTTAGGAATTAATGGTTGTTTCGGCTTTGTCGGTCTTTCAGATACACCGCGTTGCGTTTTTCCAAACACTTGGAACCCTCTTATTCTTTATTTTTAACATCAAGCTAAAGCATAAGTTTGCTTTAGCTTGATGTAAAGTAATGATTTATTACTTTGTTAGACACTTCTGATATTGAGACTTTTAGTCATGCACACATTGCATGCTGACATTGAGCCAAGCTCTCGTCTTGCGAGCATGCAAAACGATGTTTTGCTTACATGCTTTTTACTTCGAGCTCAGCTCTAGTCTTGCGAGTATGTAAAGCGATGCTTTACATACTCTCAGGTGCAGACACACCCAATAACTCAAGACCATTGCGTAAAACTTGCTGTACATTCACAGAAAGCAATAAACGTGCTTGAGTTAAATCAGCATCATCACCTAAAACTTTATTTTCGTTGTACCAACCGTGGAATAACGCAGCCAATTCTTTCAAGTAGTTACCCACTTGATGCGGTTCAAAGTTATTGGCAGCACGAACAACAATTTCAGGATAAGCCGCAAGCTTCGCCAAAATCTCAGTTTCAGCAACAAGGTCTAATTTCGCTGCAAATTGACGAGCATTTGCTGCATCAAATTGAAGACCAGTCGTTGTCGCTTTTTCTAACATACGGCAAATACGCGCATGCGCATATTGGATGTAATACACAGCATTATCTTTGCTTTGTGAAACAGCTAAATCTAAGTCAAAATCAATGTGTTGTTCAGACTTACGCATCACATAGTAGAAACGTGCAGCATCATTACCCACTTCTTTACGAAGATCGCGTAAAGTTACGAATTGACCTGAACGAGATGACATTTGCACCATCTCACCGCCACGCCATAAACTCACGAATTGAACTAATAGTACAGTGAGTTTTTTAGAGTCATAGCCCATTGCATCAATCGCAGCTTTAACACGTGCGATATAACCGTGGTGATCTGAACCCCAAATATCCACAAGGTCAGTATAACCACGTTGTAATTTATTCAAATGGTACGCAATATCAGACGCAAAATAAGTGGTTTGACCATTACGACGTTTTACAACACGGTCTTTTTCATCGCCAAATTCAGTTGATTTGAACCAAATATTGCCGTCTTTTTCGTATAAGAAACCACGTTGGTCAAGCGTTTGTAATGCTTCATCAATTTTGTCAGTCAGTGATTCTTCACTGAACCATTGATTGAAGGTTACACCAAACTCACCAAGGTCATCTTTAATATCATCAAGAATGGCTTTTAAAGCAGCTTGTAGGAATACACGATAACCTGCGCCAATCAAAGTTTGAGAATTAAAAATCAAACCATCAATATGCTTTTCTTTATCGCCTGACAGAACCACTTTGTTACCATCGGCATTCAATTCTTCAGCGTATTGAACATCTTCAGGCACGTCTTTATAGACATCAGCAACAGGGCGTACATAAGCGTCGCCATCTTTGTCGATAATGCTTTGTGCGATTTCTTTAACATAATCGCCTTGATAGGCATTTTTAGGGAAAACTAAAGTTTGACCTGTCAATTCTAAATAACGTAAGTAAGTTGAAGTCGCGAGGATGTCCATTTGGCGACCTGCGTCATTGACATAATATTCACGGTCAACTTTAGCACCTGTTGCTTCTAGTAAGTTTGCAACAGTCATACCATACGCTGCACCACGACCATGACCCACATGCAGGCTTGAAGTCGGGTTTGCAGAAACAAATTCAACTTGAATTTTCTTCGCAGCATTGGCTTGGGTTTTACCAAACTGGTCTTTTTGTGCTTGGATTTGATCAAGTACAGTAAAGCGTTGATCTGCATTTAAAAAGAAGTTGATAAATCCAGGACCCGCAATTTCAGCTTTAGCAATATCAACCACTTCTGGCAGATTTGCTAAAATTTTCTCAGCAAGATCACGTGGCTTCATACCCGCAACTTTTGCACCCATCATGGCAATGTTAGAAGCGAAATCGCCGTGGCTTCGGTCTTTAGTTCGCGTTAAAACACTTGTGTTTTTCCAGTCAGATGGAAGAGTCCCTTCAGCTTGTAGGGATTGCACTGCATGATCGAGAGCTGCTTGTATGGCCGTATTCATAATCTATAGAGAAATAAATGTCGCAGAAAAACGGTAAATATAGCAAATTTTGAGCCTTTTAGGTGAATGCATTTGTATAGAATAAAACTTATTCGATTAGAAAAATGTACTTACTCGACATTTTGCTAGATCGTGTAGTGATTTATAGAGAAGTGAATCACTTCTAGAATGATTAATTGATGAAAATAGACGAGATAAATCGTGTGGGATGGGGCAAGAAATTTGTTTGTCAGCCCGAATTGTTAAGGCTAAAATTGACGAAAATTTTTTCATGAAAGCATGATGTCAAATACACCTCCCACGATTATCGGCAATATCCCAAAACTTCCTGCGAAATTCGCCACATGGATCATGCCATTCTTCTTGTCCTGTGTAATGAGTGGCATGGTGTCACTGATTAATATGCTGATCAATGTCGGTTTGATTGATGGCTTTTTTATCAAATGGTTTTCTGCATGGATGGTGTCGTGGGCTGTGGCATATCCCGTAGTGCTATTCGTTTTACCTTTGGTTCGACGTTTAACTGCTGTATTTGTAGATATGCCGAAAAATTGATTTCTATCCATCTATTTTTGGCTATTCGCCCATTTTTAATTACAGGTCACAGGTTTTTCTAATAACTCTGCTTTACCATTGGCAAAAGTATAAAGTTTTGCATTATTAAATACTTTAATGCTTTTGGCTTTACTTAATGCGGTTTTAAAAGTCGGCATTTTTTTCGCATTGACCAAGTCAAAAGGATTGCCATAGTTTTTATTGTCGATCAAAAACTGGACTTGACCTGCTTCTGGATCATGCGCTTTTAAAAGTTCTTTGCCATCTTTGTCTTCAATACTAAAACTGGTTTTCTGTGTTGTAATTTTACAATTCAGACGTAAATATAAAATATTTCCATCTGTTGATTTATTCTGAAGTGTATAAATGCCTTGGAGATCATTTTCAATATAGACCCATTGACCTGTCGGCATATTGATTTTCATTTGTTCCAATTTTTCTAATGTCGCTTTACTGACATCAACTACGCCTTTTTTATCAATTTCAGGAATTTTTGCTTCACCTAAACCGACAAGACTTTTTACTTTTTCTGTGGTTTTAGAGACACCAGAAGATACTTTTTTA
Organism: Acinetobacter sp. WCHAc060025; assembly: GCF_004209355.1. NCBI lineage: Bacteria > Pseudomonadati > Pseudomonadota > Gammaproteobacteria > Moraxellales > Moraxellaceae > Acinetobacter > Acinetobacter sp. WCHAc060025. Next base: position 39,795 of record NZ_SGSX01000005.1, on the reverse strand, counting down.
GCAGTTTGGCAACCAGTACATGCGATGACAGTGCTTAAAAGAAGAATAGGTAGTTTTACATTCATTGTTATAAGTTATGAGATTATTATCTTGCAGACAAAATAAATCTAAAGTTAAAAAAAAGCAATCATTGGTAAATATTGCTAACAAATCTATATAAGATTCAATAGATTTTAAATGAGAGGTGAGCTACAAACTGAAATTAAAAGCAACAATAAAATTAAACTGAGCAGAATTTATCATTTTGTAAAATACTTGGAATATCATTATCACGTATCTAAATACCAATTCATCCTAAAATAGGCTTAAGCTAGTACCCGACCAAAGTCTTAGTTTAGTAAAAGAGAGAAGCACAGCGATTGCTTCGATGAGAATGGAAATGCCAACGGAAACCTCGAAAAAATATCCTTTATATATTCATTATGCTGGCAATGCCTTGCTAGAACTACCATTACTCAATAAAGGTTCAGCCTTCACAGAAGAAGAGCGTACCCAATTTAACTTACACGGTTTAATCCCTCATGTGATCGAAAACATCGAAGAACAGAGTCAACGCTCATATCAACAGTACTGTTCTTTTAGTGAAGCGATCAATAAACATATTTATTTACGAAATATCCAAGACACCAATGAAACATTGTTTTATCACCTGATTGAAAATCATTTGAGTGAAATGATGCCGATTATTTATACACCAACTGTGGGTGAAGCATGTCAGCGTTTTTCAGACATCTATCGTCGTCATCGTGGGGTATTCTTATCTTATCCAGATCGTAAATATATCGATGAAATCATTCACAATGTAAACCGCAAAAACGTCAAAGTCGTGGTGATTACCGATGGCGAACGTATCCTTGGTTTGGGTGACCAAGGGATTGGTGGGATGGGTATTCCAATCGGTAAATTATCGCTGTATACCGCGTGCGGTGGGATTAGCCCAGCTTATACGCTACCGATTACCATTGATGTCGGAACCAATAATCAGCAATTACTTAACGATCCGATTTACCTCGGATGGTCTGAGCCGCGCATCAGTGGTGATGAATATTATGAATTTGTTGATGAAGTGATTGCTGCGGTGAAGCGTCGCTGGCCGAAAGCTTTGATTCAATTTGAAGATTTTGCACAAAAAAATGCGATGCCTTTACTTGAAAAATATCGAGATCAGATTTGTTGTTTCAATGATGATATTCAGGGTACAGCAGCGGTATGTGTTGGGACTTTGATTGCAGCAAGTCGTGCAGCGGGTAAACAGCTTAAAGATCAAAAAGTTGCCTTTTTAGGTGCAGGCTCGGCAGGTTGTGGTATTGCAGAACAAATCATTGCGCAAATGGTTTCAGAAGGTTTAACTGATGCTGAAGCACGTGCGCAAGTCTTTATGGTCGATCGTTTTGGTTTAATTACTGAAAATCAGCCGAATCTGTTAGATTTTCAACGTAAATTGGCACAAAAGTCTGAAGATGTCGCGCATTGGGGCAATGCCGAAGAAATTATTTCCCTGCTAGATGTTGTGAAAAATGCCAAACCAACAGTATTGATCGGTGTATCAGGTCAACCAGGTTTATTCACTGAAGAAATCATCAAAACTATGGCGCAGAATTGTGAATATCCAATAGTGTTGCCTTTGTCGAATCCAACTTCTCGTGTAGAAGCTGTCCCTGCGGATATTATCCAATGGACTGAAGGTAAGGCTTTGATTGCGACAGGTAGTCCATTTACCCCAGTGAATTATCATGGTCAAACCTTTAATATTTCACAGTGCAATAACTCGTATATTTTCCCAGGAATTGGTTTGGGTGTTGTGGCATCGAATGCAACTCGCATCACGGATAATATGCTCATGGCATCAAGTTCTGCGTTGGCAGATTGTTCACCGAAGTTAAAAGACATCCAAGCAGATTTATTGCCTGATTTAAATGAACTGCAAAAAGTGTCTAAAATCATTGCTTTCAAAGTTGCTAAAGCTGCAATTGAAGATGGTGTTGCACCATTAATTACAGATGAACAGTTGCATGAAAGCATTGAAAAGAACTTCTGGAAACCAGAATATCGTGATTATAAGCGAGTTCCTTTTTAATCATGCATTTAATTTGAAATGAAGAAAATGAGATCTTAAATAGATCTCATTTTTTATGTTTGATTTTTCTAAAAATAAAAAATTTAACAATTTTAAGCTTTCCTTTGATTCTTCATTGTTTAAAATAACTTCATAAAAATTAACTATTCATCATTAAAATGTTAAAAAATATTAATAACTTACTTGAAAGCTTCGGCTTAAGTATGCAGAAACGTGTCATTCATGTGCAGTTTTCCAATCAGAATTTAAATAGCAATGTATTTTTACAATGCATTCAAGGTCAGCACATTATCAATCAAGGCTTAAAAGCTGAGTTATTGTGTTTATCGACCAATGCGCATATTCCGTTAAAGCAATTCATTGGTTGCCAAGTTGCAGTCGATCAGGTCACTGATTTTGGTGAGTTATATCGTACGACAGGAATTATCACAGGGGCGAGTCAAGGGCAGAGCGATGGTGCATTGACGGTGTATAAGCTGACACTTGAGGATGCTTCTACACTTTGGCATAAGCGTCGCAATAGCCGTGTGTTTATGAATAAGAGCGTGCTTGAAATTAGCGAGATATTATTCAAAGAATGGCAAGCTAAAAGTGTTTTATTTGCTTCGAGTTTAAGTCTAAATACCAGTGGTTTAAAGAAAGATTACGATGTGCGTCCCTTTGTCATGCAGGCCAATGAAACGGATTATGATTTTTTAACACGACTTTGGCGTAGTGAAGGGATAAATTGGTTGGTCGATGAAGTGGCTAGAGTTGTTCCAATTTCAGCGACTCAAATTCAAGCGCAGAAATTACGCTTGATTGATGATAATTCACAATATGAAGCGATGCCAAGACGCAGTATTCGTTTTCATCGTAGTCATGCGACGGAACGCTTTGATACCATTACCAATTTGATCGCTCAACGTTCAATTCAGTCGACTGCTATTCAAGTGCAACGCTGGCAAGCGGATAGTTTATCGCAAGATCAAGGTGAAAGTTCGCTGAGTAATCACACTCATAGTGATCAACAAGATAATGAAACCTTAAGTTTGGAACAAGCATGGACTATTAGCCCAGCTTGGACCAGTGATTTAAAGGGCGAAGACCAAACGACTGCATCAAGTTCGGCACAGATTGAAAAGCTCAACAATCAACTTACGCAATACCAGGAATTGCAGTCTAAATATTTCACTGCGACCAGTTCAGTGCGTGATGCACAAGTCGGTTATTGGTTTGAACTCAAAGAGCATCCTGAAATTGATCAACACGAAGGTTCAGATCGCGAATTTTTGATTTTAGGCAAAACTTTTTATAATCAAAATAATTTACCTAAAGAATTACAAGATCAGCTCTCTAAAATTTTAAATTTAAGCTATTGGAATCATTTAATTAAAGATCAACGTCAAGCCAATGAATTGTCTTTAGTTCGTCGAGGGATTTCGATTGTTCCTGAATATAATCCTTTAGACCATCGCCCATCGGCTTTCCCACAACGTGCCAAAGTCGTTGGACCTCAAGGCGAAACGATCTATGTGGATCAATGGGGGCGCATCAAAGTTCGTTTCCTCTTTACCCGTACCGATGATAACGCCCATGATGGTGGCGCAGGCTCTAATGACAATGATACGGATTCAGCTTGGGTAGATGTATTGACCTCATGGGCAGGCGAGGGCTATGGAACACGCTTCCACCCACGTATTGGTGAAATTGTCGTCATCGACTTTTTTGATGGCAATGTAGACCGTCCATTTGTGATGGGACGTTTGCATGAAGCTGAACGTCATCAAACCATGTTCGATGTCAAAGGGCAACTTCCTGATACCAAAAAACTCAGTGGTATTCGTTCTTCTGAGGTTGGCGGTTCAGGTTTTAACCAACTTCGTTTCGATGATACGACAGGGCAAATCAGTGCTCAGTTGCAAAGTAGCCATGCAGCGACACAGTTAAACTTGGGCAATTTAAGTCACCCCAAAGATAAAGAAACCAGTAATGGTCGTGGTGAAGGTTTTGAACTGAGAACAGATGCTTATGGTGCAATGCGTGCAGGTAAAGGGATGCTGATTACCACCTATGCACAGGAAAATGCAATCGCAGATCATCTTGAAGCGGCACAGGCACAGTCCTTGCTCAATCAAGGTGCTGAAAGCATGAAAGCGTTAAGTACAATTGCTGTTAAGCAACAAACAGATTCTTTAAATGTCATCAATCGTCTACCAAAACTGATCAATTCTTTAGAACTAAAAGGTGCAAATGAAGCATTACAAGCAACCGTAGGTTTGTTTAAAAATGCGATTAGCTCTGACCCTATTTCTGCGCTGAAAAGTAGTGGTGATTTCATTGATGATATTAAAAGCTTTGGTAAAGACACTCAAAATATTGTCAGTGAATTTAAAGACTTTTTTGATGATGCAAAAGAATCTGTCGAAAATTTAAAAGACTTTATTGAAAATATTGAAGAGCACGGTTCGGATATTTTAAAAGGAAAATTATCTAGCTTTAAAGACATAAAAGACAAGTTTGATTCTAATCCACTCGAAGCTTTAAAGGATGTTGGTAAAGTCTTGGGTAATGTTGAAATTAAAGATTTTGATTTAACCAGTGTGTGCGGATCGTTTGGTAAGGGTAGTAAGTTGGATGTCAATCCAATGCAAGCTTTAAGCTCTTTACAAGGTTTTATGGAAGGTTATACCCAAGGTCTTGAAACCAGTAGTGATGATAAAAAACAAGAACAAGGTAAAATTTTCCGTCAAGCATTGATGCTATTGGCTTCTCCAAACGGTATTGCTTTAACCACACCTGAAGACATTATTTTACAAGCTTCGCAAGACATTGCTGAGAGTTCTGGTGCTTCGATTAATTTAAGTGCGCAGAAGAATATTGTGGCACATGCACAAGATAAATTGAGTTTGTTTGCTGCACAAAAAGGGTTAAGTGCTTATGCAGCAAAAGGTCCGTTAAAAGTTCAGGCTCAGGATGATTTGGTGGAAATCATTGCCAAGAAAGTGATTAAGCTGATTTCGACGGAAGATAAGATTGAGTTGACCAGCACCAAAGAGATTGATTTAAAAGCAGGTGGTACTCAGCTTGTTGTTAATGGTAGCGGTGTCTTTATTAAAACGGGTGGTTTGTTTGAAGTGAAGAGTGGGCAACAGGTGTTTACGAGTGGGGTTAAAGTGCCTTATGAAGTTCCTCAGCTACCAAATAATGTGATGTATAGTAATAAGTTGGATGTTTATGATTTGTTCTGGGATTTTGATTTACCAAATTTATCTTATGTAGCTAAGTTTAAAGATGGAAGAATCTCAAGTGGTTCATTAGATGAAAATGGTCGAACTGCACGAATTGGTTCTGACTCTTCTGAGCCAGCAGAAGTATTTGTAGATACTAATACTGACTGGGCAGTAGAAATTGAAGAAGATGATTCAGAGGTTGAATCTGAAAATCAAAACATTTAATAAAAATAAGGCAAAAGAAAATGAATACAGCATTAAAAGATAAATTATACAATATTACTTTTACTTTACATGATTTAACACATAAGCCAATTCCAAATTTATATTATGAAATTAAAAATGGTAAAGAGTTAGTAAAAAAGGGTAATACGAATGGACAAGGGGAAATTTCTCTTAAATATGTTGGAGGAAATACGTTAACTGTTTTTGTTCGTAAAGATATTGATAAAACTATGAAGAAAATTGGTGAAATACATACACCAAGTAAAAATATAAAAGTAAAGCTTATTAGTCCAAAAATGAAGTTTGATGTGACTTTATTGCCACATCAAGAGCAAGGTAAATATTGGAGAGGGACATATAAAGTTAAGAGTGGTGATACACTTTCTAAAATTGCAGAAGAACATCATACAACGGTTTCTGCTCTATTGGCTTTAAACCCAAATATTAAGTCTCCTAATAAAATTTATCAAAAACAAGAAATAGACATTGTAGAGGGAAATGCTGATGCAATAATAAAATTAGACGAAAACTCAACTGTGAAAGTTCCACCAGTGAAGAAAACGGGTACAGTTGCTCTAGATCGTAAAAATAAGTCTTCAGGTTCGAAGTCCTCAGCTTCAACAGATACAAAAAGTAAAACTACCGAGCAGAAAACTGCAAATACTCAACCTCAACCTCAACCTCAACCTCAACCTCAACCTCAACCTCAACCTCAACCTCAGGCAATAGAACCTAAAAAAGAACAAACACCACCTGCTTCACCTCAGCAAAAAACTGTACCGCCTCCACCTCAAAAAATTGAAGTGCAACAGGAACATAATGAAGATAAAAAACCAGTTGCTGTAGCAAGCTTAAGTGGGTGTGTATGTAAGGATTATGGAATAGCATGGGGAAAAAGTGGAAAGTTTGTAAATTGTGAATTTAGAAAAAAGGTTATTCAAATTTGTAAGGACATGTGGCCAAATGATATTAAAAATATGGCGAATAATTTGATGGCATGTATGCACTTGGAAACTGGAGGATCATTTAGTCCAGCTCAACCTAATGGTTTGGGCTATTATGGTTTAATTCAATTTGGTCCAGATGTTCGTACAGACCTAAAAATTTCAGTAAAAACGCTTACAAATATGTCTGCTGTTCAGCAATTAGACCTTGTAAAAAAACATTTTATGAAAGCAAATCGTCATAAGTTGATGAAATCATTAACAGATATGTATTTGTATATAAATTATCCAAGACCATTGCTGGCAGGTAAAAACAAGCCTGATGATATTGTATATGAGGGTGGAGGGAAAACTAGTCCTTATCATGCAAACCCTTCTTTCATGAAAGAGAAAGGAGAATATCAAAATGTTTTTGCATACAGAACTAAGAAAGATGGTAGTTTTAAAACAGATAAAAATGGGAATAAAATTCCAATAAGAGGGTTTGATGATGGTAAAACTTATGTATGGGAAGTAACTGAGGAAATTAATAAGCATCTTACACAAGGGTTAGATGCTAAAAATTTAGAAACAAACTTTGCATGTTCTATAAAGAAAACAGAAACAGCAAAAGGCTTATGCCCTGATTGTCATAAGAATCATGTTGATTTAAGTGGATCTGTTGATTGGATTTCTCAATTTACACAACCAAGACCGAATGTTGCTTGTGCAAGAACTTGCGTACTGATTTTAAAAAAGAGTGGTTTAAGTTCAACTGCTGGTTCCTCTACAAAGTTATTCCAGGTTGCATTAGAAAATTCGGTTCATAATGCTATTAATCCAACAAATGATTTTCAAAATGGATTGAATTATTTAGATAAAGAGCTTGATGCAGGTCATCCTGTTATGGTGGGCGTGGATCATAAGCTAAACTATGGTTACAATGAAAACACAACTGATCATTTTATAGTAGTTATTGGTAGAGGTTGTGAGAATGGAAAAAATTATTATCGTTTTTATGATGTAGGAACTAGACATAAAGATAAAGGGGCAAGTGAAACTAATAAACTTTACATAACTAATGGTTTTTTACGTGGTAAAACTGCTTACAATGGCAGTACTTATACAATGACACAAGTTAGAAGAAATTAATGACATGAAAGATAAGATTTTGGTTAGTTTATTAGGTTTAATATTATCTTTTTTTGTAACCTCAGCATTTGCATTAGTTCCTCCTGGTGATTATGTGATGGTTGAAAAGAAAAAAGATAAATTTGTTAGATTATGTCAAGCTGAAACAACGAACGAGATTGAAAATATAGTTTTGACAAAGAATCATTTATATTTAGGCTTGCCAGAGAAAACTGATTATTTAATTTTAAAAAAAACAAATAATTCTTTATTTGTCCGTAATGAATTTAATGTAAATTATATTTATAAAATAAAAAAACTGAATAATGGTAATGTTTATCAATGGGATGCTTACGAAGGTCGTAGAAGGATGGATGATTTATCTTTTTATGCGGTGGATAAGAATGATATAGGTAAATTTAAAACAGAAGGGAAATGTCAGTGAAAAAAAATTATTTAATTTTATTGTTACTTTTCCCAACTTTATCATTTGGTAATATTGTTGATACTTTTTTTGATCAATTTAAAGCTAAATCTAATTATTACATTTATAAAGATAAACAGTCTAAATGGAACTATGACTGTTTAGTTTATGCAAATATGACAAAGAAAGGATTAAATATTAATACTGTTAATTTTGATAAAAAAAAGAAATCTATCCAATTTACTTTTGATTCGCCAGATCATCCATTTTATAAAGTCAGCAAGATTAAAAAAATTGATAATAATCATTATAAAGTTGTCTTTTATGATGAAGATGGTGGTATTAATTTTAATTTTGACGTAGCTTTAAAAAATAATGGTATTTCTGAATGGGATTATCATGATGCAACTGAAGAATCTGATAACTTTATAGATCGTGGTTTTACATTGATAAGTTTTGATAGTACACCAAAATTTCAAATTATTAATAAATGTAAGCTATAAAGTAAAAGGCTTTAGAAAATACTAAAGCCCTTTTATGATTACCCTTCCAAAACCTCTTCCAACAAATGCTCACTTGGCGCAAAGAAATAAGCCCCATCAACAGCAGTGACAAAATGAAGAAGACGGTCATGAATCCCATCACCGCTAGTACCAAACATACGCACTAACATTTGATCAATACGCGTTAAATCTTTGGTATATGCAAGAAAGAACAAACCTTGCTCACCTTGACCATCACCATAAGGAAGAGAATGACGTAAGATTTCAAGCTCTTCACCTTCATCATCTTCGATCACAGCACGGGCAACATGCGCATTATCAGGTTTCACATCATCATCAAGCTCAATACTTTCTAACTTAGTACGACCAATCACATGCTCTTGCGCATCAACTTTTAAATGTTTCCATTTATCTAAATCATGTACATAACGTTGAGCAAAGACAAACGAACCTTTTGCAAAAATTCCAGCATCGTCACCTAACAAAGCCACATCATCACGATCATCAGGGAATTGAGGGTTTTCAGTCCCATCAATAAAACCCGTTAAATCACGACCATCCAAATAACGGAAACAAACACGTTCATCCAAAACTTCAACTTGATTTTGGATGCCATTAAAAAAAGATTGGCTCATAGCAAAACACAGATCAGCACGTGCCGAGGCAATGTGAATAAATACATCCGCTGGAACGACTGGCATTTCAAAAGAACCCTGAATCGGTTCAAGTTGTTTAAAACCAGCAGGGGATTGATCATACAGCTTCGCCCAAAGTTCAGGACCAAAAGCGACAGAAGTCTTAATTTCAGCATCAGGATGTTGTGTGATTAAACGATCGCGAGTGCTAAATAAAGCATTGAGTTGTTCTTTTAAGCCATCAATAGACAGATCTTTTAAATTAATAACAATAAAACGCGCATGGTTTGAAGGTAATGGCAGAATTACAGATTGGGCTGTCATATGCTGATGGCTCCTCAATTATTTTTTATCCAAAGCTTATTGTGCATGATCAAGTGAGAACAGCATAGACAAGACTTATACTTTTTAACAATTAAATTAATCGAAAAATATCGATTTAAAAAAGCTATAATTAAACTTTGAAAATCTCCTCTTCTGTTGTTATGTCATATCAAGTTTGGTTTGCCTATATGTTGGCGTGTTGGGTGATTAGTATTTCACCTGGCGCAGGTGCAATCGCGTCAATGTCGAGTGGTTTAAACTATGGTTTCCGCCGTGGCTATTGGAATGCGATTGGGCTTCAATTGGCACTTTTGGTGCAAATCATGGTGGTTGCGGCTGGGGTGGGGGTATTATTTGCGACCACGCCAATTGCATTTCTATTCGTGAAATGGTTTGGTGTCTTATATCTCTTATATTTGGCGTATTTACAATGGACAGCGAAAACACAATCGATTGATATCCAAGCTGAACAACCCACTAAATCTATCCCAAAACTGATTTTAAATGGTTTTATTGTCAATATCAGTAACCCCAAAGCAATTGTATTTTTACTGGCAGTTTTGCCGCAATTTTTAGATTTATCAAAACCGCAATGGATTCAATATGTGATTATGGCGACCACCATGGTGACGATTGATTTGATCGTGATGGCTGGTTATACGGGCTTGGCAGCGAAAGTATTAAGACTGCTCAAATCACCAAAGCAGCAGAAATATATGAACCGTACCTTTGCTGTGTTATTTAGCTGTGCAGCTGGTTTGTTGAGTTTGGTACATCAGTAGTTTGATTGAAAAATCTGAGGGCAATGTTTGAATTATCTTGAACTGTATCTTTACGTCATCACCGTCATTATCATGATTGCGACACCTGGACCTGTGATGATCTTGGTGGCGAGCGCGGGTTTAAAAGGTGGTTATCGCAAAGCTTTGCAAACCATTATTGGTACAAACTTAGCTTCATTGGTGTTGATCGCTGCGTCAATTTTGATTTTAAAAGGTATGTTTAGTGTTAATGAAACATTATTCCTGATCATTAAAATTCTTGGCTGTTTTTATATTGCCTATTTGGGTTATGACATACTCAAAGATGTTTCTTCTCAGAAGAATGATCAAGCTGAAACTGTATTATCACCAGTTGATGGCGGTGTGGTTAAAGGTTTCTTAGTTGGCATTTCAAATCCCAAAGATATTATTTTCTTCTCGTCTTTCTTCCCTCAATTTATCGGGATTCATGCAAATATCAATATTAGTTTGGCGATTTTGGTAATTGCATGGATTATTTTGGATTTTCTAACATTGTCTTTGGTTTATTTGTCTTTTAACAAGTTAGCCAAAAGTAAACTTTATGCAAAAGTATTGGGCTTGTGTGGCGTGATTCTTATTGTGATTGCAGTGTATGGTTTGTATGTTTCATTGAAAAGTCTGATTTAGTGGCTTCAGATCAAGCCACTTTTTTAATTTTTTGAGAAATAAAGACAATGGCAAATAAAATCGACATGGTTAAAACAATACTTAAACCTGTTGAGATATTCAAAGCTGCGCTAGACCATAAGCCGACAGTCACACCGACTTGGGCAATGATAAAGGCACCTATCACCATTTGTTTAGGTGAATGAGCGATTAAACGTGCTGCGAGGGCAGGAATCACTAATAAAGCACCCATTAACAATGAACCCACTGCACGTAAGGCTAATACAGTAAATAACGCCAATAACAACATAAAAATTAAGCGTTGCCATTTGGCATTGACACCTTCACTGACAGCAATATCAGGATCAATGGCAATTTGAACCTGTGCTTGCCAGTAGTGATAGAGCACAGCTAATGCACCGACAATGACTGCTGCAAATATTGGTAAATCAGACCATTCAATAGTCAATAGATCACCAAATAAATAACTCAATAATTCAGGGCGTAATGCGGGTAAATGTTGGATTAGTAACAAACCTGAACAGAGCAGGGTCGCAGCACAAAGTGCCAGTAAGGCATCATTCGGCAAACGAGGATCATGCAATACCCACAGTACAGCCACCAAAAGTACAGCAGTGAAAGTCACACCAACCCACAGTGGTAGGCTCAAAACAGCAGCTAAAGCCACGCCAAGCAAAGTCCCATGTGCCATGGTATCGGCAAAGAAAGACATTCTGCGCCAAAGCATTAAACAACCCAGTGGTGCAGTGAGAAACACCAACAGTGTTCCCATGATCCATGCAGGTAGGAGGAGTTCTAACCATTCCATCATGGCTTAAGCTTCCGGTTCTGGGTGAATGTGGGGATGCGAACCATGTTCACAGGTTTTTGCTGAGTCGCCATGCGCACAATGATCATGATGATGCTGATATGGAACACGACTGGTGCCAAACAAAGCTTGATATTCAGGATGTTGCTGAATGCTATCGGGCAAACCGCTACAACAAATATGCTTATTTAAGCATACAACGCGTTGTGTACCTTGCATGACCCATTGTAAATCATGTGACACAATTAAAATCGAGCAACCATAACGTTCAGGCAAACTGCGAACATATTCATATAGCTCTGCTTCAGATTGAATATCTAAGCCTTGCATTGGTTCATCTAAGACCAGAACATTGGGTTGGCGTAATAAAGCACGAGCTAACAATACCCGTTGTCGTTCACCACCTGAAAGTTGTTGAACTTTAGAATGTTCTAATTTGGCAATGCCAGTATCACGAATGATTTCAGCCTTAATCGCTTTATCACATTTTTCTAAATCAAGCAGGTCTTTGACACGAAGTGGTAGGCTGTGTGATGGATTAAATTTTTGTGGGACATAGGCAAGCTTTAAATTTTTTGCACCCACAATTTTTCCTGAATTGGGTTTTAAAATGCCCAATAATACTTTAATCAGTGTTGATTTACCCGCACCATTCGGCCCAATCAACGTGACAATTTCTTTTTCTTGCAGTGAAAAATCAACATTTTTCAAAATGTCGCGTTCATCGATTCGAACATTGATCTGTTGCAGTTGAACGAGAGGGGAGTTCACGCTTTGTTCGAGCACTGCTGACATATTCCTGAAATCTCAATAATACTATGATGTGGCTTGAAGTGATCTGAAGCGGCTAAATCATCCAACTCTTGGATTAAGCCTTTTGCAGAAGCTTCTTTAACTGTATGACATTCAGTACAAATTAAAAAAGCCGCTTGATGTCCCTCACGTGGGTGACAACAAGGAATATAAGCATTGATTGACGTTAAACGGTGAATAAAACCTTTTTCCAATAAAAAGTCTAAGGTGCGATAAACCGTTGGTGGGGCAGCAGGGCGCTCTGCAGAACCTTTCATTTTTGCCAAAAGATCATAGGCACCCATCGGGCCTGTCGCATTTAAAATCAACTCAAGCACTTCTTTACGTAAGGGCGTAAGTCGTGCGCCTGAGGTTGCACAAAGGTTCTCTGCTTCTGATAGGCGAGTTTCAACATTGAGATGATCGTGTACGCCATGCAAAGTATCATGGTGCTCGTGTGAACATAAGCTCATATCAGACCTCAAGACTTCTTGTTTGAATGAAAGGGGATTGCGAATCTTAACATGAAGCACGATCAAGTTACGAATGGCATAGGCATTTTTTAGCATTTGTTATATTATAACATGAATCTTATTTGGTAATACATTTCAATGAAACGCATCATTGCCTTTTGCTTAACTGCATTATTGGCGAATCTTGCTTGGGCTCAAGCACCTTTAGTCGTCTCTACACATCCGATTTACCTCATCGCAAAGTCGATTACCCAAGGTGTGGAAGAACCTGTTTTACTTTTAGGAAATCAGTCGGGGCATGACGTACAGCTCACTCCTGATAATCGTAAAACCATCATGGATGCTTCCTTGGTCATTTGGCTTGGTAAAGAGCATGAAGCGCCTTTAGAAAGAGTCTTGGCAAATAATGCAAAAGCGATTTCTATTCTCAACTCAGGCATTATCCAAGCTTTGCCATTGCGTAGCACACGTGGCATTGCTTTAAAAGACACCATGGATACTCATGTTTGGCTAGATCCAAATAATGCGGTGCGCATTGGCTTCTTTATTGCCGCTTTGCGTTCACAACAGCATCCAGAAAATAAAACAGCGTATTGGAATAATGCCAAAAAATTTGCCAATGAGATGTTGCTTGTTTCGCAAAAATACATAGGCGTAGGTACAGTACGACCTTATTGGGCATATCATGATGCATATCAATATTTAGAGCGTTCTTTGAACTTGAAATTTGCGGGGGCAATGACCGATGATCCTCATGTGGCACCAACGGTAACACAAATTAAATATATGAATGACACGCGCCCTTACAAAAAAATGTGCTTATTGGCAGAAGCCAGTACCAGTCCAAGTCAGTACCGTAAATTGGGTGAAATTACCTTTCAATCGGTAGATGAGTCATTGGCAAAACAACAAGATTTTGTGGTTGCTTGGCGGACTTTGGCACAAGAAACACAAGCTTGTGTACTTAATGCACGAAAATGATGCAAAAAATAATCAACAATCGTACATATGAAAAGCACCATGAATATCGAAAAAAACACGACTAAGGTCGGGAAAAGATTGCATGTTCAGGGGTGTAACTCTATAATGCCTGCGATTAAAAACGATCATCAGCTAAACTTGTCAAGCATATATGCTGTGAGTGGATAAAAAATGAGCCCAACTAGTCGCATGATTGACCGACGATTAGCAAAAGCTTTGGTCTATTTGCAAGCAATAATGATTCCTGTTTCAGCCTTGATAGCGTGGGTCTTGAAAGACTCGACTGCGGCTTTGAGTGCAGCATTAGGTGCGTTCATTTGTTGGCTTGCCAGTTGTTATTTTTCATGGCAGTCGTTTCGAGCAGCAGGCGCACGTGCTTCAAAACAGGTTCTTTCGAACATGTACCGAGGCATGATGGGCAAATTTGCAATTGTGATCGTTGGATTCATTTTAATTTTAAGCAATGTCCAGCCGTTATCCCCGGTGGCTTTGTTTTGTGGTTTTATACTTGTACAAGCCATGACGTGGATCGCTCCTTTTTGGGCAACCCGTTTACAAAAATGAGTATAAACACAGCAAAAATTGAAAAGTTTTTCAGGAATAGGCGAGATATCAAGCAGCACGCGATATTCGTTTTATTCTATTAGTTTTTTTACATTGACCAGGTGTGATTTATGGCTGCTGAAGAACATGCCCTTACTTCGACCGAGTATATCAAGCATCACTTGACCAATATGACCTATGGCAAAATGCCAGACGGTACATGGAAATTGGCAGAAAGTGGTGCTGAAGCTCAACAGATGGGGTTCACTGCTATTCACTTGGATTCAATGGGTTGGTCTATCGGACTTGGTTTGATTTTCTGTTTGTTGTTCTGGTGTGTAGCGAAAGCTGCAAACTCTGGTGTTCCAACCAAGTTCCAGTCTGCAATCGAAATGATTATTGAGTTTGTAGATTCAAGTGTTCGTGATACTTTCCACGGGAAGTCTCGTTTGATTGCACCGTTGGCACTAACCATTTTTGTGTGGATTTTCCTCATGAACTTAATGGATTTAGTACCTGTAGATTTCATCCCACATTTAGCTACGCTTATTGGTAGCAACGTGTTTGGTATGGATCCACATAGCGTGTATTTCAAAATTGTACCTACTACAGATCCTAACATTACCCTTGGTATGTCTTTATCTGTATTTGCTCTTATCATTTTCTACAGTATTCGTGAAAAAGGTGTGAGCGGTTTCGTAGGTGAATTGGCGCTGAATCCGTTCAATCCTAAGAATCCAATCGCTAAAGCGCTTTTAATTCCATTTAACTTGCTTTTGGAATTGGTAACTTTCCTTGCGCGTCCAATCTCTTTGGCTCTTCGACTTTTCGGTAACATGTATGCAGGTGAGTTAATCTTCATCTTAATCGCGTTACTACCGTTCTGGATCCAATGGGCATTGTCTGTGCCATGGGCGATTTTCCATATTTTGATTATCACCCTGCAAGCATTTATTTTTATGATGCTAACCATCGTTTATCTAAGCATGGCAAGCGAAAAGCATTAATGGTATTACCTAACTATCAACCGGTGGTTAGGTACAGTTTTTTTAACTTAATTTGGTATAAAACCTAACCTCTGAGGAATTATCATGGAACTCACTTTAGGTCTAGTTGCAATTGCATCTGCTATCTTGATCGCTTTTGGTGCTTTAGGTACTGCGATTGGTTTCGGTCTTTTAGGCGGTCGCTTCCTTGAAGCTGTTGCTCGTCAACCAGAATTGGCTCCACAACTTCAAACTCGTATGTTCTTAATCGCGGGTCTTCTTGATGCTGTGCCTATGATCGGCGTTGGTATTGGTTTGTTCTTCATCTTCGCAAATCCATTTGTAGGTTAATCAGCTTAATTCCTAAATTAAACCATTGAGGAATTTGCAATGAATATCAACCTCACATTGATTGGCCAAGCGATTGCATTTGCGATTTTTGTCGCATTCTGCATGAAGTTTGTATGGCCACCACTAATCAATGCGATTAGTGAGCGTCAGCGTAAAATCGCTGATGGCTTAAATGCTGCTGAAAAAGCAAAAGCTGATCTTGCTGATGCGCAAGCACAAGTGAAGACAGAAATTGACGCAGCAAAAGCACAAGCGGCTCAATTGATCGAACAAGCGAACCGCCGTGCGGCACAATTGGTCGAAGAAGCGCGTACTCAAGCATCTGCTGAAGGTGAGCGTATTCGTCAACAAGCGAAAGAAGCTGTTGACCAAGACATCAATTCTGCTCGCGAAGAATTACGTCAACAAGTTGCTGCTCTTGCAGTTGCTGGTGCAGAAAAAATTCTGAACCAACAAGTTGACGCAGAAGCTCATAATGCCATGCTGAATCAGCTGGCTGCTAAACTTTAAGAGAGGCGAATATGGCTGAACTCTTGACGTTGGCACGCCCATACGCTAAAGCAGCATTTGCTTATGCATCTGAGCAAAATGCAACTGACTCTTGGTCACAAGCATTACAAGTGCTCAGTGCTGCGGTGCAAGATGAAGCATTCTCCGCTTATTTAAATCGCCCTGAGTTGACACCTGTTGAGCAGGTTGCACTTTTTGCGAAAGTTTTAGGTGAACAGCAAACTGAAGCAGTGTCAAACTTTTTGACACTTCTTGCTGACAATGGTCGTTTGACTTTGTTACCTGAAATTGAAGCAGAATTTGAACAACTCAAATCGCAAAATAACAACACTGTTGACGTTGTGATTGAATCAGCTTTTCCGCTTGATTCAGTACAAGAACAGAAGTTGGCTCATGCGTTAGAAAAACGTTTGAACAGCGCTGTGAAAGTTACAGTAGAAGTAAATCCAGCATTGATTGCTGGTGTTGTTATTCGTGCAGGCGACCAAGTGATAGATGATTCTGCGCTTAGCAAGCTTGAAAAAATGCGTACTCGTCTTTTAGCGTAATTGTTAACAATCACTGCAAAGACGAAGACTGAACTAATAAAAGATTGAGGTATAGCGCAATGCAACAACTGAATCCATCCGAGATCAGTGCGCTCATTAAACAGCGTATCGGCGATCTGGACACCAGCGCGACCGCTAAGAACGAAGGAACCATTGTTATGGTTTCCGACGGTATTGTGCGTATTCACGGCTTAGCTGATGCTATGTACGGTGAAATGATCGAATTCGACGGCGGCTTATACGGTATGGCACTGAACCTAGAACAGGATTCAGTGGGCGTCGTTGTTTTAGGTAACTACTTAAGCCTTCAAGAAGGCCAAAAAGCGCGTTGCACAGGTCGTGTATTAGAAGTTCCGGTTGGTCCAGAACTTTTAGGCCGTGTAGTAGATGCTCTTGGTAACCCGATTGATGGTAAAGGCCCAATTGACGCAAAATTGACTGATAAAGTTGAAAAAGTTGCACCTGGTGTAATTTGGCGTCAATCAGTGGATGAACCTGTACAAACTGGTTATAAATCAGTAGATACAATGATTCCAGTAGGCCGTGGTCAGCGTGAGTTGATCATCGGTGACCGTCAAACTGGTAAAACAGCGATGGCGATCGATGCGATCATTGCTCAGAAAAATTCTGGCATTAAATGTGTTTACGTTGCAGTTGGTCAAAAACAATCAACGATTGCAAACGTTGTACGTAAGCTAGAAGAAACTGGTGCTATGGCGTATACAACTGTTGTAGCAGCAGCGGCAGCGGATCCAGCAGCAATGCTTTTCCTTGCTCCGTATTCTGGCTGTACAATGGGTGAATACTTCCGTGACCGCGGTGAAGACGCTTTGATTATTTATGATGATTTGTCTAAGCAAGCTGTTGCTTACCGTCAAATTTCATTGCTT
This sequence comes from Acinetobacter sp. WCHAc060025, assembly GCF_004209355.1. Taxonomy (NCBI): domain Bacteria; kingdom Pseudomonadati; phylum Pseudomonadota; class Gammaproteobacteria; order Moraxellales; family Moraxellaceae; genus Acinetobacter; species Acinetobacter sp. WCHAc060025. Next base: position 22,029 of record NZ_SGSX01000005.1, on the reverse strand, counting down.
CTTCGTCGTCCACCAGGTCGTGAAGCGTATCCTGGTGACGTATTCTATCTTCACTCTCGTCTTCTTGAGCGTGCTTCGCGCGTTTCTGCTGACTACGTTGAGCAATTCACGAAAGGTGAAGTTAAAGGCCAAACTGGTTCTTTGACTGCATTACCGATCATTGAAACTCAAGCGGGTGACGTATCTGCATTCGTACCAACAAACGTAATTTCGATTACAGATGGTCAGATCTTCCTTGAAACATCATTATTCAACTCAGGTATTCGTCCTGCAGTGAACGCGGGTATCTCTGTATCTCGTGTTGGTGGTTCAGCGCAAACTAAGGTCATCAAAAAATTGTCTGGTGGTATCCGTACTGCTTTGGCTCAATATCGTGAATTGGCAGCGTTTGCTCAGTTCGCTTCTGACCTTGATGAAGCAACTCGTAAGCAACTTGAACATGGTCAACGTGTAACTGAATTAATGAAGCAAAAACAATATGCTCCATATTCAATTGCTGACCAAGCTGTTTCAATTTATGCATCTAACGAAGGTTATATGGCTGACGTAGAAGTGAAGAAAATCGTTGCATTTGATGCTGCGTTAGTTTCTTACTTCCGTGCAGAACATGCTGCGTTAATGCAAAAAATTGATGAGACTGGTGCTTGGGATAAAGATATCGAAGCAGCATTCAAAGCTGGTATTGAAAGCTTTAAAGCGACTCAAACTTACTAATATTCAACTTAGTTGGATTTAGTGTTGGTTTGGTTCACGGATCAACCTTCGAAAGCTCGAAAGGGCTTTCGAATACTAGGTTAAGCGTATGGCAAATTTAAAAGAAATTCGCGCCAAAGTAGCTAGTATCAAGAGCACGCAGAAGATTACTCGAGCGATGCAAATGGTAGCAGCTTCTAAGATGCGTCGTGCGCAAGAGCGCATGGCTCAGGGCCGTCCGTATGCCGAAAATATGCACCGTGTAATTGCTCATTTGGTACAAGCGAATCCTGAATACAAACATCGTTATATGGTTGAACGCCCTGTAAAACGCGTTGGCTATATCATTGTTTCTTCAGATCGTGGCCTTGCTGGTGGTTTGAACATTAACTTGTTCAAAAAAGTGGTTAAACACGTACAACAGCAACAAGAGCAGTCAATTGAAGTTCAATTTGCTTTGATTGGTCAAAAAGCGGTTTCGTTTTTTAAAAACTACGGCGGTAAAGTGCTGGGTGCAACAACCAACTTAGGTGATGCTCCAGGTCTTGAACAGTTAACTGGTTCTGTACAGGTGATGTTAGACGCATTTGATAAAGGCGAATTAGATCGTATTTATCTTGTGTCAAACGGCTTTGTCAATGCCATGACTCAAAACCAAAAAATCGAACAACTTGTTCCTTTAGCTGCTGCTGAAGAGAGCGAGGGTCTAAACCGTCAATACGGTTGGGACTACCTATATGAACCAGAAGCTGAAGAGCTTTTAAATGGTTTATTGGTTCGTTACATTGAGTCTATGGTGTATCAAGGCGTGATTGAAAACATCGCGTGTGAGCAGTCTGCTCGTATGGTTGCAATGAAAGCTGCAACTGACAACGCAGGTGACCTCATCAAGAGCCTACAACTCATTTATAACAAGCTGCGTCAAGCCGCGATTACTCAGGAAATTTCTGAGATCGTTGGTGGTGCCGCTGCCGTTTAACATTATTTTGAATTGAGGAGACAGCAATGAGTAGCGGTCGTATCATTCAGATCATCGGCGCGGTTATCGACGTCGAGTTTGAACGCAACAGCGTTCCTAAGATCTATGACGCTCTCCAAGTTGACGGTACTGAAACTACTTTAGAAGTTCAGCAACAACTTGGTGATGGTGTAGTTCGTACCATCGCAATGGGATCTACTGAAGGTCTTAAACGTGGTCTAAACGTATCTAACACTGGTGCGCCTATTTCTGTACCTGTAGGTACTGCATGTTTAGGTCGTATCATGGACGTTCTTGGTCGCCCAATCGACGAAGCTGGTCCTGTAGCGACTGAAGAGCGTTTACCGATTCACCGTCAAGCACCTTCTTATGCTGAACAAGCTGCTTCTACTGACCTTTTAGAAACTGGTATTAAAGTCATCGACTTGCTTTGCCCGTTCGCTAAAGGTGGTAAAGTTGGTTTATTCGGTGGTGCCGGTGTTGGTAAAACTGTAAACATGATGGAATTGATCAACAACATCGCGAAAGCTCACTCAGGTTTATCTGTGTTTGCTGGTGTTGGTGAGCGTACTCGTGAAGGTAATGACTTCTATCACGAGATGAAAGATTCTAACGTTCTTGACAAAGTAGCAATGGTCTACGGTCAGATGAATGAGCCACCAGGTAACCGTTTACGCGTAGCGTTAACTGGTTTGACGATGGCTGAATATTTCCGTGACGAGAAAGACGAAAACGGTAAAGGCCGTGACGTTTTATTGTTCGTAGATAACATCTACCGTTATACACTTGCGGGTACTGAAGTATCAGCATTGTTAGGTCGTATGCCATCTGCAGTAGGTTACCAACCTACACTTGCAGAAGAGATGGGTGTTCTTCAAGAACGTATTACATCGACTAAGTCTGGTTCTATTACGTCTATCCAAGCAGTATATGTACCTGCCGATGACTTAACAGATCCATCGCCTGCAACTACGTTCGCTCACTTGGACGCGACTGTTGTATTGAGCCGTGACATCGCATCTTCTGGTATTTACCCAGCGATCGATCCACTTGACTCTACTTCACGTCAGTTAGATCCACTTGTAGTCGGTGCTGAGCATTACGAAATCGCTCGTTCAGTTCAAAACGTTCTTCAACGTTATAAAGAATTGAAAGACATTATCGCAATTCTTGGTATGGACGAATTGGCTGAAGAAGACAAACTTACTGTATACCGTGCACGTAAGATCCAACGTTTCTTCTCTCAACCGTTCCACGTAGCTGAAGTGTTTACTGGTGCGCCTGGTAAACTTGTACCGCTTAAAGAAACAATTCGTGGCTTTAAAGGTCTTCTAGCTGGTGAATACGACCACATCCCAGAACAAGCGTTCTATATGGTTGGTGGTATTGACGAAGTGATCGCTAAAGCCGAGAAGCTTTAATTAGCAACTCTAATTTAGGAGATTCACATGTCGACTATGCAATGTGACGTTGTAAGTGTTAAAGAGTCTTTGTACTCAGGCACTGTAACAATGCTTATCGCAAAAGGTGCTGGCGGTGAATTGGGTATTATGCCTGGTCACGCTCCGTTAGTAACTTTACTTAAGCCGGGCGCGATTCGCGTTCTGCTTGAGAACGGTACAGAAGAGTTAATCTATGTATCTGGTGGTGTACTTGAAGTTCAACCGCATGTTGTAACTGTTCTTGCAGATACAGCTGTACGCGCGGAAAGCCTTGATGAAGCTGCAATTATCGAAGCACGTAAAAATGCTGAACAATTGTTAGCAAATCAAAAGAGCGACTTGGACTCTGCTGCTGCTTTGGCTGCTCTTGCAGAAACTGCTGCTCAGTTGGAAACCATCCGCAAAATCAAAAACCGCGCTCAATAAGACGCAGTTTGAGATTGAAGAACCGTCCGAAAGGGCGGTTTTTTTATGTTCTAAATATTGGTCAATTAGACGGAAATTTGTTTAAGTTGAAAAATGAACCATGGATTTGATTTTAAAGAAGAGATAGATTGGGCTTATTTACGAATAGTAGGGAGGATGAATCCGCCCTATTATAAAATCATGCGGGATGTATTCAAATTCAACATGATTCAGCTTTGGCTGACTATAAGTTAAACCTGAAAACGGCATTTAAATACAATACCGTTTAAGATGGTAGAATTATTTAAAAATACAAGTAGCTAATATCGCTACTTTTCCAAAGCTTTTACCATATTCTGAGCAATTGCACGGATGACACTCACCGCGACAGAATTCCCGAATTGTTTATACAATTGGGCATCCGAAACACCGGCTTCTCTGGCTTTAATCACCAATTCATCTGGGAAACCTTGTAGTCGTGCTGCCTCAATAGGGGTTAATTTTCTCGGGTTCTTATTTTCACCTTGTGAAATCAGAATTTCAGAACCATCTTTATTGTAACGCGCAGAAATAGTATTGGTGTAAGCTGAGTTTTCATCGACCATTGAATAGCCAAAACCATTGCCTTTTCTGGCATGCTCTAGTTTACGACGCTGATGTCCTTCCCATAAACGATCGGAAATCGTATATTTTTCAGCAACATTCTTTTCTAAAATATCACCGACTTTGGTTGCGATATTTAAAGGTTCAGGAAAGTGAAATTTGTTATAAGCATCCTCTTCAAGAAAGCCAACAATATAAATTCGTTCTCTATTTTGTGGTAAGCCAAAATCTTTGGCAGCCAAGATTTGATGATGAATTTGATAGCCTAAGTCATTTAAATGCTTACAAATGACTTTAAATGTATTGCCTTTATCGTGACCTTTTAGACCTTTGACATTTTCCAGTAGAAAAGCGCGTGGTTTTTTTATTCTAATAATTTCTTCGATATAAAAGAACATCGTTCCACGCGTATCATCGAAGCCTTTACGTTGACCTGCTTGGCTAAAGGGTTGGCAGGGAAAACCAGCGAGTAACACATCAAAGTTTGGAATTTCACTCGGTACAATTTGGGTAATGTCACCCGCGGGTAAGTCATCGTAATATGCTTGATAAGTTTGTTTGGCAAATTTATCAATTTCTGAACTAAATACGCACTCTCCACCAAGTTCCTGAAAAGGTAAGCGAATACCGCCAATGCCTGAAAATAGATCAATGAATTTAAAGTGATTTTCCAATGGAGAAAGCAGGTCTGTCGTATTCGAATTTTTTAGATTTTTAAATAATAATTCAGCGACATAGTCTTGAATGCAAATATTCCGTTTCGCACATTCAATACGAAGATCATGATGAAGTTGTTCGTTTAATTTAATGTGGATTTGCTTCATTTTAAGCACGGTGGAAGTTTATAGCTTGGGTATAGAATCTTACCAGGGCATCTGATTTTTGTAAATGTTGCATTATTCATAATGTATTGGTTTTCATGATTGCTCAATCAATGTGCTGAATAATTTAGACTTAATCAAAAATGAAATGATGCCTTTTATCGCAATTTTTTGTATAAATGGAGATTAAGTAATTCCCTCTATGTTTAATGGCTGATTCGACGATGTTAAAACTGATTGATCAACAACCCCACTTTTGGGAACTTTACCAAAACCAAGACCAATATTATTTGAGCATCGCTGTGGATATGAGTTCTGTAGTATCGTGTTGGGATATTCAACTCACAGACTCAGAAGCGGAAGAGTTCAGACAACAGGGTAGAGTGGCGATTGAAGATTTGACCAATGCAATTGTTGCAGAAACCTATCGTGGTGATTTTTCCAATTTAGAAGCGCGTGCTGTTTCTGAACAGATTCAACAAGAGATTCAAACTGCATTTAAAGCTTGGCGAATGGCAACACGTTAATTTTTATTCAGATATGACATGAATTGCAAAGCCATCATTTTCAACCAAATTGACTTTAAATAACTCGTCAAAGCCTTCCGATTGTTGTGGAATTTCTAAGCGTTGCAAAGTTGCTCTCACGCCTTTTTCAGGGATATTGGCTTTGCCTTCACGTTGTGCATTACGTTGTAAAGTGCTGTGCAGATTTGTTTCAAAATAATATGAAATGATTTCAAATTCGGCATCTTTGGCACGTTGAATATAACGCGCACGATCAATACGTGTCATGTTGGTATTATCAATGACCATCTTGGTTTTAGAGGTGAGAGCAGCCTCAAATAAGATATTTTCACGATGTCGTGTTTTCAGCATATCTAGGTTTAAACGCAGATGTGTGTGATAGAAATATTGCTGATAAAAAGTTGATTTACCAGAAGCTTGAACACCTGTAAAAATAATCAGTTGCATGTAATGACTACAAAAATACGTTCATTTCGACATTAAAGCATGCAAATGTATTTGCTACAATTTCTCCAATATAACAATCAATTTAAACGTAAAAGAGAATGAAAAACTATTTTAAGTTCAAAATCTTATTATCAGTCGTCATGTTGAGTAGCTTTACTGCTTGCCAGCAACAGTTTGTGACGACTCCGAATTTACCCACGGAGGCAAGTTTGGTTGCTGATTCAGTTGGCAATGGTTTAGAAACAGAGCTTAATATTGATTATGTAACGGCATTTAAAAATTTAAAGTCAGCTTATAGCCGTTGTGTGGCATTTACTGGCGAAAAAGATTTTGTATTTACAGACAATAAATTAGAAGAAGATTTAGAAATGGGGACATTATTTGCTCGTACAGAGGGTGGTGCATATTTATCCAAGGCTTTAATTGAATCGATTGGACAAAATAAAACACGTATGACGCTATTTTTGCCATCAAGCTATAAGTTTGCCCAAAGCCGCTTAAAGTTAGATGCTCAACGTGCTTTGGGTAAAGATCCAATGTGTAATGTCGCCAAACCTATCTAATTTAAATGATGAATGTGTGGATTTAAATTTTAGCTTTTATCTTCTGATTGATTTGAAGATTGTTCTGAACCCGCTGAAAGCAACACCATTCCAGCAAGTTTCATCATATCTGTTTGGATCAAATCCATTTGCTTTTCGATTTTATTAAAATCAACTTTGGAAATATCCAAGTCACCATTTAACAGTGATGAGTTTAAAACTTGTTTATTGGCACTCAATACCTGTTGGCGAATATTGTCAATTTCTTGTGTTTTTAAATCTAATGAAATCAAGGCAGTATTAAAACCTTGTAATTGACGAGTGAGGTCTTTCACTGTTTGTTGTAGCTGTAGGTGATCCTTAGATTCAATCGCTTGTTGTAACTCTGTCTGAGCCTGTTGCAACTTTTCAACATAATTGCCTGTTTTCAATTGCACATCGGCAACATCACGTGCGATATAAAACATATTGCCTTGCTTTAAATCAGCCGTGTTTTTATGAGCGGCTTGATCATGATCGGTGGATGCTAAATCTTGATGATCATCATGGATTTGTTCATTTTGAGGGTGATTATTTTGTGCTGATTCAATTTGGGAATCGTCATCTTGACGTGATTGTTCGATGGGTTGATTACACCCTAAAAGGAGTACACCTGAAGTAAAAATAATAAAAGGTAATACTGCACCTTGTAAGAGCTTTTTCATCATTATCCAAAATTAAAATTGATTGGCTATTTGAATACTATAAGTTGGAAAAGTGTAGGGAATGAGGATTGTTGCAAAGGGCATACAGTTTGTAACGATATCAATCTATTATGCGTAAATAAAAAAATAAGAGCGTGATCAATCACACTCTTATTGATAAGAATTTCTATTTAAATGTGAAATTATTTTGCTAATTCAGCTTCAATTGCTTGAACAATACGTGGGTCATCAGCTGTAATATCTGGCGCAAAACGCGCTACGATTTCCCCATTTTTATTGACTAAGAATTTTTCAAAGTTCCATAACACTTCAGGTTTTGGATTTGGTGTTAATCCATAATCAACCAAGTCTTTCCACCAAGGGCCTTCACCAATACGTTCAGGAATCGCATGAATCAATGTGTCGTATAGCGGATGTTTATCATCACCTGCAACTGAAATTTTAGCGAATAGCGGAAAGTCTACATTGTAGGTCAATGAACAAAATTGTTGAATTTCATCATTAGTACCTGGTTCTTGAGCAAGGAAGTTGTTGGCAGGGAAGCCTAAAATTTCTAAACCTTGCGCTTTCTTTTCTGTATAGAGTTTTTCTAGACCTTCATATTGAGGTGTTAAACCACATTTAGATGCAACATTGACAATGAGTAATACTTTTCCTTGATACTGGTTTAAGGTTGTTGCTTCACCTTTGATGGTATTCACGGAAATATCATAAACAGAATTGCTCATCTTTTTATCCTTTGAAAGTGAGAGAAATTTATGTGTAGGTTGTTTAATGTTTTAGCGATATTCTAAGATTTCAGCAAGTTACATTTGTATCTATGTGGTAATAAAAAAAGCAGATCATGTGATCTGCTTTTGAATATGAACAGTTGAAACGGAATTATTTACAACCAATTACGGTGCTGCATTGATTTTAGCTTGTAATGCTTGCATGTCTGTCATCAAGCTTTGCTGTAGTTCAGTACCTTTCTTTTGAAGATCCATAATTTTTTGCGGATCAGGAGAACTCGCTAAACCAGCTTCAGACATTTCTACACCAAGTTTGTTCGATTCTTTCATTTTGTCACGGATAGAAGCGACTTCAGAACTCTTAAGTGTTAAGCCATCTAGGTCTTTGTTAAAACCGTCTACATAGGTTTTCATTTTATCAACAACGCCTTTCAGCGCATCTTTATCACCTTTTTGTGCAGCTTGCATCACTTCAGTTTGAAACGTCAGTGCTTCTTTAGATTTCTCTACAGAAATTGCTTGGATTGCAGTGAAGTCACTTTTAATGTCTGCAATGTTGTTGCTACTGAGTGAAACTGCTGCTGCAGCAGGTTTTGCATCCGAGCCAGACGTTGTAGCATCAGCAGGTTTTTTGTCACATGCTACTAAAGCAAATGTAGATGCAATGAATGTTGCAAGGAGTAATTTTTTCATTATTGAAACCCTTCATTATTTAAAATTGTTAAGAACTTGAAATTAATTTGTATGTAAAATAAACAAATTCAAGATGCAGATTTATTCGCATAAGAGCGAAAATGCCCACTTTTAAAGCATTTTTCTATAGATTTTTTGTATATATACTTATTAATAGGGTGAAAAATGCTGATAGAAGCCTTTATTCTAAAGCCTAGCTGTTAAATTCTGATATTTGAAATATATGATGTTGCTCTTATGATTTGTATCATGATTTTTAAAGATTTCGCATTTGTGCAGGTGTTTGACCTGTATAACGTTTAAAAAACTCAATGAAGCTTGAGCTATGTTGATAACCCAAATCTAAACCAATTTTTTTAATAGATTGACCTTGTTGAATGCATGAGATGGCATAAATAATTTTGGCACGATTACGCCATTCAGAAAGGCTAAGTTGAAGTTGTTCCTGACTGAGTCGAAGCGCATGCCGTTCGGTGATTTGAAAGGGATCTAACAGTTCTTGCATGCTTTTATGAAAGCGTGAAGTGTCTGCGAGACAATCTAAAATAGGATTTAGAATGGGGTGATTACTCTTGGGTAAATAGTGCTCGTAGCAGGAACTGTGTTGGATCTGATCGACAACCAATTGCAACAAATGTTCATAATATTGTGGAATTGGGATGCCTTGTTTTTGTTGATCTAAAATTTCTTCAATGGTTTGCTTAAGATAGGGACGGACATTTAAGGTTCTGGTTTTATCGGCGAGTTGACTGCACAATCGAGGATGAATCCGAATACATATATAATGGGTCTGTTGATCATTGACTCCTGCACAGTAATGATGCGTTTGTGGAGGAATCCACAGACCATAACTCGGTGGTGACAGATAAATTTCATCTGCAATCGTCAGTTCTAAAGTGCCATTTAAACTTAAATTAAAATCACCCCATAGATTAGAATGGGGTGTGATGACATCATGTTTTTGGTAGAAGAATTCTTCTACTGAAATCAAATCTGCATACATGGGCGGGTCTATATCGATGTCAATTTTTTTTTGCATTTGGTTATTTAAAAAAATAACTAATTCTTACATGGCACAGGGTTTAGCTCTGCTTTTGGATTATTCAGCCCACGACTCAGGGTGAATATAGAAATAAAAGCTAAAATGATAAAACTCAGTACACTATACAACAAAATATTGGCATTAAAATGGTCTACTACATAACCACCAATCAATGCACCAGTTGCAATCATGACTTGGAAAAAGCCAACAAATAACGGCATTCCTTTTTCAACAGCATGTGGTGCGTGTAGAAACATCCAGATATTCGCTGTTGTTGGGAATGCACCAAAGGCAAAACCCCATAACGCGGTCAGAATAAATGCACCTGAAATATGTATAGCAAATAATGGGAAACCAAAGAATACAATCGCAAAACAGATCGCCACAAAGGCAAAAGTATATCGGACGTTTAAGTTACCACTATAACCTGCGAAAGCATTGCCAAAAATCCCTGCTATACCAAATAATAAGAGTAATGAACTGATAGTGGTGTTGTCAAAACCAGCAGAGTTTTTAAAGAATGGGGTTAAATAACTATAAGATGAAAAATGAGCCAAACCAATCAGCAAGATAATAATTAAACCCTGTCTTGCTTTGTTAATGCGTAATAAAGCAGGCAAATCTCTAAAATGAATCGCTGATTCTGGTTTTAAGTTTGGAATAAACTTAACCCCCAATGCGACGACGAAAAAGCCAATGATAGAGGTGATTGCAAACGATGTACGCCATCCATAAGCATTGCTCAACCATGTTCCGATCGGTACACCTAAGACTGTGGCAAGGGTTACACCCGCCATGACTGTTGCTGTGGCTTTAGCAATCGGTAAATGTGTTGGTGCTAAACGACCACTCAAAGCAATTGCGGTTGCCCAAAATCCACCAATGGCAAAACCGAGAATAAAACGACTGAGCAATAAAATTTCAAAATTGGGTGCAATGGCGGTGACTGCATTGGCTACCACCATGGTCGCAGCGAGTGCCAATAACAAATAACGTCGGTCTAAATTTTTAACCAAAACAGGTAGGAGTGGTGCAGCTAAGGCAGCCATGATTCCAGGTAGGGTGATGACCAGACCTGCTGTGCCGACAGAAACATTTAAATCCGCAGAAATATTATTGATCACTCCGATGGGGAGAAATTCACTGGTGACAAGAGCAAAAGCAGTAATGGCAACTGTCAATAAAGCAACCCAGCTGCCTTGGCTACTGGGGGGCGTTTCTAAGTCTTGTGGTTGCGTATCTTGTGGTTGCATCATATTCATGAGGCGATTTCCTGTCTGGCGATAGTTTGCTTGGCTTGTTTTTAATTCATTAACGATCGTTATAAAAATAAAATATTTGATTGTTTTTTGATTGTCAATTAATTTAATAATGTTCGTTATAAAAATATATGTGAAGTTTATGGCAAATTCAGAAGAGCATATTCAAGTCTCAGAAAAGCAAGATATTCATCCAGAATTGAAGCGACGCCGTGGTCGCCCAAAATGCTTTGATGAGCAGGAAGCTTTACAAAAAGCCATGATGCTCTTTTGGAAATATGGTTATGAAGCGACTGCGATGAGTGATTTAACCAAAGCCCTAAACCTCACAGCACCGAGTATTTACAGTACCTTTGGAGATAAATCACAGCTGTTCCATGCATGTTTAGATTATTATTTAAAACATGAAGCCTGTTCACTGGACTTGATTTTTCAACAAGCTGAGACTGCGAAAGTTGCGATTGAACTCTATCTCTATGAAAATCTAAAAAAATTGTTGCAACAGGATAAACCGACAGGTTGTATGTTAGTGACTGCAACGATGAATTGTTCAGAGCAACATCAGCCTCTTCAGCATGATTTATTGTTAAAAAGACAACAGGTTAAAGAAAAAATTTATCAACGCTTACAGCAGGGTGTTGAAGATGGTGATTTAAGCTCAGATGCTGATATTCAAGCCATGACGGATTACTATGTGACAGTGATTCAAGGCTTGACTATGCAAGCACGTGATGGTGTTGCGATAGAGCAATTGGAGAATGTTGTGACTTTGGCACTTAAAACATGGACATTGTTTTAAGCTTGGAAAGAATAACATGTGTCTGAAATCCGCTATTGATGTCTGAAATACGATATTTAAATTAATTCCGACTTCTTTGATAATGTTTAAAACAACCTTGAATTGCTAAAATTATGTACACCAATAGTAAATCGATGTGGTGGGCAGTCAGCTTACCGATCTTTGCCGTTTTAATCTGGTCAATGAATATTGCTGTAACACGCTATGTTTCGGATTATATTTCGCCTGTCAGCATTAGTTTTTATCGTTGGTTGGTGGCATTCGTTATTTTAACACCGTTTATGTTGCCAAAAGCGTGGCAGCAACGCCAACTCATTCAACAGCATTTTATGCAATTTGCTGTATTGAGTGCTTTTGGTATGGTGTTGTACCAAGGTTTAGCTTATAGCGCGGCGCACTATACGACAGCAACCAATATGGGGATTATCAACGCTTTTATACCTGTATTTACGATTTTTGTTTCAATCCTCATTCTTAGAGAAATTCCGAATCGTTTCGCTGTCGTCGGAAGTCTTTTGTCTTTCTTTGGGCTACTTTACGTCATTAGTCGAGGAAGTTTCGCCAACCTTGCCCAATTGGGAGGGCATTGGGGCGATGTACTGATGGTGATGGCAGTGTTCTTTTATGCTTTTTATGGGGTATTCCTAAAAAAATGGCAGTTAAAAGTTCCCTTACTGATTAGCTTATATGTGCAAATTGCATTTAGCTTGGTCTATCACTTACCGTTTATTCTGTATTTCGGCTTGGATTCAATTAATCATGACAATGTTGCCAGTGTGCTTTATGCAGGTATTTTCCCATCGTTGATGGCACCTTTATTGTGGATGCTCGCTGTGCAATATCTTGGTCCTAACCGTACCAGTATTTTTATGAATTTGATGCCCGTGTTTACCGCTATTATTGCTTTTTTTTGGTTACACGAAGATTGGACGGTTTCACATACAATCGGTGGGGTAATTATTTTACTCGGAATTGCATTGGCGCAAAAAAAGTCACTTAGTGCCAAAAATAGTACATAAGTCGAATAATTTTAGGTTGTTTTTGGTGGAAAAGTATGCAATTAAACTCAAATTTAAAATATTTTTAGTACTCAATTTATTCGAAAATAATCATCCAATTTATTTAAAAAGTTAAATACTAAAATAAATTGAATTACTTAATTTTATTGGTTGATCGAATTTTCTTTGTATCGCAGGTTTGAGGCTAAGTATGTGAAGATTAATACATTTGTATTAAAAAAGTATTTGTAGCATAATCTTTCTATCGAGATTGATTAAGTTTTACTTAAACTAAAATCTCAATCAATTTGTCATACCCTCTGGATGTGGTTAAACGCATCCTTTTTTATGCTCAGCCAACCCTATATATGGCTGAGTTTTTTTTTGCTTTTTTATTGAAAATATTAAAATTTGTCATGTAATTTATATTGTAAAAGTAAAGTATTAAGCACGAATAATTGCACCTGTAGATGCATCAATAATTTTACTTGGCTCACGACTTAAACCTAAATCACCATTTAAATAATTGAGATCAGAACCAAAGTATTGGTTTGCCTCTTGTAATGATCGAGCAGGCTCTAAACCTGCGGGATTAGCACTGGTTGAAACAATGAATCCATTAAATGCATTACAAAGCGCGGTGCATAAAGGATGGTTGGTGACACGGACAGCCACTTGAGGGTGGTCGCCTTTAATCCATCTAGGAATTTGGTCATCGGCAGGGAGTAACCATGTGGTGGCACGTTCTGTTTTTGAACGTTGAGTCCATGAGTGAATGATTTGTTCACGAATGGTAGGATCGATATCAGTGAGCAAATGTTCAACTTGGGAAAGTTGTCCAGCCAATAAAATGACGCCTTTTTCGATTGGACGTTGTTTTAGTTTTAAAATCTCTAAGAATGCTGTTTCATTATAAGGGTCACAGCCCAGACCCCATACTGCCTCTGTTGGATAAGCCAATACTTTACCTTGTTGAAGAACTTGAGCAGCTTCAGCAACTGAGGTTGTAATCATTGAGATTCACCTTGTCCATTATTTGAGTAAAGGACTATTGTGAACCTTAATGACTCGCTCGGCAACGTAAGTAACGTCCAGACTGTTGAATACACAGTCCTAAAAGTTCGAGTTCCATCAGGTAACTGGTTAATTCAGCAGTATTTAATTGTGATTTTTCAACCAGTGAATCTAAATCTTGCCCAATCCAATCAAGCGACTGATAAAGACTAAATAAATGTGCTGGAATTTCAGGTGATAGTCTGACTTCTGCACGTTTTTCAGTATTTTCAACATGTTGTTCGCAATGCCACTGTGTAGGTAAAGCGAGGTCTTCAACAATTTGTTCAGGGTGGTCGACCAGAATTGCGCCTTCACGGATCAGTTGATGACAGCCTTGATGATGCTCACCATAAATATGTCCAGGGATCGCGAAAATGATTTTACCTTGTTCTGCCGCAGTTTGCGCCGTGATCAACGAGCCACTGCCCAATTGTGCTTCTGCAACCAGTACCCCTAAACTCAGCCCGCTGACGATACGATTGCGATAAGGGAAGTTTCGTTGAATAGGTTGGGTTTCAGGCAGATATTCAGTAATGACTGTGCCTGAGTTTTGCAAAATTTGTTCTTGTACATGCTTATTTTGACTTGGGTAAATCAGATCTAAGCCTGTTCCAATCACAGCAATGGTTCGATGATTTTTTAAGCCACCCATATGGGCTGCTTCATCTATGCCTTGTGCTAAACCACTGGTGATAAAAAAGCCTTTTTCACTAAGATAATAGGCAAAATCATAAGCCACTTGTTTACCATGTGGGCTAGGTTTGCGACTGCCTACAATCGCGATTTGCGGTTGGCTTAAGTTTTGGAAAGAACCTTTGCCAAATAATATCGGCGGATGATTGTCAAAAGCTAAGAGTTGCTGGGGGTAATGAGGATCTGTGTCTAATAGAATAAAATCAGTATGTTGTTTTATTTTATCAATACAAATTTGAAATTTAGCTTCGCCGTTTGAGCTTAAATACTCATTGGCTCGTTCAATATGACTTTTATGAATTTTTAGTTCAGACCATCGCGCTAAATTTTCAGCTTGAATTGCCTGTTGAATAGATCCGAAATAAGTTTCTAATTTTCGAAATGCGCTGAGTGAATGTTGAACCAAATACCACAGTTTGATGGTATTGAATTGATCATCGGGTATTTGATTCAACATATTCAAATCACACTATATAGAGATCGTTTTTGACAAAACTCAGTTGTCAGAAATTGCAGGCGGTCGGATGTCCGCACCAATTTTGATTGGCAAGCTGCTATCTAAGATATAGGCATAGCTGAGATGGTCAAAACTTTTGAAAATCATTAATGTACCAATATGTTGACCTGGTAATTTAATTGTTTCTTTGGTTTTTGGATCGCGCACAGTTTCACCTTGTTGGTAAATACTAAATACCTGACCTGACTGAGCCCCTTGTAAACTACCACGGTCAATGGTGACGACACTGTATTGTGCTGCCGTGCCAATCGAACCTTGAACACGAACGACTTTGCCACCAGAAGCCACTTGATTGGTTGTTGTTGGGTAAAATAGGCTCGGTAATTCAGCATCATAACGTGGTAGGACATAATCACCTTTACGGACTTCAGCATTGTAGCTATCCGTCAGTTCAAGTGTGGTGACATCATTTTCAGATGCAGAAGCAACCGCTGAAGCAACTTCAGTTAATTCAAGCCCTGCATTGAATTTTTTACCTTCCGCATTTACAAATGTATAAGGTTTACCTTCACGGTAAACACCATAGCGCTGTCCGACAACTAGACCATTACCACGTGCATAAACAGTTTGACCTGCACCTGTAATGACGCGATTATCTGCCGCACCCACGGTATAAGGAATGTTTTGTAAAGATTCTGGATTGACCACAATACTGTGTTCTAACCAAGGTTTAATATCTGATAATGGAATGACTGAAATCGCATTATTGATTGATTCAACGCGTACTTGAGGTCGTAAAGATGCACCACCTTGATGACGACGGATAATTCCTTCACAACCATCACCTTCATCAACCCCAATCAAAGGACGACCATCCAGCGTACAAAGCAATAATTTATCGCCAGGATAAATCCAATGTGGATTTTTTACATGCTTATTGCTTGCCCAAATTTCAGGCCAACGCCACGGTTTACTCAAAAATTTTCCTGAAATATCCCACAGTGTGTCGCCACGCTTCACCACATAGACATTTGGCGCATTGGCTTTGAGCGCAGGTGGGTTAGTATTCGGGCTTGCATGTGTTGCTTCCATGTAAGTGAATCCTGCACTTAAACATAGTGTTACAGCAAGGAAGTGCTTCTTGAACCCCTTGGCATGAAAGTTCGTTATGCCAGATAAAACCTTTTTCATTATCATAATTCCTAAAATTATGTATCTATATGCGTTATAATACGCATATTACAGACATTTTTTTAATGAAGCACACTCTTCATTTAGTTTTAAGATCAATGGCATAGCAACAGAGGATTCAGTATGGCCTTATTACCTATTTTAAGTTTTCCTGATCCCCGTTTACGCACCATTGCAAAACCTGTCGATACAGTGACTGACGAAATTCGCCAATTAGCTGCCGACATGTTTGAAACCATGTATGAAGCACCAGGTATAGGTCTGGCTGCGACACAGGTCGATCATCATATCCAACTCATCGTCATGGATTTGTCTGAAAATAAAGATCAACCAATGGTGTTCATTAACCCCAAAGTAACGCCCCTTACAGAAGAAACATTACCTTATGAAGAAGGTTGCCTCTCTGTCCCACAAATATACGATAAAGTTGAGCGTCCGTCACGCGTAAAAATTGAAGCAATTAACCTTGAAGGCAAAGCTTTTGAGCTAGAAGCGGATGAACTTCTTGCTGTTTGTATCCAACATGAAATGGATCACTTAAATGGTAAGTTATTTGTCGATTATTTATCTCCTTTAAAACGCCAACGTGCGCGTGAAAAAGTCGAAAAAATTGTGCGTCAGCGTGAAAAGCAAAAAGTGCCCGCGAAGCGTTAATGATTAGATTCTGAATTAAGTTTTTGAAATTTTAGTATTTAACATTTTCTGTTGTTTACAAAGCCCAATTTTGATTGGGCTTTGTTATACTTGTCGCCGTAAAATGTTGAGATGAACGTTTTGTTGAGATTAGGCTTACTGTTGGGTTTTGCCGCAGTATTTTTACAGATTGCTGTATTTCTACAGCCTTTGCTACCGAAGCAATATCAAATTGCTCCGGTCTGTGAAACTATTTCTCAAGCTTTAACCGAAAGTCATTTCTATGAAAAGCATCAACAAAGTTCGCACCATCAACATCATTTAGCATCGCATGATTTTGTATTAGATAATTCTGTACCAGGTAGTTCTGTAATACACGGTTCTGCGATGAATCAGCTTTCAGCTCATGCCGATCATCACGTTGAAACTTCTACAAGTTCTCATCACCATGACGCGGGTCATCAGTGCCAATACTGTACAGTGTATGGTAATTTGGTTTTACCGCCTGAACTTGAAGTCAAAGAAGTTTTAGATCGTATTCAAGTTCGTTTATTTGCATTTCAAAAAGCATTTCGCCATGTTTATTTTGTTCTGCAACGCCTATTTCTGCTCCCTCAAGGGCGAGCCCCACCCGTTTTCGCTTAAATCACAACATGTTTTCTAGGGTCTTGACTGACTCCAGCCTTGTTTTAACCAGATTTAAGAGAAAGAAAATGTCTCAGCCTCAATTTTTTTTACAGCCTTTAGCGGCTGCGATTTGTATTGCTTGTTATTCATCAATTGCCTTTGCTCATGAGCAAGAGAACACAACGCAACTTGCCCCGATTGTAGTAACTGCACAACTGAATAATGATGCCAATGGTCTGATTATCCATGCAGATCCAAAACAGCCAATTCAACCTGTGCCTGCAACTGATGGCGCAGACTATTTACAAAGTATTGCTGGGTTTAACTCGATTAAAAGTGGTGGAACCAATGGTGATGTCACATTCCGAGGTATGTTCGGTTCACGCATTAAAATTTTAACCGATGGTAGTGAAAATCTCGGTGCTTGCCCTGCACGTATGGATGCGCCAACTTCGTATATTCAACCTGAAAGTTTTGATCGAATTTCAGTGATTAAAGGACCTCAAACTGTTCAATATGCCAATACAGGCTCTGCTGCCACGGTTATTTTTGAACGAGAGAAGCCTCAATTAGAAGATAAACCTTATCAAGGTCAAGCCAGTGTTTTAGTGGGTTCATTTGGACGTTTGGATCACAACATTGAAGCTACGGTCGGGGATAGCAAAAAATATATTCGTTTAAATGCCAATCGTTCAGAATCGAATAGTTATAAGGATGGTGATGGTAACTCTGTTCCATCTTCGTGGGAGCGTTGGAATACAGATTTAGCACTGGGTTGGACACCGAATGACGATACTTGGATTGAGTTGACGGGTGGTAAAGCCGATGGTGAAGCTGAATATGCAGGTCGTGAAATGGATGGCTCACAGTTTGCACGTGAAAGCTTAGGGCTACGTTTTGAAAAGAAAAATATCACCAATGTGATTAGAAAAATCGAAGGGCAGGTGAACTATAGTTATAACGATCATGTGATGGATAACTTTAGTTTACGTACACCTGAAATGAAACATGATCATATGACTCATGAAATGTATTTAGATAAATCTTCTATGCAAGTGACACGTCGTACTTTAAACACACGTCTTGCGATGACTTCAGAGTGGGATAAACTCAGCCTGATTACAGGTGTGGATACCCAGCAGAATCACCATGCAGGTGCTATGACATCTCGTATGATGGATATGCCTTTGGCGACCAATATGAAGTTTCATTCATATGGTGCATTTGGAGAACTTGCTTACCAATTTAATGATGCCTATAAATTGGTGACAGGCGGGCGTATTGATCAAGTCAAAATTGATGCACTCAAACTCAATGATGAACGTAAAGAAACACTTCCGAGTGGATTTATTCGTTTGGAGAATCAACATCCTGAACATAATGCCAAATCTTATATTGGTTTGGGTTATGTAGAGCGTGTACCTGATTATTGGGAGTTATTCAGTACAGCTCATGGTAATACGGGAATGCCTACGCCAGCTTTTAATGATTTAAAAAATGAAAAGACTTTGCAGTTGGATCTAGGTTATCAGCATCAACATGGTGCATTCAGCTCGTGGGTATCGGCATACGCAGGATTGATTAACGACTATATTTTAATGAGTTATCATAATCATCCAACTTCAGGTGGACATGATCATGGTTCATCATTTAGTGCTGGTGCTAAAAATGTCGACGCAACCATTGCAGGTGCTGAAGCAGGTGTGGGCTATCAATTTGCTGATACGATTCAAGCAGATCTAAGTGCTATGTATGCTTGGGGTGAAAATACAGATACGAATAAGCCATTACCGCAAATTGCACCCTTAGAGGCTCGTTTGAATGTACGTTATGTACAAGATAAATATTCATTGGGAATGTTGGTTCGTACTGTGGCAAAGCAGGATCGTATTAGCCTAAATCAAGGTAATATCGTGGGCTATGACATGGGTGAGAGTGCGGGTTTTACCACTTTGGCGCTGAATGCTTCATATAATATTCAGAAAGATTTAAATCTTGCGATCGGTGTGGATAATGTTTTGGATAAAACCTATACCGAACATTTGAATAAGGCAGGCAGTTCAGG
This sequence comes from Acinetobacter sp. WCHAc060025, assembly GCF_004209355.1. Taxonomy (NCBI): domain Bacteria; kingdom Pseudomonadati; phylum Pseudomonadota; class Gammaproteobacteria; order Moraxellales; family Moraxellaceae; genus Acinetobacter; species Acinetobacter sp. WCHAc060025. The sequence goes on along the minus strand of NZ_SGSX01000005.1, from coordinate 2,622 downwards.
CTTCGGCTTTGCTTCGAATGAGCAATTTAACAATACAGGACGTAATTATTGGGCGCGTCTGAGCATGAAATTTTAATTCATTGAAATATTTTAAATTTGAGGACTTTATATGAGTAATGACAGCAATAAACTCTCCCCTGAAAAATCATTTTGGGGATGGCCACTCTTGGTTGTTGCGATTATTTTAAGCTGTATTTTTATGGGAATTTTCTATTTGGCAATAGAGAATGAACCAGATTACATGCCGAGTAAGCAACAGAAATCAGTTCAGCCACATGATATGTCGCAAATGAATCAAGACATGAAGCATGACAATATAGCGCATGAAGGTATGAATCACGCTTCGATGAGCCAAGAGGATATGACAAAGATGGATCATATGAATGCTTCAGCTTCTGAGCCAATGCATGGTCATCATCAATAAATTTTAAATAGTTAGATCAGTGAAGAATAAGGAAGCGAACATGCTTCCTTATTTTTTAATTTTGAAAAGGCTACTGATGCATACTTGCCAATTGCTTTCCTGCATTTTGATAAAGTTCTAGGCTGTATTCCTGTTCTGCACGACCATGTTTTTGTAAATAACGATCCAAAACACCAATATGCTTTGCACCATTATAGAGAACGGTGTTCTTCGCCATGAGATAGAATGGATACCAAGCGAGGGTGCGTGGTTTTAACCCCAATTTTTTCATCTTTTTGGGGCCAATAAAGAGTTGAGTGACATCTAAGTGATTTTGGTAAGCTTTTTTCTGTAAAAAGGTATTGAAATGTTTGTATTGACGTTCGAAGGGTTCTTTGGATAGTCCTTTTGCCAAAACTCGACTACTTTCATCAACCTTTGGATGGGCAAAATCCAACCACTGCATCCATTTCCATGCTTCTGATTCTTTATCAACGAGCCATTTATCATCGATGCCCATAAGCCAACCAGCATATTTCCAAAAATGCATAATGGCTTCGGATTCCGCTTTGCTTGGGAATATCCCAATCGCACGAACTCCAATCAATAATACAGCACTAAATGCAATATTGGTCATGGCTTGATCGTATTGATTGATTGGCTCACCCCAAACTTCTCGATCCCAATCTTTAGATTTATTCAGTTGATAACGGACTAAAGAATGAATGAAACGGACATAAACTGTTGATGTAAAACCCTCATTAAAACGAGAGAAACTATTGGGTTTATTGACATCTAGCCACCATTTATGTGTTTCAGCCAGACGCTTCCCTGCATATTTGCTCAATGCGCCCGTCGCAATCAAAGGCTGATTGAAGCCTGGATATTGATAACCAGTCATTAATGCCAAATCACGAAGAATATAAGTTCCGTTAGCACCTAGTCGATGGGTAAATTGAATGGCAGTTTCAATTTTAACAGGGTCAAACCACATTGGTTTTTTTTCAACTAGATTAAAAAACTCAGTGAGGACAGGCTCTTCTTGAGGAAGTTTGTCAATACCTTGATAAAGCGCAGTTTCAAATAACTTACGATTTTGGCGAGGATTGGTCATGACCCATTGTATGACTTTATCCATCGGAACATCGCCCGTTTGTAAGGCTGTATTTAAGGAAATGTATTCTTCATAACTGGGTTGAGCTTGCTGATTTGTCAAATAATTAAAAATTTTAAATTTAATATTATTTCGTGACATTTTTTCAAAAGGTGCTAAACGCGTCGGTTTAATTAAAGTTTGCATTTCTCGTTTGACCTGTTTATTGTTTAATCAAACTCTAATATGAATAATTATTCGCATTCAATTCGCATTTGAATGAGGGCGCATGATGAGAAAAAAACCACAACAACAACGCGCAAAAATGATTGTTGAAAGCATTCTTGAAGCGACTCAAATATGTATTGCTGAACATGGATTGCTCAATGTGACTACACCTAAAATTGCTGAAAAATCAGGTGTCAGTGTTGGTTCGATTTATCAATATTTTGGTAATAAAGAAGAAATCATTCAGGAGCTTTTGCGCCGTAAGAGTGAGCAACTGGGTTTGGCGCTCAAGCAGATTGCGATTAGCCAAGAAGATTTAACGATCAGAGAAATTATTCCACTTAGTATTCAATTCGGTTTTGACATGATGAAAGCCGATGACGGCTTCTTTATAGAAGTGTTGAAACATTGGCATGGTTATAACAATTCAGATGCTTCCAAAATTTTAGAAAAACATTTTTATGAAGTCGGTTTATACGTATTTAGTCGGTTTTTTAAAGATTGGAGTTTTGAGACACTCAAGAACAAATCTTTTGTCATCATCAATAGCACTTTATTTACCATGATGCGTTATGTCAGTAACAATAATTTTTTGATTTCAGAACAACAATTGAAAAAAGAACTGACCACGATGATTTTGGCTTATTTAGAGATTGATTCAAAACTGTAAAAGTCTTAGATGAGCTATAACCTAAATCGACCGATGAATTTAAAATAGGCAGTAAAGAACTCTTATATAGACATTCCTTTAAAAAATAGCGTTTACAGCGTGATTGTTCCTTGTAGAGCGTAAATAACAGGAAAAAATATAGTCATGTTCTATTGATTTGAAACTTGTCGCGGTGAATACGCTGCATAACACGGTTGTATTTTTAAGCAAAAAAGTAGAATTTTGAAT